>JAFZLK010000011.1 GCA_017551515.1 Bacteroidales bacterium | reverse complement strand
TCCAGTTTTTCAAAAATCTTTTTCAGGTGCTTATTGCAGGTCTTTGTGATGTCGGTATGTAGCTGTGATTTTCTTTCGGACTTTGCCGTCTTTTCCTTTTGTTCTAATATGTTAAGAATCCTTTTCTCGCCCTTGTGCCTGTTTATTATTTCGTATGCCTCTGGCTCAATCCTTACGGTAATGTCGCGACCCGTCTTTAGTCGCCTGTATGTAATTCTGTCCCGGTAAACATCTTTCCATTGCAGGTTGAGCATATCCTTGAAGTTTATTCCAATCAGGAAGAATGACAGTTTGAACATATCAAGGGCAAATGCTTCTCCGCTGGTTTCTGGCGTGTACGAAAATATTTTGTGCATATCATCAATAGCAACAACGCGGTGTCGAGTTCGTTCTCTCTTTATCTTGTATGTCGCAAAAGGATAGTTGTCGCGTTTCGCATAGCCATTGGTTATTGCATAGTTATAGACCGTCCTTATGTTTGTCATATAGTCGGCAACTGAATTTATCTTTAGGTTTTTCTCTACCTTTAAATATATTTCAAGTTTTTTTAGAAATGCAGGTGTAACTTCTTGCGTTTCCAATCTTTTCTCAAAAGTTTCCAGCATTCTTTTCGTTTGCATTATGCTTCTTGCCGATGAAGCGTCAGGATTCTCTTTCGCTTTTTGTTCGGCAAAGGCTTCCATAAGTGCATAAAAGTCCGATTTGTCGCCTTTCTTCCTGTCAATAAAGTTCTGCTTTAGTTCGCCAGCAGTCAATATGTCATAGTTAGGTATTGATAATATAAATTGTGTTGCTTCGTTGATGTACTCTATGAGTTTTGCGTTCTCGGTATCAACCTTGTAGTATTTGCAGGAACGCCTTATTTTTTTGTTCTTGTCGTCCCAGTCGTCAACATACAGGCGGTATGGTGTGGTTAGCATTGCTCTTGTATTATTAGCGGCGAAACGGAGATTGAGAACTTGTTTTCCATCTGCGCCAATCTGCGGATCCAGAGTGAAAGATATTTTTGCCATCGTTTAATTTTAATATACTGATAATCAATATTATTTTACTGATGTTTTACTGACGGATAGTTCTTTGCAAATGTAAAAGAATATTGTTTTACTAACAAATATTTGATTGTGTTTGATTGTGTTTGAAAAAATTATTTTGTAGTGTTAATTGTTTGGGAATCAAAAATATTTTATATGTTGGCATACGAAAAAAGCGGCTAATCAGCCGCTTAACTTTTGTAGCGAGAGGCGGGATTGAACCGCCGACCTCATGATTATGAATCATGCGCTCTAACCAGCTGAGCTACCTCGCCATAATCAAATTCCGTATTGGAATTGGGACTGCAAAAGTATATGTATTTTTGGATATGTGCAAATCTTTTTGAAAAAAAATATATTCAGAAATTTTCTAATATGAAAAATATGTTTAATTTTGACCACGAAAATAGCAAAAATATCTTGTTTATGAAGAAGATAGAGTTAGAGTTTGTTTTGAACACGTCTGTGAAAGTTTTATATAGCCGTCTGAGCACGCCTACAGGCTTGAACGAATGGTATGCCGACAAGGTTTCCGAAAAAGACAATATTTTTACCTTTGAATGGGAAGGTGTGGAGGAATCCGCCGAGCTTATAGCATCGAAGGAATTGTCGATGGTGCGTTTCCATTGGTTGGAGTCGGAGGATGAAGAATCGTACTTCGAATTTAGGATTGAAGAACACGAACTAACAAATGATGTTGCTCTAATTGTCACCGATTTTGTCATCGACGACGAGGAAGACGAGGCTGTTGAACTTTGGAACACCCAAATCGGCAATTTGAAACGCGTGATAGGCGCATAATGGTAATCGTGTCGATTCTATCTGTTACCATATAATGGTATATGGGTAAAAACCTATTTATAGCCGAAAAACCGAGCGTCGCACGTGAGTTTGCGAAGGCTCTCAAGGAGTCTATGTCGCGAAACGACGGTTATCTCGAGGGCAATACCTGCATTGTGACATGGTGCGTTGGTCACTTAGTGTCGATGAGTTATCCTGAGGCATACGATCCGGTCATGAAGCAGTGGCGTATCGAGACTTTGCCTTTCCTGCCAAAGAAATATCTGTACAATGTGATAGATAATGTAAAAAAGCAGTTCGATATTGTGAAGTCTCTTTTGACTCGTGCCGATGTCGATTGCATTTATGTCTGCACCGACTCGGGACGCGAGGGAGAATACATTTACCGCCTTGTCGACCGCATGGCCGAAGTGCCTGCCGACAAGCAGCGTCGACGTGTGTGGATTGATTCGCAGACCGAGGAGGAGATTTTGCGTGGAATCCGCGAGGCAAAACCGCTTTCTGCCTACGATGCACTTTCCGATTCGGCATATCTGCGCGCCAAGGAAGACTACCTTATGGGAATAAACTTCAGCCGAATACTTACGTTGAAGTACGGCTATCATGTGAAAAACTTCCTGAAACTTGAAAAAAACTGTGTTGTCGCCGTTGGGCGTGTAATGACTTGCGTTCTAGGCATGATAGTCAGGCGAGAACGAGAAATCCGCTCGTTTGTAAAAACACCATTCTATAGAATTCTCGGGACTTTCGGTCAGCAGGAAAGTGGTACTTTTCAGGGAGAATGGCGTGCTGTGGAAGGCTCAAAATACTTTAACTCACCGTTATTGTACAAGGAAAACGGCTTCCGCAAAAAAGAGGATGCCGAGGCTTGTATGAGCATGATGCAGACAGAAGGTGAAACTGCGCAAATTGCTGAAATAGAGAAGAAGAAGGAAAAGAAGAATCCGCCTTTGCTGTTCAACCTTGCCGAATTGCAGAACGAATGCTCCAAGTTATTCAAAATCAGTCCCGACGAAACTTTGAATATTGTGCAGGAGCTTTACGAGAAGAAGTTGGTGACATATCCGCGTACCGATGCCCGTGTGCTTTCGTCGGCGGTGGCAAAGGAGATAACGAAAAATCTGCACGGATTGGCAATGCAGTCTGAGTATCTGGAATTTACAAAGCAGATAAAAGGGTTCGGCCTATATGCAAAAATAGGCAAGAGCCGTTATGTTGACGATAAGCAGATTACCGACCATTATGCGATAATTCCAACAGGGCATGGCGTTTCCAATCTTGCTTCGTGTTCCGATTTGTCGCAAAAAGTTTACGACAGGATAGCACGTAGATTTTTGGCAATTTTCTATCCTCCAGCCGAATACAGGAAAGTGTCGATTGATATGCTGATTGGCACCGAGCATTTGTTTGCAAATTTCAAGGTTCTGGAAGATGCTGGTTACCTTGCAGTTGCAGGATTGCCCAAGACTGACGACGACAAGCAGTCGCAGGACAAGGACGAGGTGGTGGATTCGGGAAGTTTCGAGTTTGTGAGCAAGTTGCGCAAAGGCTCGGCTTTGCCTGTCGCGGGTTACGAGATAAAGGAAGGGGAGACGACTCCGCCCAAACGTTATAATTCGGGTTCGCTTATTCTTGCGATGGAAAATGCGGGTCAGTTGATTGAGGATGAGGAACTTCGTGCACAGATAAAGGGTAGTGGAATCGGCACAAGTGCTACGCGAGCCGAAATACTGAGCAAGTTGGTGAAAATCGAATACTTGAGCCTGAACAAAAAAACGCAGATAATTACACCGACAAAACTTGGCGAAATCGTTTACGAGGTCATAAATGCGTCTATCCGACAAATGCTGAATGCGGAACTAACAGCAAGTTGGGAGAAAGGTCTATCGATGGTTGCAAGCGGAACTATCGGCGAGCAGGAGTATATGGTGAAACTTGAGGCGTTTGTCTCCAAGATGACCGAATCGGTGAAGAAACTCAACAATCAGAGTTCGCTGTATGGTGCGTTCCAGTCTGTGGAGGGGTTTTATACGAAATAAATTATTAAATCAGTATATTTTTCGTCTCTGAGTGTAATTTGTTGAGAAGGTTATATCGGTCTCTGCAATCCCTTTAGCCAATGCACGAACATCGGGTCTTGGATTTCCATTTTCTTGCCAGGTATCAAGTCAACTATATCCCTGGACACCAATGCATTGCGCAGATTTTTAATGTTCGCCGATGTGCCAAGGTTGTATTTCTTTACCTCTGTCGATGAAAAAATGTCTTTTTTGCAAATATAATAACTTTATTTGAAATAGTTTTATTTGAAATAAGTTTATTTCATTGAAAATAGTTAGTGGGTTGATTATTATTGGTTTATAGAAATTTTTATTGTCGTTTTGTGAACTTTGTCAGTCCAATTGTTGCTATGCATAGCACTAAATTCATCAGCAAAAGTACAATGATATTGTAGAGAAAAGTGCGCAAAGTTATGCCCGCAAAGGTTTTGTGTCCACAGAGAAATATAGTTTTCCCGCTTTGTTGTGTGGAATAAATAGGGGGAATGCTGGACTTGGATGTCGTTACAATCTTCGATATGTACATGTTGCCGAATTGCTTGTAAACGCTGTCGGGGTTTTGTATGCGCTCAAGTCTGCGGTCTATTTCTGTCTGTACTTCGTTTTTCTGCTTGCGTAATTCTGCTTCTTCTGCGGTGTCGGATGTTGCTTCAAGTTTCTCTGCCACTTCGTAAAGCGATACTTTTGCATCAAAAATTTCCTGCTCTATGGGATTTACGAGGTATGCTTCGGTCATGCAGGCTTCGTCTGCCCAGCGGATTGGCATAATGTCGGCAAAAAGCGGAATGCCGTTGTCCTTCACAAAATTCTTGTTGAAATTGTCGTATTGTACAAGTCCGCCCGAGAAAATCATCTGCGGAATTACTATTATAGGTATCAGCAGATAAACGGTTGAAATACTTCGGAAGAATAACGACAATATCATTGATGTTAGGCATCCGCAGAACGTAAGTAGCCAGATGGTTGCGAACATGCTTGGAAACAGGAAGATACAACCTTCAATGGCGGTTGCTGGCAGAGTCATCAAGACGGAAATTATGCCCGAGTGGACAATGTATTTTGTGATTTTTGCCAATGAGAGCGAGGTGCTTTTGTCGGCAATGACATGCTCGTTGCGGTGGAACTGTCGCAGGAAAATGAACTCGTGTGCGGATAGTACCAATCCGATGAAAAATGCTGTTATGAGCATCATCATTAACCATGCAGGGATGTTGGGATTGGAGAAATATGCGTAGTCATCCGAATGCGAAAACCTTGTAATCAGCGACATGGCGACAGTCATTGCTGGCGGAATTGCGAAGAGCATGGCGGTGCGCAACTTGTTGTGTAAGTCGCAACGGAACGAAAATTTCAGTTGCGAAGCAAAGGATTTCAGCGGATTCAATTTCCTGTGTTTTGCTTCTTTTATGCTTGGCGATGGTATGCTTTTGTTGGTTTCGGCAAACTTGGCGTACCATTCTTCGGGCGAGGTAATCCGTTGTGGCGTAGGATTTTCCGTATTGTGAACGGTTTCCGTTATCATGTTTAGGATTACACCCGGATTGAAATGTGTTTCGATTAGCGATTCCTTGTCAATTTTGCCTGAAAGACGGCGGAAATATTCTGCCGATTCGGCTGGAGTTCCGTAAAATACGGGATATCCGTCATCATCGATGATGAGAATCTTGTCGAACATCATGAAGGTTTCGTAGTCGGGTTGGTGGATTGAAGCAATCACGACTTTTCCCTCGGATGCTATTTTGCGTAGCAAGGCGACAATTTTATGCGAATCGGTTGATGAAAGTCCGCTTGTCGGCTCATCTAGAATAAAAACATCGGGATTGGCTAACATTTCCATTGCTATGCCTAGGCGCTTTTGCTGTCCGCCAGAAATTTGCCAAACTGTACCATCCGATTTTGCAACAATATTATTTGCAAATTCCTCAAGTTCAACACTTTCCAATGCTTGCTTTATTCTATCATCGCGATTGTCGCATTCTTGCAGAAAATCAAGTCGTTGTTCCAAGTGTTCCTTGACGGTGAAAAGCGGAATCAAAGCATTCGCTTGTGGCAGATACGAACGCGAAAATTGCGAATCTTCATTCCCCGAACGTTTGAATATTTGCCCCGAATATGATTTTTCAGCACCTGCAATCGCTTTTAGCAGAGTGGTTTTTCCCGAGCCGCTTCGTCCCATTACGCCTACGAGTTCTCCGCTGTGCATTTCGCAAGATAGGGGATGAAGGAAAGTTTTTCCTTTTCGTTTTATGCAGATGTCGTTGAAAATCAGGCTGAATTTGTCGTCATTATTGCTTGTTTCTGCAAGCGAAATCAGGTCTTTTAGGTAGTATTTTCTATGGTCGGCAGTGCTTACAACAGAGTTTATACCAATAAGTTCGGTTTCTTCATTGCCGATTTGCTGATTGTTGACTGAGATTTCGCCGAACGACTTTATTGCAACTAAATTTTCGGATAGAATGACAAATTCTCCAACGCTTTTTTCGTTGCATACGATTGGATGACTGCCGGTTGAGTTCCCATAATGTAAGTTCTCGATTAGGTCAAGAGTTTTTTCATTTATCTCGTAAATGTCGGCAACGAGGCGCATAAATTCTTCCGACTGGTCGTTGGCGGGGAAAAGTAGTTTCTCAAGGTAGAAAAGCACTTGTATGCGGTCGTCTTGCGAAAGGTTTCGACTAGTTTCGTTGCAAATCTTTATAAGTCGTACCGAATTGAGAGACAGTCGTTTGTTGGAAAATGATGCGTATTCTTCGAGCGCTTTTTCAAATTCGGCTGTGTATTCGCTGATGTATCTGTCTTCGATTGTTTTGCTGAGGAAAGTCTTGAATTTCAGAACTATATCATTGGAATCTTCGCTGTTGCATTTGTTTGCCGAGATTGCAAACAGTTTCAGAATTGATGACAAAGTTTCCCTATTCATGGTAGCACAGCTTCTGTATGTCGCTCTTGTTGCCTACAACCCATACAACATCGTCAGTTTCAAACACAAACGATGGGTCGGGATTCATAATAGATTCCATTCCTCGGTCGATGCCGACAATCATGCACCCCAAATCCCTTGCGCCACAATCCTTTAAACTTTTGTTGTTCAGAGGCGACTTTTCTTCAATTACAAACGATTCGAGCGAAACATTTGAATTGTCGTCATCTTCTTGTCGTTCAATCAATTGAGCATCAAGAATTTCTTGTTGTTTCATAAACTCGGTGAATTTGCTTTTCTGCTTTTCGGTACCGATTGTCAGGATTCTGTCGCCTGGGAAAATGCGTTCGTCGCCCGATGGCAGGTTAATGTGCCGTTTGCCACGGTCGATTTTCACAATGTTTATTCCAAAACGCTGGCGCAGATTGAGTTCCTTGATTTTGAAGCCAACAAGTTCTGATGTGGTCGGAACTATGTATGGCGTAAGTTCGATGTCGTGTTCCTTGAAATTTTCGTTGAAGCCCTTGCGGATAGGTTTGTTTTCATTTTCTTCGTTGGCTTTCGAGTTGAGGTTTGTAATAAACTGCTGCTCAATTCGTGAGAATCGTTTTAGAGTGCGTGATGAAAGTACCAATATTATTACAAGACCAATGGCGATGAGGATTATCACCCATGCGTTCCAGTTGAATGTCTTGAATAGTGCAAGTGTAATGAATCCGGTTGCGATGAAATAGCGCAACAGCGTGAATGCCACGATTCCGCCACGATTGAAACGGCTGTCGTTCCATAGTTTAAGCACGGTTGGACGAATATCTTTTTTCTGTACCATAAGTCCGCGCAGGAATGGTGCCATGACAAGCACGGTGATAAGGAAGTTGATGATTCCTATGAGGATAGGGTGTAGGTCGCTGAGCTTGTCGTTCATGAACGGATAGAGCCATTTAACGGCTGCAAGAAATATTGCAGTGAGGATTATGCCGTAAATGATGATTCGGACAGCATAGTATTTGATGAGTTTTTTCCAGTCGCTTTCGAGGTTTACAGAGTTCTGGCGCTGTGCATATCTGTCCAGTTTGTCCTTAATTTTCTGTGGTAGCCGTTTTTCTATTACATTGGCAATAGGAGAGGCAAGGCGAATTCCGTAAGGCGTTGTGAATGTTGTTATTACCGAAACTGCTACTATGACAGGGTAGATATACGAATCCATCACTCCGAGCGAGTTGCCAAGTCCTGCAATAATGAAGGCAAATTCGCCAACTTGTGCAAGGCTGAAACCTGTCTGCAATGCGGTTTTGATGTTTTTACCTGCTATCATTACGCCAAATGCCGATACTAAAGTCTTGCCGAAAATGGTTATTAATGAGAGAATTAGAATCGGTAACCAGTATTCTGCCAAAATTTTCGGGTCAACCATCATACCAACAGAAACAAAAAATATTGCTCCAAACAAATCCTTGATGCTCTTAAGATTATGCTCAATATGTTCGCCTTCGACGGTTTCTCCGAGGATAGAACCCATGATAAATGCTCCGAATGCTGACGAGAATCCCGTGAATGTCGCCAATGTAACCATGCCGAAGCAAAGTCCTACAGAAATGATTAGCAAAGTTTCATCATTCATCAGCTTTTTGGAGCGTTTGAAGAAAGTTGGGAAGACATAGATGCCGATAAGGAACCACAGCACAAGGAAGAAAACCATCTTCAATATGCTGAAAATCATTTCAGTACCTTCGAAATTCTTGCCTGTAGCAATTGTCGGCAGTAAGACGAGCATAAGAATTGCAACAAGATCTTGGATTATCAGCACGACCAGAGATATGTCGGCAAACTTTTCTCCTTTTAGTTTCAGGTCATCGAATGCCTTGATTACTATTGTGGTAGATGACATTGACAGCATACCGCCGAGGAAAATGCTTTCTATCATCGTCCAGCCCATGAGGTAACCGGCAAGCGCACCAATGCTGAAAGTTAGCAGAATTTCACAGCCTGCCGTTATGAATGCCGTACTTCCGACTGAAAATAGTTTTTTGAAACTAAATTCCAATCCCAAAGCGAAAAGCAGGAAGATGATACCGATTTCAGACCATTCTGCAACGCTTGCTTCTTCGATTACGGTGGGGAAGAAGTCGAAATGCGGACCAACAAGGAAGCCGGCAACAATGTATCCAAGAACGAGCGGTTGCTTCAATTTCTTGAATATCAATGTCATTACGCCTGCCGATATTAGTATCAGCGCTAGGTCGTTGAGAAGGTGCAGTTCTTCTTCCATGCTTGCTTATGGTTTGGCAATGGGTATGTTAGAATGTCTGTTCTGCTGCCTTGAGCGTGTTGAGTAGCAGAGAAAGTCGTGTCATTGGACCAACGCCACCGGGAACTGGTGTTATGTACGAGCACTTGTCGGCAACATTCTTGAAATCGACATCGCCTGTAAGTTTGAATCCGCTCTTTGTTTCGGTGGATGGCATACGGGTGGTGCCGACATCAATAACAACAGCGCCTTCCTTCACCATGTCGGCGGTTACGAAGTTTGGTTTGCCCATTGCCGAAATCAAAATGTCGGCGTTTGCGCAGATTTCCTTCATGTTCTTTGTTGCGCTGTGGCATACGGTCACCGTGCAGTTCATGTCCTTCTGCGACATGAGTATGCTAAGCGGACGACCAACGATGTTGCTACGACCAATTACTACGCAATTTTTTCCGCTGGTTTCGATGCCCGAACGCTTGAGCAACAAGGTGATTCCCATAGGTGTTGCAGATACGAACGATGGTAAACCGATGGTCATCTTGCCGACATTTGTCGGATGGAAGCCGTCAACATCTTTTTCGGGATTAATGGCTTCGATAACTTTCTGCTCGTTGATGTGCTTAGGCAACGGAAGTTGTACTATAAAACCGGTAACGCTCTTGTCGTTGTTCAACTTTTCGATGGTGTCGAGGAGTTCCTTTTCGGTAACATCGTCTTCGAAGCGGATGAGGTCGGAGATGAATCCAACTTCCTGGCAGTCCTTCATTTTGAAGCTTACATACGATTCACTACCACCATCATGTCCAACTAAAATGGCAGTCAGTTTTGGCGTTTTGCCAGTCTTTTCTATGAGTTTCTTTGTCGATTCGGCAATTTCAGCCTTTATTTCCTTTGCAATTTTGTTTCCGTCAATGATTTGCATATTCTTCTGTTTTTTTGAGTACGCAAAGTTAATGTTTAATTGCAAGATGGAAAATCAGAGTAAATAATTTTTTTTGATATTTTTTATTGTCATTAATTTGAATTTATTAACTTTGCAATATTCGATTTAAAGTATGTAATATGAAGAAAAGTAGTACGTGTGTTATTTTGTTGTGTGCTTTGTTTTTAGTTATATCAATTGAGGCGTGCAAGTCTGAATCAAAATCAGAAAATAACAAGGTTTTGGAAGATTTTGAGTTGTTGACGGAAGATATAACAGTAACAGTTGACGAAGCCATCGATGCTATGGAGAAAGCGTGCAAGTCTGGTGACAAGGAGGCTGCATTGTCTGCCTACGAAATTATTTTGAGAGATGCATTGGATGAGACAATAAAAAGAGTGAAGGCTGGCGATTATTCGGAAGAAACTGTATTTACAGAGGAACAGGAAAAAAGGTTGGAGGATATTTCTAATGATTGTGATTGCATTTCGGATGAAGACATTCAGGAAATTACAGATAAAGTAGAGTCGGAATATTAGTTGTTTGATAGAATTTTAATCTTGTACACAGCGGACTGACATCCCAATGCTTCTGTGATTGTTTGTCCTGTTACAGAAGTCTCTGCTGAAAAATAGGTATCTGTCCCAGCAGTTGTCGCCTGTATTAGGAGTTGATGTCCACCATATTGCGGTTTCGTTGATATTTTGGAATCCTTGTATGTACTTTTCTCCTCCAGGTTTGCCGTTGAATCCACTTGAGTTGTTTTTAGCTTGTAGCCATCCTACAGCATTTGTAACGTCAGAAGTTGTCCAGCCACTGGTTGCCGCCATGGATTTGGCAATGACGTTGTGTGTGTCACGGTCGTTGTCGTTGTCAACATATTCATTGAAATTATATCCATTGTTTTCAAGATATATTTCGAGCAGAGTCCATTCCGTATCGCTAGGAAGGTGCCATCCAGCGGGACAGGCAGTCATGGCTGCATTATAGTTGTACAATGCTCCATATTTTTGGTAGTTTTCGGTCGCCATTGCTTCGTTAACATCGGTTCCATTGTATCCATATACATAGTACCGAATCCCTTCAGCAGATGTGTTGGTGGGTGGTTGGACTTGTGGCAGGTATCTGAGGTTTTCCTTCATCCATACTTGGTCGCCATAGGTTATTGTGCAATATACATTTCCATCGCGTTCGTCCCTGAATCCATTGCCAAGTGTCAGCACGAGGGAAACCAAACTGTCGCATCCGTGAGCTGTTACAAATGAATGCTGGTAAATTCCACTTTCCGTATATGTATGCCCGTTGTATTCATATGTTTCTTCGCATGTGTAAACTGTAATTTCATTAAAAAGATGTTGCCTTATTCTTACATCCAAAATGACTGTGCTGTCGCAACCTTTATAAGTAAGGTATTGACCTATGGTGTACATGCCACTTTGATTGTATGTTGTGCCATTGTATGTAATAGGTTCGCAATCTTGCAATTGGATTACGACGGTCTTGTCATCGCAGTAGGGGATATGGAACCGCAAGCTTACATTTATGTTTGCTGATGGTGTTATTGTTTGCAAATCGCTTGTGTATGATACATTTCTGTAAGTAGTGTATCCAGTGCAATTTATTATGTCTGATGATGTTATGTCGCCACCGATTATAAGTCTGCCTGATGAAAAGTTTACATATAGAGTTGTGTCTGGATAATATAGTGTTCTTGTCCAGTTTCTGGTCTGGTTTTCTATTCTTATGCTGTCGAGTGGTATGAAATAGTTGGCGTATGTGTTGAAATTATTGTTGGCAAGTCCGGAGAAATTTATTTCTATGTCGTATTCTGATGATGTTGGTGTAGTTGTGAAACTTAATATTTCACCGTCGTCGGTTCCTATGGAGTTTGTTGCATAAGCTTTGAAGTAGTATGTGGTATTTGGCGACAAATCAGTAAGTTGATACGAAAAATCATAATTGGATGTTTGTGTGGCTATTACATTGTGTTGCAAATTGTAGTTGTATGGAGATGTACCGTACATAAATCCTAATGTAGCTTGTCCTCCGCTTAGCAATTGTCCGTTTATTGTTGCGCTAGTTGGTCCTACAGATGTTGCAGGACAGGTAATTACTTCGGGCTGAGAAGATGGTGAATCTGCAGATGTCGTTGTGAAACTCAATATTTCGCCATACGCTGATCCTGTCATGTTTGTCGCATAAGCCTTGTAATAATAGGTTGTATTTGGAGACAAATCAGTAAGTCGAAATGAAAATTCTTGATTATAAGTTTGTGTAGCTATTACATTGTATTGCAGGTAGTCTTCCTCTGTGCTGTATAGGAATCCCATAGTTGTGTTTTGTTCACCATTCAGCAGGTATCCTCTCATTGTTGCAGTCGTAGGACCAACTGATGAAGCGAGATATGTAATTACTGCTAGTTGTGTTGTCGATTGTGAACTGAAATTCAATGTTAGGTTTTGGTCGGTACTCTGTTGCTGAATGATAGAGGCACTTGTTGTAACATTTCCGTCTATGAATGTGTATCCAGTGTAGCACATATTGTCACCGAGTGTGAATTGGTTTTCGCATTCAAGTTTTGCTGTTATATTTTCGGAATAACCGATGTATTTAATGGTATTGCCACAGCCATTTCCAACATTTATCATTCTTATTGAATATGATTTTGCCCCGACTTTTGCATTTAGCAGGTATGTCTGCGGTTTTTCTGCAGAAATTTCAAATTTGTGTATTCCAGCATTTAGCGGACCGTTGAAGGTTGTCAGAGTCCTGCCGTTAACATCAATAAGTTGCATATTTACATTGGATTGGCTTGATATGGCAAGTTCGGCGGTTGTGGTACAATCGAATGGGTTTGGGGCGTTTTGATATAGTGCGTCTGTGTCGAATGATATGGTTTCAAGGTTGTTGGTTTGTCTGAGTATGGCGATTGTATCGGGGTAGTGTACGGTTTCTGTCCAACCTTTGCTTATGTCGATGACTTTTACGCTGTCGAGTCGCTGGTAGGTTGTGCCATTTAGTTGACCCGAGAATTTGACTGTTATTTCCGCCTGCGAGAAACCGAGTATGCTGTATGCCAATAGCAATATTGTTGCAAAAATGCATTTCATTGATGCTGATATTGTATGCAGTAGTTTCATTGTAATAAAGTTTTATTTCGCAAATATATTAAAAAACATATATATGACAACAGAAATAGTGGTTTTGTTGTATGTGTGGGAAAAATATTTTTGTTTGAAATTTTCTATAGCGTTATTGTCCATGTCAATTTAAACGCCCAATTCTCAATTTCCTTGTCCAGATGATAAGGACCATACCTGTAGTAAACACCGATACCGAAACCTTCAATTGATAGGCAAAGCAGGTTGTTGAGTTGAATGCCTGATTCGTAGTAGCCCTTGTTCATCTTTTTTGCATAATCGGTTCCGTCAACATCTTGTGTCAACTTGCAGTCGCCCCAGCCGAGGCTTGTGGTTATGGCTATGCTTGGCTTCGAATATTTTTTCTTGTAGATGATGTTGCCGAAGTCGTGCATGAAATGGAAAGTGCAGAACTTGTCGGAGATGAACTCGTTGGGGCGCATGGTGTTGAAAGTGTGGTCGATGTTGAGCCACGAGTTCGTGCCCGATGCATAGTAAAGTTCGCTGTAGCGTGGATTTCCGCCAATCATTCCGCCTGTGAGTATCAAATATGTGTCGCCGACGCGCTTGATAACGAAGTGCTTGTAAATCTGTGCTTCGATTTTGTAGTAGTCGTTCGCATTAGGTGTTACTGGTACTGACTTTATAAAGTTGAAGTACAGTATTGGGTATTTTGTTCCCAAACTGACTTTTGTTCCGCGTGGTGTCTGGAAGAATTTTTCCTTGTGGGCGTAGCGGAGGTAAATGCCTGCTTCGGCTGCCGTGTAATGCTTGTCGATTGTGCCGAGGAAGTTGTATCTGTCGGTGTTGATGATGTCTTTTGTGTAGTGGCGGAATTGCAGTCGTGCCGAAAGATAGCGTAATGCTTTAAATTCAACATAAGCTTTGTGTTCAGAAATGGAGTCCATCTCGCTGAGGAACCATTCGTAAACCGACTGCGATGAGAGTTTTGTCGTCCTCTTGTTGAACGACATTCCATCGCTGAAGTCAAGGTCTCGCTTGTATGTGACGCCTAGTTTCAAGTCGTGCTCTGGCCAGAGGTTAAATTGCACTTTTGCTCCGTATTTCCATGCCTTGTCGCCGAATCCGTATGCGCCGTAACCGCCCAAAGTCACCCATTTGGTCAGTCTTTCGTTGGTTTCGATGCCAAGACCGAGGCGGACTTTTTCATATTCGTTGAACCAGATTATCGAGCCGAGGTCGAAGTTGATGAATTTCCAAGGAATGTAGCCTGCAGCAAGGATTTCGAGCACTTCTATTTTTTTGTCGAGGTTTATTTCTTTGCCGAGACTGTCGATAACGCGGTAAGTTTCAAGGTCTTTGCTTGTAAGAGAATCCTTGCGGTACTGGTTCCAAAAATCGTCGTTCTGCTTGGCGGCTTTGTCTTCTACAAGTACGCCTTGATTTATAAATTCGCGCCGTTTTATGTCGGGATTGAGGCTTATGTCTGAAATGTAGCTTTTGCCGATGCCGACCATTGGCGTGTAATTCTGTCTTTCTCCTTCAGCAGGCTTTGTGCCGTCGGGAACTTGCAGTATGTTGAAAATAAGGTTGGTATTCAACTGCACTGGAAACCACTGAATGCTGTCTATCAGTTCGTATTTCTGTTGTATTGATACAGTGAAAACTTCCGATGGCTCGTATGGTTCGGCTGTTATTGTTTCGATGGCATAGCCGTTTGTGTTGATGTTCATTACGCCTTTCAGTCCATCAAAAACCTTGTTTTTCAGCGGAATGAACGAAATTACAAATACCGTGTCCATGGACGAGTTGTACATCGTGTCTTCGATTTGGAAGAAATATTTTGATGTGCTTCCTTTGCTGATTGGGCTTAGAAAACGCTTGTCCAGCAGTGAAATGTGGTCACTGTAGAACGACATTGACTGGAATTGCGTTGCAAGCAGTGTGAATGCTGGATTTTTCATTCCCGACATGCGATGAGCGATAACGTTTTCCTTGTTGTTGTCGGGGTATCTGAAAATTCGTTCCGTAACCGATTCGATGAGAAGAAGATGCTGTTGTGAAAGAATTTTACTGAGCGTTTGTATAGTGTCTTTGTCGGGTGTTATTATTATCGAGTCGTCTGATGGCTTTACATCGGCGGTAAAGTACATTTTGTTGTACGAGACATACGAGAACGAACGCATTTTTTCAGGATTGTTCTTGTTAGCGTTCTCGATGGCAAGGTTTATAATTCTGTGGGCAGGATTTTCGCCAGGTAGCACGGTGACTTCGGCAAGACTTGTAACATCTTCATCTAGCGTTAGTTCAATGTAATGTTTGTTGTCAAGTTCTTCTTTGCTTATAATCTTGGTTGTGTATCCGAGATATGAAATGCGCAGGAATTCTATTTTTGAGTAATCGTCAATCTTGAAGTATCCGTCAAGGTCGGTGGATGTGCCTTGATTCTTCGAGTTGTATATTATGTTGACGAAAGCAAGCGGTTCTTTGCTCTTTGAATCCGAAATGCGACCTGCGAACTTGGACTGGGCAAAAGACGTGATTGCAAATAGAATGATAGTTAGCAGAGAAAGCAGGTGCTTTAAGCCATTTTGTATGCTTTCCAATTGTTTAATATTTCTATTTGTCGCAATCATTATATTTTTTGCAAAGGTAGTGAAAATGTGATTTATTTGCTAGCAATGTTTTTCAATCTACTTTTAATCAAATTGATGTATTCAGTTTTTTGATAGTCTTCGAGGAATGAGTTTTCAATGAATAGTGTCATTTTGGGCAATAAGTCAATATATTTGCTGAATAATCTGTCGATTACCTTTTTTTGAATATTGCTTCGTGCTGCAGCTTCAACGAAATCGACTTTCTCAATTTTGCTTTTTTTGCCGTTTAGTGTAAGCGCAAGTTCTTCCTTGTCTGATGGGTTGACTATTGCAGTGTTAATAAGGTCGTATGCGGGAGTTAACCGAAATTCTTTGTCGTCGGTTGAGTACAATGAAAAATTCTTCAGGTGCATATCGGCATTTCCTGTTATCCATGAAAAAATAACTATGTCGTAGAAGTTTACGAGGTCAAGGGCAGGTGATGTTGAATATTTTACAATAGCTTTTGCAATCTGTTCGTAAGAACTGCGGTACTTATGTTCTGTAGGTCGGTCCGTGAGCTGGCACATGTCTTCCATTGCAAGTTTTGTGTAGTTGGGCATACGGTCAATTCTTTTGGATATGTATCCCAATTCTCCATCGGCAAGTCTTATAAGCGAATGAGGAACAACTTGAATTCTAGCAATTTCGGCAAGATGCATTGTTACATCTTCTATTTCTGGCAGATTTTTGTAGTAGTCGGTTTGTGGCTTGAAAATAAAGTTTCCTTCCAATCCAACAATAGTTAGACGTTTCGAGCCTTCATGCTCTTGCAGATGCAGTGAAAGTTTGGGTTGAACACCGGTAATTGTTGTCTGCGAAACTATGATTTCCTTTGCAAGTTCGTCCATTTCGGCACGGGTGTACTGAAATGAGGGATTTTGTCGTTCTCCGAAAAACTTTTTAAGGCAATGCTTGTGAAAGTCAACTTCTCCTTCGTTTAGCTCTTTGTAGCAATATAGACACCTATTCATGCTCATTTTCGGTTATTTGTTCTACACTTACTGCTCCTATACAATCCTTGCAGCAAAGAAGAAGCAGCGACATTCTGTCTAAAATACTAATGTTGGTGTTTCTTATGGCAACATCGAGCAACCATCCTTCTGGTATAAGTCCATCGAAAAATGGGAAAAGTATATTGCTGTAATATTCCTTGTCCGAAAGCGGAAGAGTCCTGCTTATCGGCTGTGGATTTTCAGATTCGAGGTATTTGTTTAAATATTTGAACTCGTATCCGGAATCTGTTTCTGTAAGAATTCCAGCAAGTTTTTCCTTGAAATATATATTCGCCCTTTTCATTTGTCGTCATTGTTTATGCGTACAGGTTGCATCTCGTAGTTGAAAAGTCCGAGAAGCTGATTAACTTTGTCGAGCCTGAGTGTAGGTTTGCCTTGTTCCAAATCGCGGACAAATCGCAGTCCTACGCCCGATTTCATCGCAAGGTCTTCCTGTGTAAGTTTGTTTGCCTTGCGCAATTGCTTTACCTTTAATGCCAATGTCGTACTATTCATGTTTTATACCTTATCGGGTGCAAAGATATATTTAATTTTTGAATAATAACCCCTTTCGGGTATAAAATTGTTTGTTGACTTGGTAAATATACCTTTTCGGGTATAAAATTACTGTGTTTACAAAGAAAAACAGAGACAATCGCCATCGCCTCTGTTTTTTGTTTTTATTCGTACATTCCCGTTTTCAGTATTGTTATTTCCTTTTCGGTCAGGAATCTCCATTTGCCACGAGGAAGGTTGAGCTTGGTAAGTCCAGCGAAGTAAACACGGTCGAGGCGTTTTACTTCGTAGCCAAGATGTTCGAGCATACGGCGTACAATCCTGTTGCGACCAGAGTGTATTTCGATGCCGATGATATTCTTGCTGTCGCCGACATAACTTACTGCATCTGCGGCAATAAATCCGTCCTCAAGTTCAAAACCGTCGGCAAGTGCCTGAAGGTCGGCCTTGCTGATGTTCTTGTCGGTTTCAACCTGATAGATTTTCTTCTTCTCGTATGACGGGTGGGTGAGTTTTTTAGTTAAGTCGCCGTCGTTGGTAAGAAGGAGAAGTCCAGTTGTGTTACGGTCGAGACGACCAACGGGGTAAATCCTTTCGGGGCAGGCATCCTTCACCAAATCCATTACTGTCTGGCGTTCCTCAGGGTCATCGAGAGTGGTTACACAGTTTTTCGGCTTGTTGAGAAGGATATAGACAAGTTTTTCTGGATTTATCAGTTCTCCGCCGAAACGCACTTCGTCGCCGGGTTTGACCTTGGTGCCAAGTTCGGTAACGACTTCGCCGTTTATGGTAACAACGCCAGCCTGAATGTAGGTGTCGGCTTCGCGGCGCGAACAAATGCCTGCGTTTGCGATGTACTTGTTAAGGCGGGTTTCCTCGTTTTCTTTCTTTGTCTGCTTTGGTTTCTCAGACCTGCGTATGCGTCTTTCCTGATAGTTGTTGTCGTCGAACTCGTCAAAATTGTCGTAATCCTTGTAGTTCTTGGTTCTGAATCTCTCTGGCTTGCCACTTGGCTTACCGCCATGATGTCCGTCGTGATGCTTCTTTTGGTATTCGGGAGCATCGTAGTATTTAGATGCTTTGTCTTTCTTCTTGCCGTAGAAGTTATCGTTGTCGGGGTTGCGCATGTCCTCGTCGAAGGAACGCGGTTTCCTCTCGCGGTTGAATTTAGGAGTGCGTGGCTTGTAGTCGTCGTCGCGACCGAATTTTCTGTCGCTATGCCTTCCGTCTCTGCCACCATCATTGTCCCTGCGACTGAATTTCTGCGGTTTATCGTTGTTTCTGCGGTCGCGGTTGTTTCTTGGTCCGCGTGCCTCGTCGTCAAATGTTCTCATTTAATAGGTATGTTAAGTTTGGGACAAAAGTAATATAAATTTACGATTTACGAATGACGATTTTAGATTTTGGATTTTTGATTTGGCGATGGACGATTATGGATTTTCAAATTGATTGGGAATTTAAAGTTGTCGCTTTGTGATTTTTGCATTACTTTTGTTGCGTTTTTAATGACAACAACATGTTATTCAATTCCATAGAGTTTATGCTTTTTCTGCCAGTGGTGTTTCTGCTGTACTGGTTTGTGTTCGATAGGTTTATAAGCAAATCGAAATGGCAGTTGCACTTACAGAACGCCTTCGTGGTTGTGGCAAGTTATGTTTTCTATGGATGGTGGGATTGGCGTTTCCTAATCCTCATTGCCATAACCTCTCTCTGCTCTTGGCTCAGTGGCATACTGATGCAAAGAGTTGATAGTAAGTAACTTAATGGGGGGGGGCAATCCACTGACAATCAAATAGTTGTAAAAAGGAGAAAACTGATTGCTGCTGCCAACATTGTGCTTAACCTCGCAATTTTAGCAACTTTCAAGTACTACGACTTCTTTGTAACCGAATTTGCAAAACTTTTCCATTTGTCCGCCGACGGCGTATTGCTCAATGTGATACTCCCTGTTGGCATTTCATTCTATACCTTTCAGGCGTTGAGTTACAGCATTGATGTTTATCGTTGTAAGATTGAGCCAACTCGTGATGTGATAGCGTTTTTCGCCTACATATCGTTCTTTCCGCAACTTGTGGCAGGACCAATCGAGAGGGCAACGAATCTTCTTCCGCAGTTTCTTAAAAGGCGCGAATTTGACTACAATACCGCAGTTGATGGATGCCGACAGATATTGTGGGGCTTGTTCAAGAAGATTGTTGTTGCCGATAATTGCGCTGTGGTAGCCAACGAAATTTTTGCAGACTATGCCAATATGCCAGCAAGCATGTTATTAGTAGGTGCGCTTTTCTTTACATTCCAGATTTATGGCGATTTTTCTGGTTATAGTGACATTGCCATTGGTACTGCTAAGTTATTCGGAATAAGGCTGATGCGAAACTTCAATGTTCCGTATTTCAGTCGCGACATTGCCGAATTTTGGCGCAGGTGGCACATATCGCTCAACACTTGGTTCCGCGATTATGTTTACATACCTCTTGGTGGCAGTCGTACAACAAAGGCAAAAGTTATACGCAACACCTTTGTAATCTTTCTGTTGAGCGGTTTCTGGCATGGTGCAAACTGGACTTTCATTGCGTGGGGAGCATACCATGCGCTATTGTTTTTGCCGTTGATACTTTTGGGCAAGAATCGCAAATACACCAATGTCGTTGCCGAAGGCAAGTTGTTACCAAGTGTGAAGGAAATATGTATGATTTTGCTAACATTTTTGTTGGTAGTGGTAGGCTGGATTATTTTCCGTGCAGAGACAATAACCGATGCTTGTCATTATATTGCTGGGCTTTGCGGAAAAGATATTTTTCTTGCATCGTATAGATTTTTCCTATATCCAGTGAATTATGCAGGATGGTTTGTTTTGATAATGTTAGTGGTAGAATGGTTGCAAAGAGGGAAAGAACATGCGATGGAGATGGGGCATCAAAAAAAATATTTATGGTTGAGGTTTGTTGTTTATTATATAATTATGATTGCCATATTGTTCATGTGTTTTTCATCTGGAGAAAGCGAAATATTTATTTACTTTCAATTCTAATCTAAATTATGAAAGAATTTTTTAAGCAAATAGCGAAATTTATATGTATATTTATTATCTTATTATTTGTGATTGAGATGATTGTTCGCCTCATTCCTAATAGCTATAAGAACAAATTGAAATTGTTAGAGAATAATAGTGAAAGTGTGGAGGCCTTAATATTTGGATCTTCTCATGCACAAAATGGAATAAATCCTATTTATTTTCACCAAAAAGTTTTAAATATGGCATTAGAGGGGCAAGGAATCACAATAGATTCATTTGTTTTAGAAAAATATGTTAATCAACTAACTAGATTGAAATATATTCTTTTACCAATTGATTACCAGACTTTATATATGTTTGATGCTTATGGTTCTGATGATAGATATATGTATTACAATATATATTATGGGTATGAACCTAATATCTTTTCAATAGATAATTATGAAATATTTCATCCTAATTCTATAGTAAAAAAAATTAAGCAGTTTGTTATGGGCAACTGTTATTTTAGTGATGACAAGTTAGGTTTTGGTTCTTCTAAGAAAAAATCTATTAATGGTGCTGATGAAACATTGCTTTGGCAAACTGTCACTAATTTTGAAAATGATACCATTAGAAAAAATATAGATGCTTTGGAACGAATTGCCCAAATTGCATATGAAAAAGATTTATTTTTGCTTATTGTTTCGATACCAACGCATCATACTTTTTTTGAAAATACAGATTCTGTACAAGAATTATTTACTAGACATGAAATTGACAGGATTGTCGCTAAATCTGATAAATTCATGTACTTTGATTACTTTAAAATGCCTCTTGATGATGATGATTTCTCGGATGCTACACATTTGAATATTTATGGTGCAGAAAAATTCTCTCGAGTTCTTGCAAATAAATTGGATTCTCTTGAATTATTGAATGTTGAGAAATAAATGTATTTTTCAATACTGAGGAAATCTATCATTTTTAAGGAGATTTCCTCACTTTCGAAATTTTAATAGTTTGAATTATTATTTTGATTATAAATTATATGCTTGTAAATTATTCAATAATTTCTTTAAATAAATCGTCCATTGTTATCTGATTGCTAATGTCATCAGAGTAGCCGCCTTTTGTAAGCCCGTAGGTTGTAATCATGGTTGTTTGCACGGATTTCCTAGTTTTGCTTTCGCGGACAAAAACGGCTCGGCGATGACGCAACTTCTGGTCTTCGTCCTTGTCGATGGTGTAGGTGTCTGTGGAATATTTCATCTCGCAGAGGTTGATAATGTCGTCGTTGCGGTCTATTAGCAGGTCTATTTGGATGCCAGTTTGGTCGATACTGTCTGGTTTTGGCTTGAAAGTCCACGAATGTGCTGTGCTTATGACTGCGGAAAATCCCAGAGCGGACTTTATTTCGGACAAATGTTGCAGGCATACGCGCTCAAACGCAAGCCCTGCCCAAGCATTATGCACCGATGTGTTGAGGTTTGCGCTCCAGAAATGTGCATTCCCGTTTTTGTCCTCCATAATGAACTTGAAGTAGAACAGAGTGAAATTGTCCATCAGTTGAAACATTGCGTCCTTGCTGGTCTTGCCCAGACAGGTGTATTTTCTGATAAAACCGCATTGTTCGAGTTCTTTCATTGCTTTGCCGAATGTGGAATTGTCGTCCAGACTTGTTTCTTTTAAGATTTCGTTTCGTGTCATTCCCGATTTCCGTGATGACAATGCCCGTATGATTGCAATATGCGGTTGCGGATGTCGGAAAAGTGAGGCGTAGAGAGCGTCAAACTCCCTTGTCATCTCTCCGTTTTCGGCAAAAAACATTCGGTCGAAATTCTGTGCAAGACTTTTGCTTTTCTGCAGGAAACTCCAGTAATATGGAATGCCACCCAATGCCATATATGCTTCAAGGATTTGCCTGCGGGTGAATCCCAGTTTTCTGCTCTGGCAGTATTGTTCGCATTCGTAAAGTGTAAACGGACGGAGGAATATTTGGCGTGTAAGACGATTGTGCAGGCCTCCGTAGTTCATTATTATCTTGTTGATAATCCATGATGTGGCACTTCCGCAAACGATTATTATTATGTCCTTTCGTGCCGATGCCCAGCCGTTCCAAAAATGGTCGAGTGCGCGGATGAAGTTTGAGTTAGGCGTGTCCATCCATGGCAATTCGTCGATAAAGACTACTTTTTTCTGTTCTTTCGACTTTTCCAGCAGAGTGCCTAGCAAGTGAAATGCTTCGTGCCAGTCAGTTGGTTCGGGGCATTTCCTGAAACCAGCCGATGCAAGCGAGTGTCTGAATTCCGCTAGTTGTTCCTTTAGGCTTGCATCCAATATTCCCGCATGTTGGAAAGCAAAATGTCCGTTGAATGTTTCGCGGACAAGGAAAGTCTTACCAACGCGCCTGCGACCATATACTGCTACAAATTCCGACTGGTCTGATTCCAATAAATTTAACAACTGTTGTTTTTCGTCGTTTCTACCTATTAGCATAATCACTTGATTTTACGCCACAAAGATATAAATTTTATTTTTCAATATTGAGGAAATCTTATGTTTTTTTTGAGATTTCCTCACTTTCTAAATTTGTATAATCTGTATATATTGTTTGTATTCAATGAATTGTATGAAATTTGTGTGCGCGAATTTTTTTGTTAGTGTATATATTGAAATACTTTTTTTTGATTACTTTGTTTTGTTTAATTTGCTTATTTTCAGCAAAATATATTCATTTGCTAATTTTCAATATTGAGGAAATCTATCATTTTTAAGGAGATTTTCTCACTTTTGGATTTGGTATTTGTAATGCACAACACACAAAAAAAGGCTGTCCAAATCTTTTCAGACAGCCTTTCCAATGTTTAACTTAACTTAAATTAAATTATATCCACATTATAAGTTTCGAATCCTGCTTGTATGGCAGAAGGTCGTTCTTGGCGTATGCGCGAATTGCGTAGTTGTAGATTCCGGTCTTGTGCGGCGCGCCTTCGATGCGGAATACTGCTATCTTTCCGTTGCATTCCTTCAGCTTGAACGGCATCTTTTCGTCGATGACTATAGTGCCGTCCTGCTTCTTAGATACTGCAATTGCTTCGATTCCTATGTCGTTTGGTGACAGGCGGTTGAGATTCAATGTTATCTCGCCGTATGCATCCTGTGGATTCTCGAACTCGGTGGTGTGGAAGTCAATCTTCAGCACCTCGATGAAATTCCATGCGCGTGCTGCTTTCTGCTTCCAGTCAACAATCTCAAATACCTTTGCGTAGTCGTTCTCGGCGAGTTCCTGCGAACGCTTGTAAAGTTTTCCGTAGAATCTGTCCTTGTAGTCGTCAATCATACGCTTGGTGGTGAACATCGGCACAATTTCGGCAATCGACTTCTTTATGCACTTAACCCAGCGGTGAGGAATACCGTCTTCGCTGCAATCGTAGAACATAGGTACGATTTCGTTTTCGAGCATATTGTAGATTGTCTGCGTGTCGAGTTCGTTCTGGAAGTCCTGATTTTCGTAAACGCGTTCCTGTGGCAATGCCCAGCCTGCGCCTTCGCGGTAACCTTCAACCCACCAGCCGTCGAGTACGCTGAAATGCAAAGCTCCGTTCATTACGGCCTTCATTCCGCTGGTTCCCGATGCTTCGAGTGGACGGGTAGGAGTGTTCATCCAAATATCTACGCCCTGTACGAGTTTCTTTGCCAGACCTATGTCGTAGTCCTCGATGAACAAAATCTTGCCGAGGAATTCGGGACGCTTCGAGAATTCAACGATTCTCTTGATGAGGTCTTGTCCTGCGCCATCGTTCGGGTGAGCCTTTCCTGCAAAAAGTATCTGTACCGGCATCTTCGGATTGTTGAGGATTGCGGCAAGTCTTTCGGGGTTGCGGAACAACAGGTCGCCACGCTTGTAAGTTGCAAAACGACGGGCAAAACCGATTGTAAGTACCTTTTCGTCAAGTTTTTCGAGTACGGTCACCATGTTGCTCGGCGATTCGTAACTGCGTATCCAGTTTTCGCGAACACGGTTCTTTACATAATTGATAAGGCGTGTACGCTGTTGCTTGCGGATGTCCCAAATGTCGGCATCGTCAACATTGTTGATTTTCTCCCAGTATTTCGGATTCGACATGTCTGACAAGAAGCCTTCACCGAAGGTTTTTTCGTGGAGTTTCTGCCAAGTTTTTGCTGTCCAAGTCTGGTAGTGAACGCCGTTGGTGACATATCCTACATGGTTTTCTTCGGGGAAGTAGCCGTTCCACAGCGGTGCGAACATATTCTGCGATACGATTCCGTGCAACCACGAAACACCGTTCACTTCCTGCGAAATGTTTGCTGCCAAGTAGCTCATCGAGAACTTATCGTTGGGGGTGAGGCGACCGAGCGACATCATCTTGTCCCAAGTTATCTTGAGGCGGTCTGGATAGTGCGACATGTAGGTGCGCAGCATATTTTCCTCGAATGCGTCGTGTCCTGCTGGAACTGGCGTGTGGGTTGTGAACAATGTCGATGCCCTTACGATTTCCAATGCTTCGTCGAACTTGAGGTTGCGAGCAGAAATGAGGTCGTTGAGGCGTTCGAAGCCGATGAAAGCAGCGTGACCTTCGTTGCAGTGGTAAATGTCTGGTTTCAAGCCGAGTGCCTTGAGTACGCGAGTACCACCGATGCCGAGAATCATTTCCTGTTTGAAACGGAATTCCCAGTCTCCACCGTACAGACGAGAAGTTATGAGTTTATCTTGGTCTTGGT
Organism: Bacteroidales bacterium; assembly: GCA_017551515.1. Lineage (GTDB taxonomy): Bacteria > Bacteroidota > Bacteroidia > Bacteroidales > ML635J-15 > Bact-19. Next base: position 64,165 of record JAFZLK010000011.1, on the reverse strand, counting down.
TGTCAATGTCATCGGTATCAAGCAAGTACAGAGGAATACGACCAACGTTTGCCTTCCAAATCTTTACATAAACATTTCGTCCTGGGAATCTTACAACGATACGCTTCTGATTGTTCTCTTCGTCGAGTACTGGAACAACAGGGATCTTGTTGAAATCCTGTGCGATATAGTTGGCTTGCTGTTTACCTTCGAGGGTAATTGTCTGCTTGAAATAGCCATACCTATATAATAAGCCGATACCAATCATGTTGGTGTTGGTATCGCTGGCTTCCTTCAGGTAGTCGCCTGCGAGGATTCCGAGACCGCCCGAGAAAATCTTCAGGTTATCGTGCAGACCGTATTCCATGCTGAAATAAGCAATCTGCGGAGCCTTCTTGTCCTTGCTGGCATCCATGTACTGCTTGAAGCTGTCGTAAACGCGGTTGTAGAGCTGGCAGAATTCGTTGTCGTTCTCGAGTTCCTTCATGCGGTCGATGGAAATTTCCTCGAGGAACAATCTTGGATTGTACCTCTTTTCGCGCCACAGGTCAACATCGATGCGCTTGAACATAGCCGATGCTTCGTAGTGCCATGTCCACCAGAGGTTGTTTGCTATTTCCTGCAGACCTTCGAATTTCTTTGGAAGGTCGGACTTTATTTCTGCCTGACGCCAGATAGGTGAAGTTTCCTTCGGCATAATTGTGCGTTCTATCTTGGTGTGCTGCATTCTGTAGTTTATAGCCTCGGTGCGTTCTGCAATCTTGCTCTTTGCTATTGCGTATGCTTCGATGTATTTTTCTACCAGAGACTTCCACAATGCCTTCTTCGATGCTGCTGTTGCCGATTCCGAAATTTTCTTGCGGCTTTCGGCATCGAGGTTTGCAAAGTAAGCCATGCGGTCTGCCAAGTTGGCAACAACTTCGTCGTTGTTGTCTTCGTTGCGGTCGATTACAGTTACGCAGTTGTCGAACCTGTCAATGTTTTGCTTCGACCACATTCCGAATCCCGACAACGAAGTCGTTATTGTTGGAACACCGAATGCAATACTTTCGAGCGGAGTGTATCCCCAAGGTTCGTAATACGAAACGAATGCTGTCAAGTCGATGCCTTGGAGAACATCGTAGTATTTCATGTTGAAAACGCCGTCATCGCCATTGAGGTAGGAGGGGACGAACACAACTTTAACCTTGTTTTCCGGACGGTTTGTAAGTCCGAGGCGCTTCAATTGGTTAAGAATCGGGTCGTATTCTGCATCGTGAAGTCCGTGAGTGAGGTTTTTGTTCTCGATGTTCGCATTTTCACCGTTGAGTGCAGCAAGAAGGCTCTTCTGAGGACCGTAGTTGTTGCCTGGAACGAGAATGTATGCAAGAATTTCACGGTTTACATTTGCATTGCGGTTAAGTCTGTCGAGTGCATCAACGAAGATGTTGTAACCCTTGTTGGTGTATTCGTAGCGTCCCGATGTTGCGATAATCAGAGGATCTTCCTTGAATTTGCATGAGGTGAGCTTTTCTGCAACGGCTATCATTTTCTGGCGTGCCTTGCTGCGAATCTTGGCTGCTTCTTCTGCCTTCGGAATGAAGTCGTCCTCGAAACCGTTTGGTGTTACCACATCGGCAGGCTTGGTGAGCAGTTGCGCACATTCTGACTGTGTAATGTCGCTAACAGTTGTGAAAACGTCGGCGTTGATTGCGCTTATTTTTTCGAGGCTGTGCTTAGAGATTATGTTGAAGTGGCGAGCCATGTTTTCGCCGTTGTAGCTTGCAAGGTCCTTGTACAGAGGAAGTCCGTTTCCTGCTATCGAACGACCTATTGCTGTTGCGTGGGTTGTGAAAGCTGTTGCGATATGCGGAGCATTCTTCTTCAGGTAGAGGATACCGGTTCCGGTCATCCATTCGTGGAACTGTGCGAGAATTGTATCGGCGGCCGAAAGGTTGAAGTCGCAGAAGCTTTCGATAACCTTACCGGCGGTGTACCCGAAAAGTGCAGGTTCGATGTAGTCCCATTGTCCCGACAGAGAATCGAGTTTGTAGTCCTCCCAGAAGTCGGCGAAAATCTTGTCCTTTTCGCTGATGAAGTCGGTGAAACTTATGAGTATAACCTTTGGACTTCCGCAGATGTTCCAGCGTCCTGTACGCACGCGCAGACCGGTGGATGCAGCGTATTGCTTCCATTCGGCGAACAATGCTGGTTCCTCGATGAACTCGGAGTTTTCGCTTGTTCCGTATGTGTCGGGGCCGATGAAAATGAGGTCGCCGCAGCGTTCCGACAGTGCCAATGATTTTGTTGAAATTACGGTGTGGATACCACCTACCTTGTTGCAAACTTCCCAACTTACTTCGAAAATGTAGTCGAGATTAAGAGTGTTGTTCATATTATGATACTATTTTTTGATTAACGAAATTTTTAGGTCAACAAAGATAATGATTTTTTGATGAATATAAATGTTCGTGTTGTTATTTTTTTTGATATTTTTTTGTTTGGTTCGCCTTGTTGAAAAAAAAGTTGTAAAGTGTTGTTGGTTTTAATAATATTGTGTATTTTTACAATTTGATTGCTTTTGTTTAATTTGCTGAAACTCAAATGCATTTTTTGCAAAACATATGGCTGTTGGCAATTGAACTTGATGTTTTTGCCTTTATGATATGGCGGTGGATTAGATAAAAGAGTTATTAACAGGTAAAAGATATTGTATGAAGAGATTTTTTATTTTAACCATATGCATGTTGATTGGCGTGTTAATGTTTTCGCAGACTGTGACGCTTAGTTTCACTGGGCGTGGCAGTGGTGGATATATGACCGAAGAAATATACCAGCGGATTGACAGTTTGCAGGTTCGCAACATAACACGTGATTGGATGCAGATGATTTATTATCCAGATACAGTTGTGTTGCTTGAAACTCTTGCTGTTCCGATGCTTGATGTGAAGCAGTCGGGTCTTGAGCAGAATGTTCCAAATCCTTTCAATTGCGTTACTGAGGCAAAGCTCAACTTGTATGAAGGCGACAATGTTACGATGCGTATACTTGATGCCAGCGGTAAGGAATATCTTAGTTACAGTGGAAAACTGCCAGCTGGCGAGCATTTGTTCGAGATAACGCTTGCAATTCCACAGACATATTTTCTTGCAGCCGAAACGAGTGTGGGGAAATATATGGTGAAGATGGTGAACCTTGGCAGTTGCGGAACAAACAGTCTGGTGCTGAAGTCAAGTTCTGGCATTGCGATAACGTCCAAGTCTCTCATATCAGACGTGTTCGAGTTGGGCGATCAGATGGAATATTTGGCTTATACCACATATAATAATAGAGTTTTCGACGCTTCGTTGATTCAGGAACAAAATGTCAGCGAAGACATAACCATTCATTTTAATATTCCGTATTGCAATATTTCATATTATGTTGATACAAAGTATGGCTGTGATTTTTACAATTTGAATGGTGTGGATTATTTTGTTAGTACTCAAAATGTAGAAACATTGCGTCTTACATCTGCTGGCGGATGCGATAGCATTGTGATTGTTGATGTTGTAATAGACCATGATACAGCAATTGAAAAAAGAATAACTTCGTGTGAGCCAATGTATTGGAATGGGATCCTATGTGATGTAACAGGTGATTATGTCGCCAACCTCTTTTCACAAGGTGGTTGCGACAGCATAGTGACATTGCATTTCACAAGAGCCGACAGTATCATACACCATATATATGATTCGGATTGTATTAGTGCTACATGGAACAACGAGACATTTTATGAAACAGGCGAGTATATAAGGCACTTCTCGTCTCAATATCGGTGCGACAGCATAGTGCATTTCCATTTTAAAAATTTGTCCGACGACACGGTCGTAACTATATATGCCTGCGATGAATTCACTTGGATAAATGGACGTCCATATTACGGTAGCAATAATACCGATACGGTGCATCTTGTAAACAGTCATGGCTGTGACAGCATTGTTAGACTAAATTTAATCCTAAATCGTACTGGATACAATAGAATAGACAGGTTGGCATGTGGTCAGTTCTATTATAACGGTCGTACATATAATAATTCTGGTGTATATAGTGTAACATTGGATAATCCTTATACTGGCTGTGACAGCATTGTAGAGTTGCATCTAACTGTTATTGGAGATACAGTAGTGGATATATATGAGAATGGTTGTGATTCGTTTACCTTTGATGGTCATACTTATACGGAGACAGGTGTGTACGACATCCATTATCAACCAAACAATTTTTGTGATAGCATTGTTCGTCTGCATCTAACGATTGGACACAACTCATATTCTGAAGAATCCGTAGTTGCTTGCGATTCGTATATGTGGTGGGGAGAAGAGTACACGGCTTCTGGAGACTACGAACATGTAATTACTTGGGGTAATCATGAAGGATGCGACAGCATAATTACATTACACCTTACAATCAATAATTCTGTTACAAGAGAAAAGACAATAAATGCATGTCGTATTTATATGCTTGAAGATGAACGCATAACGGAATCATGTACGCGAGTTATTACATATACAGGACCAAATGGTTGCGACAGCACGGTGACATACCATATTAATATATTTGGTGACATTGAAACTGAATTTACGCAATATGCTTGTGGGTCTTTTGTATGGGAAGGTGATAACTATACTGCAACTGGCAATTATACCAAGCATTTAACTCCTGTTTTGTACTGCGACAGCATTGTAACAATGCATCTTTTCATTGGTTCGCCAAATAATGAGGAAGATGATCAGACAGCTTGCGATTCATACGAATGGGAAGGTATAACATACACTGAAAGTGGAAATTATGCACGGACATTGACAAATATTTATGGTTGCGACAGCCTTGTGACATTACATCTAACAATTAATCATAGTTATAATGTGACTGATTCCAAGACAGCTTGTGATTATTACGAGTGGGAAGGCACAGTATATAGAGAAAGTGGATCATACACCAAGACATTGCAATCAATACATGGATGTGATAGTGTTGTTGTCTTGAATCTGACTGTAAAATATAGTGTGGAACATGAATTCAGTGACACACTCTGGGGGCCATACGATATAAGCGAGGGCAGTCCATACGATGTGTTCCGCAGTACATATTTAAATAATCGACTCGATACATTGGGCCCAAAGATATGGAACGACAGCATATACACAAGAAGTGGAGACTACCAGCAGACATTTCCTGCGGCCAATGGTTGCGACAGTATAGTAACGTTGCATCTTGTATATCATGAGCGTATATATGATACACGAGATGGAAATACATATTTGACATTGGAATATGGTAATAAAGTGTGGACAACTGAGAATATGAGATATTTGCCTCAGGTTGTAGGACCATCTACCTCAAGTAATTCACTTCCGTATTATTATGTATATGGTTATTCTAATTCTAATAACAATGTTACGGAGGCAAAGAATATGGCAGAATACAGCAGATATGGTGTGTTGTACAACTGGAAGGCTGCGATGAATGAAGCGGGCTCAAGCAATACGAATCCTAGTGGAGTGCAGGGTGTTTGTCCTGACGGATGGCATATTCCAAGTAAGGTGGAATGGGAAGAACTTGTTGCGTTTTTAGGTAGTAATCCAGAATATACATGTAATAATACAGCAGTAAATGTCGCAAAGGCAATAGCGTCAACGGAGGATTGGAATACATCTACAACAGATTGCGCAGTAGGTAATGACAGGTCATTGAACAATGCTTCTGGTTTCACTGGACTGCCAGGAGGGCAAAAAAATGCTGGAGGTTTTTCTGGAAAATTAGATTCTGCTGATTGGTGGACAGCTACGGAATCAGGTGCTAATTCTGCATATCGTGAGGAAATAACAAAGGATTCCAAGACATTAGGAAATTCAGGAAAGGCCAAGGGTTGGGCATTCAGCGTCCGTTGCGTGAAAGATTAGGAATATCAACTTATAAATACTGGGCAGTCGTAAGGCTGCCTATTTTTTTTATGCAAACAAAAAAGCCACAGAATTCTGCGGCTTTTTCGTGGTCCCACTAGGGCTTGAACCTAGGACCCCCTGATTATGAGTCAGGTGCTCTAACCAACTGAGCTATGGGACCTCGTTCCTTCCGGAAACGGACTGCAAAATTACATCAAATATTTTATAGTGCAAAATTATTTTCAACTTTTTTTATTGAAAGAGATTTCGCAGTTTCATTGTAAATTCAAACGAAAAAATCAACAAAAAAACTCAGTATAATGAATATTCGTATTATTTTTGTCTTTTAATTTTAATAGTAAGAACATGAAGAACATAATTCATTCAGACAATGCGCCTGCAGCAATTGGTCCTTATAGCCAGGCTGTTGAGGCTAACGGTATGATTTTTATTTCTGGTCAGTTGCCAATCGACCCCGCAACGGGAACAATGCCAGAAGGCATTACGGCGCAGACCGAACAGAGCATGAAGAACTTGGAAGCAATCCTGAAGGCTGCCGGCTGTACTTTCGACAATGTTGTTAAGTCAACCTGCTTGCTTGCCGACATGAGCTATTTTGCTGACATGAACGCTGTTTACGGAAAGTATTTCTCTGCAAATCCTCCCGCAAGAGCAGCTTTCGCTGTAAAGGAACTCCCCAAGAAGGCTCTTGTAGAAATTGAAATGATTGCTGCAAAGTAGTCGATTGTAGAACTTAAATTTACAGCTTTGAAAATATTTTTAGCATCATCGGGCGACGACAGCGACATCCCTCCGTCGTCCGTCGTCACCGATTTTCTTGGGCGTTTCAACCTTACGTCCGATGTTTTTGTACAGACAAATCCTGATGTAATATGGTTTCTTTCGGGAGGAACCGAGCACAATGTGCTTGACAGGATTGAATCAAAGAACCGATATTGTTTCCTTGCATCACGCAACGGTAACTCGTGGGCTGCTGCTACCGAGGTGAAGGCTTATCTTAACGAAAAGGGTATCAATACCAAACTTTTCGATGTGGATAAGTTACAAAACCTCAGCGAGTTGGAAAGATTTCTCACACCTCCTGCATCCGAAAAAAAGGCAAGATTAGGAGTGATAGGCGGAATTTCCGACTGGTTGGTGTCAAGTATTCCAGATGAAGATTTGCTTGATGATTTGCTTGATATTGAGCTTGTTAACTTTAGTTGGGACGAATTCTTGGCATTGCCAGAGGGCGAGGATTTCTGCAATTTCGCAGAAAATTTCGGTAGGTTCGGTCACGAAAGTTTTGCCTCGGAATTGTCGTTGGTAAAGAAGTTCGACACTTTGATTCGTCAGAACAACCTCGATGCAATTACTGTGGCTTGCTTTGGACTGATAGAAAAGATTGGCAATACGATTTGTCTGCCAGTGTCGGCAATGAATGACTACGGTTTTCCTGCTGCTTGCGAAGGCGATTTGTGTTCGGCTACAGGCATGATGATAGTAAAGCGTCTGACTGGCAAGATTCCGTGGATGGCAAATCTGAGTTTCGCTGACAGGGAGGCTGCCATTTTCTCGCATTGCACCGTACAAAAGAATCTTCTTGACAAGATGGAAATCACAACTCATTACGAAACTGGCAAGTACGCAGCCGTGAAAGGCGAAATGAAGAAGCAGAATATTACCATTTTCCGCATAGACAGAAAGTTGGAATATTGCTTCCTTTCGCTTGGCGAAATTATTGACAACTGCGATTCTCCATATGCTTGTCGTACGCAGATAAAGGTGAAGATGACAGCCAAGGGTTTGTTCCTTTTGCGCGAATTTCCGCTCGGCAACCATCACCTTATAATTGATGGTGATTGTACCGATGCTATTGCAGAATACTTTACAAATAAGGGATTTAGGGTAGTGTAGAATTGATAATGGACAATTGATAATTGATAATTTTTGTGCAAAGCGAAGGCAGAACAAAACAAACGAAGGACTTTTGTTATGCTGAGGTGCAGCCAAAAATCATGGAATAAAATGACATAATCTGTAGGCTCACAATGTATTGTGAGCCTACATGAAACAATTTCAAACTTATAAACGGGCGATAGCCCATAGAAACGGCGCAAGCCATAGAAACTTAGAAACAATAATATGACTATGAGGAAACTATTGTTGATTTTCGCAACTATGCTTATTGCAACTCAGTTTGCAATAGCAACTCCAGGCTGCTACTGGGTATTTTTTACAGATAAGGATGGAACGACTTTCAATCCTTACGAATATTTTGATTCAAAGGCAATTGAACGCCGTGAAAAATTGGGATTGTCGCTATATGACATTACCGATTATCCGCTAAATAGCGATTATGTAAATGCCGTTTCGGCTTTGTCGGAAGAAGTTGTCGGCGAAACGCGTTGGTTCAACGGACTTGGCATTATGGCCGAAAGTGCAAACATTGAAAAGATAAAGGCTTTGCCGTTTGTTTCGCGCGTTGTGGAAATAGCAGGGGAGATGGATGTCGCTTCGTATGAAGGTGTAGAAGATGATGAGGACGAAAATTTCGATGTTTTTATGCTTAAACCCGAATTGCTTCCGCAGTTGCTGAGAATGCAGGGTGAAAAGTTTGCCGAAAACAATATCGATGGTAAAGGCCTCAGGATTGCCGTATTTGACGGAGGTTTCCCGAAAGTTGACAAGCACGAGATTTTCAGCAACCTTCGCGATAACAACCAGATTCTAAAGACATGGAACTTCCCAAACAAGAAAGAATATGTATATGGTTGGAGCACGCACGGCACAATGACTTTGAGCTGTATTGCAGGTGTTTGGCAGACAAAATACAAGGTGCAGAAACTCGGTCTGGCAACTGGTGCCGAATTTTTGTTGGCGCGTACAGAGGTAAATCCTGAGCCTTTTAAGGAGGAAATATGGTGGACACAGGCTATGGAGTGGGCTGACCAGAATGGCGCTGATATAATTAGTAGTTCGCTCGGTTATGGCAAGGAAAGGTACTACACCAAGGATATGGACGGCACTTCGCATGTGGCTAAGGCTGCAAATATGGCGGCTCGCAAGGGTATGCTGGTTTGTAATTCAATGGGCAACGAAGCCGATGACGCGACTTGGCGAGTGCTTATAACTCCTGCCGATGCCGATAGCGTGCTTGCTGTTGGTGGAATCGACGATTCGCTCGACGAGTACCGCCACATCAGTTTTTCGTCGTTCGGACCTACCGCCGATGGTCGTCGTAAACCGAATGTCGTTGCTTTCGGTCATGCATACGTTGCCAATCCAAAGGGCGGAATGACAATGGCATACGGAACATCATTCTCGTGTCCATTAGTGGCAGGCTTTGCCGCTTGTGCTTGGCAGACCAAACGCGACCTCACCGCAATGCAGATGATGGCAGAAATTGAAAAGTCGGGCGATGTTTATCCGTATTTCGACTATGCTTTGGGTTATGGTGTTCCGCAGGCAGGTTATTTTGTTGATGGACCAAAGGTTAATGTAGAACCTACTTTTGAATTTGAAAAAGATGGTAATACCTTGAAGATAAAATGCCAGCCTTTTGCGGAAAACGCCGAGGTTTTTTATAATATTATGCGTGGCGATGGTAGTTTGTTCTCATACGAACATTTTGATACAAGAGAAAATGCTGTAATCTCCTTCGATAATATGTACATATATTCCAATTGTACTGTGAATGTATATTATCACGGATACGTAGGTTCGTACAAGATTGGTGAAGATGCTAGTGTTGATTTGTCGTATTCGCCAGAGACACGTCGTATGCCGCAAGCAAAAGCAACTAATGCAACAAGTATGATGTCGAGAGATCTAACGCAGTCAAATCGCGAGTACAGCAGGCCAAAGAATCATCATTTGCTATTGCAGATGAATGCTGGTTTTGCTGGCGTTAAGACATTTGAAGGCACAACCAACAAGCAGAAGACGGCTTTCTCGGCATTGGTTGGTGTTCAGTGGGATGCTTGCAAGCGGTATCATCTCGGTGCTGGCATCGGAATGGGATTCGACGATTATTGGGGGAATGCTAGTGATTGTCTTGATGGAACTTTAATTGTTACACCAGCTATACCTGGTACATCGTGTCTGATTCGCGATAGATTCCGCACTTCGAATTTGAATATTGAACTGTTCCAAAGGGTTACGCTTGCTCATGGTGGACTGATGCATAACGGTTTGACATGGGATTTGGGCGTTTTTGGAATGTGGAATTTCGAAAATCATTATGTTCAAGTTTGGCAAGCTGCAATTACCGATAATTTCAAGAAGTCAAAAATAGTCCACAAAAATTATGATTTTATCTGTCCGTTGCAGTGGGGAGTAAAGACGGCAATAACCTACGACATAATTTCCGTTTATGCAAAGCTTAGGGTTTCCGATTTGCTGAATCCTTCGTTGTACTATGGCAGTTACAGCGATTTCATGAAGTTGGAGATTGGTATGCAGTTGATAATTTCGTATTAATTACAATTCCGAAAAATATTGACATAAAAAAGACCGCTCTTTGGCGGTCTCATTTTTTATATCACTTTTCTCCAAAATCTGTTGGTGATGTCAACTGGTTTTGTGTTGTGGATTTTGTACATCCTCTGGTTGGTTGTCTTCTTGTCGAGACCGCCAAACTTTGGATTGTACGGACCAAGCTTCAAGTACTGGAACGGAGTAATGTCCTTGGGGAAGTTCTGTTTGCCTGAATACCATGCAACTTTTTTGTCGAAAGTCTTGTGTACATATTCGGCCATCTTGATAACTTCGTCCTGATTGGCATCTCCACCCATGAAACAGAAGCAAGTTATGCATTTGTTGTACTTCGAAATCATATCCGCTATGGTTTCTTCATCAAGTTTGTTGCCAATGTCCTTGCATAGGTGCGGACTATGGCATCCCGGACAATGATTTGGGCAGTTGCTAAGGTTTACAGCCAAAGTAACTTCGTCTGGAACTTCTTGAAAAACGATGTCGTAATTGTAATACTTTAACATTCTTCAGCCTCCTTTAACTTGTTGTCGTAATATCTTCTGTGTGCTTCTTCCTGACGTGCTTCAGAGAAATTGCTGACGCGCTTCATATATCCAATGATTCTTGTCAAATAGTCGATGTCGGAGCTACCGCATTCAGGACAAGTCTTAAGATAACGCTTGTCAATGTGACCGCACTTGTTGCAAACCGTATTTGGAATGTTGAAAGTGAAGTAGTTGCATCCTTCGATAGCTGCTACCTTCAGTAATTGGCGGTACTGAGCCTTGCTCAAATGTTCTTCAAGGTTGACATGCAATGCCGAACCACCTGTGAGGTGCTCGATGTATTCCTTGCCATGCAGACGGAACTTGTCAATGGTATTGATTTCCTTGTCCTCAACGATGAAGAAGTAGCTGTTGTAGCAGTTGCGTGGAACGAAATAACCATCTTCCTTGTCCCATTTAGCGTGCTTAACACCTACATTTTCAGCTGGTATCATTTCGCAGTTGAACATGAGTTCCTTTGTACGATATTTCTTGTTGTAGGTCTCGATAAGTCCGAGAACGCTCTTTACATAGTTGCGATATTGTGCATTGTCGCTGATTTCCATTCCAAGGTATTCGGCAGATTCTACAAGACCGTTAACACCAATGGTTAGGTATTGTCTGCTTATGTTTATGAAACCAGCGTCAAACAATGGGAGCATACCCTTGCTGAGCAAATACTTGAGGTTTTCATTGTATGCGGTTTGAACCTTGTGCATCAGGTCAACAACATCCTCGATAAAGCTCAGGAACGGCATCTTTTCCTTCTTTTCGTACTGGATGCAACGGTTGAGGTTGATTGTGAGTACGCTCTTCGAACCAGTGGAAACACCGCCTGCACCAAGAGTATAGCTGAATTCGTTGTCGGTAATTTCGTTGCGGAGACGGCAGCAACTGCTGAGTGAATCGGCATTGTCGCTGATGTAGGTGAAGAACGAATGACCTTCAGCATACATTTCTGCTGTGAAATCACCATATTCCTTGTCGCGAACATCGCCATCTTCCGAAAGGAGAGCCATAGTTTCAACAGGGAAGGTGAGCACGGTCTTGGTGCGTTCCTTGTTGAACCATTTCATGAATCTCTTCTGCAACCAGTTGAGTGATTCCCAGTCGGGCTGTGAACCGTCGGGGAAGCGGAAGTCTCCGAACAAGCTCTGGAAGTAGAACTTGTCGTAGTATGATATGTTCCAGAATACCGACTGGAAGTTACGAGCGCCTGTCGGCTGGTTGATTGAATATACAATCTGCTCGAAGCAGTCGGTTATAACCTTGTCGATTGTGCGTTTCTTGAGTGAAAGATCAACAACTTCATCGGCACGCTTGTAGTAGTCCTGTCCGTATTCAAGACCAACGAAGTAGTTCATGTACATTAGGAACTCAGGAGTAGCACATGCACCGCTCAACATACTTGATACGATGAATACCAAGTTGATGAAACCACCGCAGAATGACTTAAGGTTAGTCGGCTTTGTAGAGTTTCCTCCGATAATTTGTGTGCCGTGGAGCAACCATGGGTACATGGTGATACTTGCGCAGTAATTGGCTATGCTGGTCTCGTCGTTCTTGTAAATGAAGTGCTTGTTGAGCAAGTTGAGGTACTTGTCGGCGGTTTCCTTGCCGTACAATTCCTTAATCTTGTCGCACAACATCTTGCGGTTCAGACGGATGAAGTTCTGCTTTGGAAGTTCGCCGATAAGGGTAGCAATGTTCTTCTTTTCAACATTGGCGTTAGCATCGAACTTACTTCCAGTTGCAGCATTCTTGGCCTCGCAGTAGTCAAGCAAGAAGTCGAGTTTGCCCTTTACTTCGCGGTCTTCGAGATGCTTCTGGCGATACAGGATATACGATTTAGCTGCATTGTAGTAGCGTTCAGCCATAAGAGCGATTTCAACTTGGTTCTGAATTTCCTCGACACTGATTCCGTCGTAGATGTTGACACGACTTAGAATGTTAGTTAAAATTTCCTGTGTTGCAAAACTGCCGACCGACAGAAAAGCCTTGGAAATGGCTGACTTAATCTTTTCTACGGAGAATAATTCTCTCTTTCCGTTTCTCTTTACGATAAAGTTTTCGTTATAAAGCATAATCCTGTACCTAATATATATGTTAAATTAAAATGTGCCTAATCAAAATCTCCTATTGGTCTCTTTCCTTTTTGGCTTTGCGAAATTATTTCATTTGTTCATTTAAAATCATGTTTACACGATTATTCTATTAACAGATTTTTTAACACAAATAACAATTTTATAGTCAGTTCGTTGCGGATTTTTTTGCCTTTGTAACTTAAAAAGTGGCATTTTGTGAACCGCTTTTTAACAGGTGTTTATAGTCGTAACGTGGAAAATGCATTTTTGCGACATTTTGTAGAAAAAACAGCGTTATTTTGTTATATATCCAGTAATTTTATGTATGAAATTTTGTGATTGCCCTTAATTGTAAAATTCGTAAATCTTCGCGGATTTATTTTTTTTCGGATATTTTTGAAATGAATTTTTGTGTGTGTTTATCTTAGCCAATCGGCATTATGACTTATTGCCTTGATGAATCTTGACTTACCATTTAAGTCGTTGATTATTTTTGCGTTATAACCAAATGAGCGACAAAGTTGAATCATTTCTTCGCCAAGATACTCGTTTATTTCAAAGAAAATAGTTGTGTTGTGTTCGGGCTGATGTCTAGCAATGAATTGCAAAATATTGCGATAGAATAGGAGAGGATCGCTGTCATCGACATACAGGGCCAAAGATGGTTCATAGTCGGTGACATTTTTATGCATCATTGCTTTTTCGCTGTTGCGCACGTATGGCGGATTGCTTACGATGATGTCAAATTTTTGGTCGAAGGGGAATTTATCCTTTGATAGGATGTCGTATTTTGCAAAGGAAACGTCTGCTTGGTTAATTTTTGCGTTGTATTTGGCAATTTCCAATGCTTTTTCTGATATATCGATGGCAAAAACCTTTGCTTCGGGTAGAAATTTATTTAAGCATACGGCAATACAACCGCTACCAGTACCTATATCTAAAATGGTAACGGGTGCGCTCTTTGGGCGAAGCGACTCACAAACAGCATCCACCAGCATTTCTGTTTCCTGTCGGGGAATGAGCACATTGCTGTCAACCTTGAACCTAAGTCCGTGAAAATAAGCAATGCCAGTGACATATTGCACAGGTTCACCGTTTATTAGTCGTATGGATTTTTCAGAAAGTTTGCCCAGAGTATTTTCATCAGGTTCATAATCCATGCATACAAACATCTGCGTTGTGGTGAGGTTCAGTTCATCGCAGATAAAAAATCTTGAAATGGAACGTGCTTCATTCTTGTCGTAGATTGCTTCGAGTTGGGAAGCTAGCGTATGTATGAAGTCTCCAATTGTCATCTATCTGATAACTTGAATATCACCAGATTCGTCAACCTTTACGATGTCTGAATTCCTGTTTTTGCTAAGTTCGTTCTGACGAAGCGGAACAACATAGTCAACTTCCGATTTGATTTCGGCGGCAATGTCACAGAATCCGAGTGGTGGGTTGCATCCCGAAAGGTTTGCCGATGTCGAAACTATTGGACGACCTAACACACCAATCACTTCTTTGCAGAAATCATCATTTACGATTCGGATTCCAATTGAGCCGTCCTCTGCGACAAGATTTTTTGGCAGATTCTTGGCTTTGGGATATATGATTGTAAGTGGACGATCGGCCGCTTCTATTAGGTCAACTGCAATTTCGGGTATTGATGTCGTGTATTTCTTCATCATTTCCATCGAATCAACAAGAATCAACATGCTTTTGCCCTTGTCGCGATGCTTGATGTCGTATATCCGTGCGATAGCGTTTTCGTTGCATGCATCGCAACCTATTCCCCATATTGTATCGGTAGGATAGAGGATTGTCCCGCCGTTTTCCAAGACTTTACAAGTTTCATCAACAATATTTTTCATAGCTTATTGTAAAAAGTCATCAGTTCTTCGGTAATAAGTTTTCTATCAAATCGTTTGCTACGCTCGTATCCGCGGGCGATAAGTTTTTTACGTTCTTCTTCGTTGTCAAGCAGATACTTGATTGCTTCGGCAAGGTTGTCCTTGTGTGGCGCATTGATTGTAAATGCTGCATTTCCTGCGATTTCGCCTGTGCTTCCATTGCTGTTGGTAATGACTGGTGTACCAGAGAAAAACGCTTCGAGAATTGGAATTCCAAAACCTTCGTACATTGACGGATAAATGAAAATATCTGCCATCTGGTATATTGCAGGCAGGTCGGCGTTGCCAAGTCGTTCGTACACATGCAGTCGTGACGAAAGTCCGTGTGAATCGGCGTATGCCTTTATTTCATCGAAGTATTCTGTCTTGCGACCAACCATCACAATGTCAATGTCGATGTTGTGTTCATAAACAGCTTCTAGTATCCTATGTGTGTTTTTACGCCTTTCGATAGTGCCGACAGAAAGCAGGTAATGTTCGGGAAGGTTGTTAGCCTTTCTTATGCGGTCCTTTTCCTCGTCGCTTATTTTTTGTGAGAATTTAGGATTACAAGTCTGATACAGAACATCAATCTTCTTGTCGCTAATGCCGTAGAATTCCATTATGTCCTTCTTGGTCTGACTGCTTGTGGCGATTATGCGGTCGGATTTTTCGCAGGCGTAACGGAATTTGTAGTCGTATATTTTACGGTCGAAGTATTTGTACAACTGCGGGAATTTCAAGAAAATAAGGTCGTGGATTGTTACAACTTTTACTGCTTTTGTCTTGTTTATGTCGCGTGGCAGTTCGTTGCTGAGTCCGTGGAAAATTTCAATTCCCTGCTGTTCGATAAGTTCGCCTAGTCGCATCGAACGCCAACGAGCCTGTGCAAACTTTGAAGTTCCTTCGGGCGGCATTATCAAGTTGTTGCAGTATTTTTCTTCAACAAGTCCGTATGGATTTTCGGTTGAGAAAAGCACATACTTGTTTTCGGGATAAAGGTCTTGCAGAGAACGAATTACATCGCGGCTGTAATTCCCAAGTCCCGCCTTGTTTACAAATGCTCGTTTTGCGTCAAATCCGATTATCATAGTGCGTTGTATTTATACTGCAACATTATTTTCTCTAAGTGCTTCATTGAGCGAAGTTTTCTTGTCGGTTGATTCCTTGCGTTTGCCAATTATGAGTGCGCAGGGCAGGTAGTATGTGCCGGCAGGAAATTGTTTTGCGGTGCTTCCCGGAATAACAACAGACCTTTCTGGAACATAGCCTTTGTATTCAACAGGTTCGCTTCCTGTAACATCAATTATCTTGGTGGATGCAGTGATTACGGTATTCGCACCAAGCACAGCCTCTTTGCAAATATGCGCACCTTCGACCACGATGCAACGCGAACCTATGAAGCAGTTGTCTTCGATGATTACTGGAGCTGCCTGTACAGGTTCCAGCACACCGCCTATTCCAACGCCTCCCGACAGATGCACATTCTTGCCGATTTGTGCGCACGAACCAACTGTTGCCCAAGTATCAACCATTGTGCCTTCATCGACATACGCACCGATGTTTACATACGATGGCATCATAATCACGCCCTTAGCCAAGTATGTACCGTAGCGTGCTGTTGCTGGGGGAACTACGCGCACGCCAAGTTTATCGTAGCCGTGCTTGAGAGCAATCTTGTCATGGTATTCAAAAATGCCAGATTCGGTTTTCTGTTGCTTTTGTGTGGGGAAGTACAAAATGACGGCTTTCTTTACCCATTCGTTCACTTGCCATTTGTCGGCAATAGGTTCTGCCACACGGATTTCTCCACGGTCGAGAAGTTTTATAGTTTCGGTTATCGCCTCTATGCTTTCCTGTTTCTCAAGCAGTTCGCGATTGTCCCAGATGTGTTCAATTGTTTCTTTTAATGTCGAATACATACCTATTTCAATAAGAAACCACAAACTTATTAAAAAATATGTTTTGCTTGAAAATAAGATTTAAAAGAAATTAAATGTTGGTTGTGAATTATTGTTTGGGTAGTATAACAAAAAAAGACAGACTTTAAATCTGTCTTTTCTGCGGTGTGGAAGGGACTCGAACCCTCGACCCCCGGCGTGACAGGCCGGTATTCTAACCAGCTGAACTACCACACCAGCTGATTGCTTTCAAAAGCGTTGCAAAGGTACTGCTTTTTTTGAATGTGGCAATAACTTTTTGATTTTTTTTGAAAAAAAATGAATGTGTTGGTTAAATGGTTTGCTGTCAGTATAATACAAGCCAGTTAGCTGAGCTTTTATTCTTTGTAAAACTGCTTGTATGTGTGAAAAATAATGCGAACACCGACAATGTTCGGCAAATTTTAGTCAAGACTTGGAACATAATCGTTTGACAGAACCTTCATTTCTATTCTACGGTTCTGCTGGTTGGCGATTTCCTGTTGTTCTTTGGTGAGCGAGTTTATGAAACTTTCGTTAAGCTCAGTACCTTTGGGCAGGAATGGGTATTCAGGATTGTAGGTTGTTATAACTTTTGGCTTGCTTTCGCCGTATCCCTTTGCAACCATTCGTGCCGATGGTATACCTTTGGATTCGAAGTAGGATGTAACCGAATTAGCACGCTTCTGGCTAAGTTCCATATTGCTCTGGTCGGAACCAATCATATCGGTGTGAGCCGAAAGTTCTATAACAATATTCGGATTTTCAACCATTATCCTGATAGTGCTATCCAAAATGGCTTTTGATGGTTCTGTAAGTTCCCATCGTCCGAAAGCAAACTCAATGTTAGGAATTTCGATGGTCTTGTTAAGGGTTTCAAGAAGAATATCGTATTCAAAAGTCTTGTTGAACTCAAGCGAATCGGTTGAGAATCTTGATTTTCCGTTGAAATATCCGCCCTTTGTCACTACAAATACATAGTCGGTCTTGGTCTTGAGCTTGAAGTTGAATTTATCTTTTTTGTTTGCAACAATAATTGTGTCGCGGAACATAGAACCGTCGCTGCCATAAAGTGTTATTAAACTGGAATCTATGAGAGCTTTGGTGTCGGCATCGTGAACACTGCCAGTAAGTTTGAACTCTAAAGGCGGTTTCTCGAAGAAGTAAATGTCTTCACCTTTAGAGCCTTTGCGGTCGGAAGTGAAGTAGCCCTTGTCCTCGTTCTTATAGTAGTAAATGCCGAAGTCGTTGCCGTTACTGCTGAACGGATAGCCCATGTTTTGCGAATGCCAGCGATCATCTTCATTCTTGTATGCTACGAAAATGTCAAGTCCGCCCATTGTCGGGTGCTTGGTGCTGGAGTAGAATAGGGTAGAGTCGTTACGCATGTAGGGGAAAAGTTCATCGCCGGCTGAATTGATTGCTGGCCCCATATTTTTAGGCTTCGACCATTCAGAGCCAGCTTTTTCCGAATACCAGATGTCTGCTCCACCGTATCCACCATCAAGACGAGCAGAGAAATAAATTATGCTTCCGTCTGGCGAAACAGTTGGATGACCAATCGACAATGAGTCGGAAACTATACCAAGGTTCGTGGGGTTCATCCATTCGCCGTCAACTTTCTGTGCTTCATATATTTGACAGCCAGTATTCTTGCCTTTCTCGGCAATGCACGATGTGTAATAGAACTTGCGTCCTTGGTCGAAGATGCATGGCGATCCTTCATCGAAGCGAGTGTTGAGAGAGTCCAAAGCGGTAACATCTTCCCATTTGCCGTGTCTGTCGAGCTTGGTGACAAAAAGGTCGGAGAACTTTGTGCCTGTGATTCCGCTGAGTTTCTTACCTTTGGATTCATCGCGGGTTGAACTGAAATACACATGGTCGAAACCGTCTTTTTCGTCTATGCTAG
Organism: Bacteroidales bacterium; assembly: GCA_017551515.1. Classification (GTDB taxonomy): domain Bacteria; phylum Bacteroidota; class Bacteroidia; order Bacteroidales; family ML635J-15; genus Bact-19. The sequence continues at coordinate 45,473 of JAFZLK010000011.1, read as the reverse complement.
GGCAGAAGTCGTTGGCCTTGGAACACAGGTGCTTGGCTTTTTCAATTACCCAGCGTGTTGGTTTCTTGGTCTGCTCGATTGCCCAGTTTGCAGATTCTATACCCTTGCGAGCAACAGTATCATCAGGCTTTACTTCAAGTACTTGGTTGTAATAGTCGATTGCTGCCTCGAAGTTGTCTTCTTGGATTTCTATTTCAGCAAGGCGGTTCTTGGCGTTGACTTCGAAACCTTTCGATTTTGCAGCTTTCTTGTAATTGGAACGCGCTTTCTTGTAGTAGCCAGACATGAAATAGCATTCGCCAATCTTGTAATAGACTTCAATCTTGTCGTTTTTGTTCTTAATTTTCTTTAGAATGGCGGTATATTCCTCCATTGCCTTGTAGTATTCCTCTGCCTCGAAACTCTCATCGGCTTTACGAAGTTTTTTCTCCTGGGCACTTGAAACCGAGGCGATTATGGTCGCAAGAAGCAATATTGATATGTACCTGAATACTTTCATTCCGATATTTTACCGCCTATATAACTCAAAAACACCTATAATATTATTTGGCTGGCAAAATTAATCATTTTAGTAATAGTTATAGATTGCAACTGCAATAAAAAATATCCACAGTGCCAAAATTATGAAACTGATTAACTTATAGGATATTTTCTGGTTTTTGTGCCTGATTATGAACATTAGGAATATTACCGTGAAAATACCACCAATGAGTTCAAACAGATGAAGTATTGATTCGGGAATGCGTCTCTTGTCCTTTGTTGCCCTGCGTTTGTCCGCGATAAAAAGTATGCCAGCGAGAAGGTTAATAATTATAAGGTATATTATTGCGAATTTCATGAGATAATTCCAGTTTAATTTGATTGGCAAAATTAGTAAAATATTTGGAGTGTGATAAATGCTCTTATTGTCATCCAATTATCTAGAGTACATTTTTTCGATTCAATCGTAAATTTGTGCTATTTTATTTCTACCAGCAAAACCACCAAGCATTTCGAACAAATTATTTTTTTGCAGTAAAATTTCCTTTTTGTATTTTTGCAGGGAATTTTGGTTGCTTTATTTATATGTACCTTATGCAGGTAAGAGATATTGATGCCAATGTTGCAGGAGTTAATAGTTTTGATTCTTGTAATACATTGAGTATTAGTCAATTGCCTTCCCCCCCCTCCATCCCCACATCCAGTACACAAATACAAATCTAAGCAATCCAATCATACAATACCAATTGGGTATGAAGGCTCAAAGGCTAAAAGGCTTGAAGACGGCTTGGGGGCTTTTAGCCTTTCAGCCTGTTTGCCTTTTAGCCCAGTATCCATTCCAATCATCAGTAACTAATTAAAATTAAAATAATGATGAAGAAACTTTATTTTCTAGTAATTCTGCTTTCCCTCTGTTTGGGAGCTTTTTCACAGGAAATCACGGTCCGTTTTACAGGACAACTTAATGGAACAGACTACTGTCGTCTCGACAGTGTCGCAGTTACTAACCTCACTCGCGACTGGAGCGAGACAGTGGAATATCCAGACACAATTATTGTGCTTGGCGGTCTTTCTGGTGTTAATATGAATATTCCAGAAACTCAGGGGCTTGGACAGAACATTCCAAATCCATTCGATTGCGAAACAAGCGTGGAACTTACCATGTCGCAACGCGAAAATGTTCGCTTGCAGCTGCTTGATGTTTCGGGAAAAATCTATGCCGAGTACAGTGGAACGCTCAATGCTGGCATTCACATTTTTGACATTACGGCGGCAACACCGCAGACATATCTGCTAAATGCAATAGTTGGAAGTCGCTCGTATTCAATAAGAATGGTGAATATGGGCAGCGGATGCACAAGCGACATTAAGTACGCTGGCGGTTCCGACGGCATTGAAGCAAAGCTGACATCTGCCAACGAGTTCCAGAGTGGTGACAATATGCGTTATGTTGGCTATGCAACCGTTGATGGCGAAATTGTAACGAGCATTGCAATTGAGCAGATGCAGGTCGAAAGCGAGGATATAACGCTGAACTTTACGGTTTGCTGGCAAATAGCAGAGCATATTGAAGTCACGGCTTGTGATTTCTATCAGTGGAATAATGAGAACTATACTGAAAGCGGTGAATATCAGCAAACTTTCTCTGCTGCAAACGGTTGTGATTCAGTTGTAACACTTCATTTGACCGTCAACTACAGCAACACAGGCATTGACGAGCAGACCGCTTGCGACAGCTACACATGGATTGACGGCAATACTTATACAGAAAGTACCAACGTTCCGATTTTCACATTAACCAATGCCGAAGGCTGTGATTCGGTTGTTACCTTGCACTTGACCGTCAACTACAGCAACGCAGGCGTTGATGAGCAGACTGCTTGCGACAGCTATACTTGGATTGATGGCAATACCTATACAGAAAGTACCAACGAACCGATATTTACACTCACCAATGCCGCAGGTTGTGATTCGGTTGTTACTTTGCATTTGACCGTCAACCACAGCAACACGGGCGTTGACGAGCAGACCGCTTGCGACAGCTATACTTGGATTGACGGCAATACCTATACAGAAAGTACCAACGAACCGATTTTCACATTAACTAATGCCGCAGGTTGTGATTCGGTTGTGACGCTTCATTTGACCATCAACTACAGCAACACTGGCATTGACGAGCAGGCCGCTTGCGACAGCTATACTTGGATTGATGGTAATACATACACTGCAAGCACCAATGAACCGACATTCACACTCACTAATGCCGCAGGTTGTGATTCAGTTGTAACGCTTCATTTGACAGTCAACAACAGCAGCACAGGCATTGACGAACAGATTGCCTGCGACAGCTATACATGGATTGACGGTAATACCTATACAGCAAGTACCAACGAACCGATTTTCACATTAACCAATGCCGAAGGTTGTGATTCGGTTGTAACACTTCACTTGACCGTCAACTACAGCAGCACAGGCATTGACGAACAGATTGCCTGCGACAGCTATACATGGATTGACGGTAATACCTATACAGCAAGTACCAACGAACCGATTTTCACATTAACCAATGCCGAAGGCTGTGATTCGGTTGTAACCTTACATCTTACAATTGTATGCCCGCCTACCGTTGAAACTATATCCGCATTTGACATAACATATCATGAAGCAACTCTTAGCGGTAATGTTAGCTCTGATGGTGGTGCAACAATAACAGCCCGTGGTTTTGTTTACGGCACAAGTGCAAACAACCTTACGCAAACCGTACAGAGTGGCAGTGGAACCGGTAGTTATACAAAGACTATTACAGGTTTGACACATTCCACAACTTATTATTATAAGGCGTATGCAACCAATTCGGTTGGCACATCATATGGAGAAGTCAAGCAGTTTACAACACCAGTAGCAACTTATTTAATTACTTTTAATGCTAATGGTGGTACAGGTACAATGGCATCGCAAACATTTACTGCTGGAATAGCACAAACTCTTCTTGTAAATACATTTACAAGGACCAATTATATATTTAAAGGATGGAATACTGTAGCAAATGGTAGTGGAACAAGTTATACGAATTCACAGCAAATTACAGTAACTGCAAATATGACATTATACGCACAATGGATGGCTTTGCCAACAGGAGGAATTAATGGAGCATTTTCTGTTAGTGCGACGAAACAGGTAATATTCTCCAACGGCAATTTACAATATCAGGGATCAACAGCGAAATGGCGATTCGCAGAAAATCAATATACCATGGTTGGAAGGAATGCAGGAAATACTTCTCCATCTGCAACACAAACAGGCTGGATTGATTTATATGGATGGGGAACAAGTGGATATAATAGCAAATATCCATATATGACATCGATGTCAGATTCACAATATGATAATGGTTTAGATGACATTGCTGGTACTCAATATGATTGGGGCGTTAGAAATGCAATTAGTAATGGTGGTAACCAAGCTAACATGTGGAGAACATTAACATACGCTGAATGGGATTATCTTATCAATACTCGCGCTAATGCATCAAACAAGAGAGCGCTTGCAAAGGTAAATGGTGTCAATGGATGTGTATTATTACCAGATGATTGGACCTTACCTTCTGGTTGTTCTTTTACAGCAGGAGTTTCAAATGGCTTTTCAACAAACACATATACAATGGCGAAATGGACACTTATGGAGAATGCAGGTGCTGTATTTTTACCAGCGGCAGGTTGTAGATTGGGAACTTCAACAAACACCGTTGGGCAATACGGTTTTTATTGGTCCACAAACGGTGATAACGATAGCGCTCATTATTTTTCATTTACAGACGGGAGCAATGATGATTCCAGTGCGAGAATTGCAGTGGGTACACGAAGTGGATATAGATACAGAGGTAAAGCAGTAAGACTTGTAAAGACTATTGAATAGTTTTTTTCAAAAAGTTACAAATCCTTGTCGTGTCGGATTTGCACTCCGACACGTTTGAATATCAGCATTTTCAATGCGAAAATATTTACAGCAGTCGGCTATGGTCGGCTGCTGTTGTTTTATAATTGTAATGTTGCAAAACTGGTTTCGTATTATTGCCAGTATTACGCGGAGGCACGACATTTATTCAACGACGAACTTAATCCTGTTTTCTCCAATCCATGCAATGTAAATTCCTGCAGAAATTTTGCCAAGGGAAATCTCTGTATTTTCATCATCAATTTTGCTAGCAAACACGATTCTTCCGTTTATATCGCTGATTGTAAGTTGCTTGCCAATAAATTTCTTGTCAATGTTGATAGTGAAATTTCCATCGTTTGGAGTGGGGTAGAGGGCGATTCCGTTGATGCGTTCAGAAGCGATGCTAACGGTCGTCGAATCGTGAGCAACTGAATAGTAATGCACTGCGATATTCTGTGCCGAGTCGATTGCTATTGATGTTATTGTTGCAAATTCATCGTTTTCATCAGTCGTTATGCTAGGAATGTCTCCGTTTTCGCCAACTGTTATTGTTGCCGAGTTTCCACGAGAACGATAAATTCTGAAATTGTCGATGTGAGCAGTTGCTCCGCCGTTTCGCAATGCTATAATGTTGCCTTCTGTAAAGAAGTCGTTGGCTGTATATGAACCGTAGTACTTGTAATCGTAGTATATTGAACTCTTGCCGTTTGTACGGTCATAAATCAACTTTACATTGTGCCAGTTGTTTGTATTTAATGGCAAGTCGATGCAGTTGTCTTGCGAATAAACATCGTTTTCAACCCTGTAGAACTCAACTCTTGACGAACTTGTTGACAGTCGGAAATAGATGAAATACCCGTTGCCGTGGTTTTCGGTTTCTCCATTGGTGCTCATGTAATGCAGACCAATGCGTTGGTTGGTAGAACCATCCGACAACATGAAATCAAATTCGTACATGTATTTGTCTGCCAATGTCTGGTCAACGGTTGCGTATAGGTTGGAAGTTGCGGTTTCTGTCTGGATTAGATGTCCATCGCTTATGCTCCACGAACCGGCTACGCTTGTCCATTCATCACCGATAACCCTGTCGAAGTCGCTGTTGGCGAAGCCGTTGGCGTTTGTAGCAACCCAGTCTTCTCCGTTGAACGATTTTACATTGTAGAAGCGTTCCGCAACAAAGTTGTTGTCTGTGTCATCGAACTGCACTACAAAGTCGGTGTCAGTATTTTCGCTGTCGGTGCTGATTTCGGTTTCGGGGTCCGTCCAGTCAACTTTTACATCATTTTCGTAGTAGTCAGACCACATTCCGTTGTTGCCAAGCATTATGGTTCTGATTCGTCCTGCTATGCTTCCATTTGCGCTTTCGGTGCGAATGTCACCGTTTTCGCCTATAGTTGCTGTAATGTCGGAACTTACATCGCGCGAACGGGTTACATAAAGGTCCTTGTATTCGGTCTGACAACCTGCTGTGCGCAACGAGAAGCAGTCTCCAGAAGAGAACGGATTGTCGTCGTTGAGCGTAACTGCAATTATGTCATCCACATAGCAAGTAATTTTGCCAGTATTGCTGTCGAAAATAATCTTTATGTCGTACCACTGACCTGCATTTATCGTGTAGGATAGCGAAGTATATGTTCCGCCATTCTCCGAATACGAGCCATTAACATATTTGTAAAGCTGTGCTGTATTGTTGTCGGCACGGATGAAAAGCATGTATCCGTTCTGTCGTTCGGCATTGTCGGTGAAGAAGTAGAATCCTGAGCGACGATTCGAGCCTTCTCCTGTGATTTTCATTTTGACATGGTATAGGTATGTGTAGCCACTTTCTTGATGCAATGCGCAGTGCAAGTTGCTACTAGTGATGGTTTCGTCGCTTTGTAATATTGAACCTGAGTTCATCGTCCAAGTGCCGTTGGCATTTGTCCAATTTTCTGGAATTGTCTGCTCGTCAAATGGTTCGTAAAGTGTTCCGCGCGAGGTGTTGGTCGTCCATTTGCCATCTTCCTTGTCGAGAATCTGGTAGAACGCCTTGCTTGTGCTGCTTCTGTCGCTGAATGAAACATTGAAATTGCTGTTGTTCCATTCATTGGCAGTGATTTCGGTTGTTGGTGGAATGGTATCTTCTTCAGGCAGAACAATGTTCCATCCGCAGTCGTTCATTTTACGGGCAACTTGAACGCGGAAATTAGGGAGCATTGCGTATAGCGTTTCGCCAGGGCAGGTTGTGCCGAGTGATCCTGTTGCTGTCTGGTTTACATCGCGGTGTCCCGAAATGCGGTAGCGACTGAATGTGAATTGCCCTGCTTGGTTGGTAATGTCTGCCGATGAAGTCGGGTCGAGTTCCTTGTAGTCGTACCACCATGCAAGCATATCCCAGCATATTTCAAGTTGGACTGCTGTTGGTGCGGTTGCAAGTGTGTCGGAGTGACCTATGAAGTTAAGTCCTATTGACTTGGAGTTGCAATAGCCGGCGTGAGCTCCTTTTACATCGGTAGTTGGCAAGTTGGGATTGTGACGACCTTGGAACATATTGCCATATTTGTCGAAAAGGTAGTTGTAGCCAATGTCTTCCCAGCCGTTGCTGTTGACATGGTAGTTCCAGTATGAGCGCACAACAGCCGCTCCATCTGTGTACGAATATGGACTTGCGCCGTGATGTATAATCGTGTGGGTTGGTGTTATGTTAGTCGGCGAGTAGGTCGGGGTGTGACATTCGGTATAGCTTCCGCACCACGATGAGCGGGGAACATATTCTGGAAATTCGAGGCAGTTACCATCGCGGGTAGCGTTGACATGTGTAGTCTGGTTTGCCGCTTTTTCGTTTTCGGATGTTATGTCCTGAAATACAAGTTCAATTTTTGTAAGTTGCACATTTACTGGTGGAAATATTAGAAATTCAATGGAATCGTGCATATTAAAGTTGAATCCGAAGAGCAGATCGGTGTAGAAAATGTCCGGTTCTATGTCTTCGGGACGGAAATATCCGTGGTCGTCCTGCCAGTTTGTCCATTTTTCGCCCTGTGATGTGCGGTAGTAAACAATGAAATGTCCTTCTGGAGCCGTGCGGTCGGTTGCATCAAAACCAATTGCAAACGATGAGAAAGGAATCGGAGCCTTCATGCGGAATCCGTATGCACCATCTGCATTTTGTATCAATGGTTCGTCAATTTCAATGCGAACGAGCGTTGTGCCTTTTTCGGAATGTGTCTTTATGGTCTTGTAGTTCACCTGTGCGAATGATGCCAATGTTATCGCAGTAATTATAAATGTGAATAATGCCTTTTTCATTGTCTAAACAATTTGTAACATACAAAGATATTGAATATTTTGTAACAAAAAACTTTCTGTTGAAAAAATGTTTTCTCTGGAAATTCATGCATTTTTGTCGTATCTTTGTGAAAAATTGTTGGAGATGAAAGTTTTACTTATCAATGGAAGTCCTCGTGCAAATGGAAACACTGCCATTGCCTTGCACGAAACGGAAAAGGTTTTTGCTGAAAATGGCATTGAAACAGAATATATTCAAGTTGGAAATCTGCCGATTAGAGGTTGCGTGGCTTGTGGTTCGTGTGCTACAACTGGCAAGTGTACATTTGATGATATAGTTAACGAAGTCGCTCCCAAGTTTGCTGAGTGCGATGGTATCGTGGTCGGAAGTCCTGTTTATTACGCATCGGCGAATGCTACGCTTGTGGCTTTTCTCGACAGGCTGTTTTATAGCACAAATTTCGACAAGACCATGAAGGTTGGTGCAAGCGTTGTCGTGGCTCGGCGTGGTGGTTTGTCATCGACATTCGATGAGTTGAACAAATATTTTACAATAGCGGGAATGCCTATTGCATCGAGCCAGTATTGGAATAGCGTTCACGGACGTTTGCCCGGTGAAGCCGAAAAGGATGCAGAAGGCTTGCAGACAATGCGCACATTGGCAAAAAACATGTCATTCCTTATAAAGAGCATAGCGCTTGGCAAGGAAAAGTATGGTTTGCCCGAAAAAGAGGAGAGGGTTGCTACTAATTTTTTGAAATAGTTTCCTATGTAACGAACAAAAAAATACCTTATTCCACGAATAGGGTATTTTTTTGTTTTTAGAAGCCTCCGCCAGAATGACTGCCGCCCGACGAACCGTGACCGCTGCTGCCACTGCCGCTACTCTTGGGCGAGTAGGTTCTTGTTGTGAACGTTCTTACAAATTGGGTGCTTTTTTTTGTCAATTTGAATGAACCTTGCTTCTTGTAGTCGTCAGCGCTGGTGGCTTTAAATACTAGTTTGTATTTTTTGCGGTGAAGTCCCCAGATAATCCATGCAAAAAGCAATGCAAATATGAGGCATTTCCATTTCGGGAACGAAATCTCGTATAGGTAAACGGCTTCTGTTTCGTCGATAAACCACATTATTTCACCATAATAATCGCCGTCTTGATATAGCGGTTTCATGTGGTCGGCATAGTTTTCAACCCTGTCGCCAAGCAGAGTCATGTCAGCGGCAAGTCCTGCATCGTAATAGCGGTTTTTATCGTAGAATTTGTCGATAATAAGCATTACGCCGTCTTCCTTGAAATCGTTGTAATCGTAGAAATCCTGAATATATACATCAGATGGAGCGTAGTCGTTGAACGATGGTTTGGGATTTTCGTTCAAGGTTACAATTGCGATGTCAAGACCTGTGTTTTTCATGAATTCACGGCAACGCTGCTTGATTGCATTGCGTTGTGTTTCGGTCAAAAGTTCCGCATAATCGTAAATCTTGTACGATGTGTCGACGTAAGGCGTTGTAAGAACGTATTCAATGTTAGCCTCCGTTACTTGGAACTTTTTTACATGCAAATCTTCTGCTGTTCTTTCTCCGATTGAATATTTGTCGTTTTGTGCAAATCCGCTTAAACAAACGACAAGAAGCAGTATAATTGAAAATATATTTTTCATTTTGACTATCCTCCTTTATTTTAATCAATCAGCCATGCGAATAATGCTGCAATTCCGAATCCAACTACAGCCATACCCAAAAAGAACAAAAACGATTTTAATTTGTCAATAGGAATATCGCCGACGATTTTGCCCGTCTGTCCGTTCATTGCGAAGGTGTAAGGTTTGCCTTTTACAAAAGTGTTTAGCATCCATACAGGTAGCAATACGTAATCGACATATTCTATCTTGCATTTAATATCTTCTTTGGACGAGACAAGTGTGCCGTTGATTGTTGATGTAAGCGACTGTTTCAGCGAATTGTTCATTCTAAGGTTAGCACGCTCTTCGTCGTCTTCTGCGCTGACATCGTATTTTTCTGCCAGAAATCCCGACAAATATGAATAGTTGAACGGTACTAATTCTTCGAGTTTGAACGGCTCTATGGAGTCCATCAGGTCGTCGTCAAATTTTTCGCTACCGTCGGCAGGAACATCCTCAAAACTTTCCATTCCCTCGCGGTATTCATGGTAAACGTCGGTTTTCTTGCATACGTAATCGCCTTCGCGCCATTTGGTTACTTCATGTCTTTCGCCTTCAACGTATCCTTCCGATTGTCCGTCGTAAAGCCAGAATGGAATGTAAACTCCGGCAATTTTCTCAATGTTTTCCCTCTTACCGAACTCTTTTGGAGCAAGGAATCTCCTTCTTCTAAGTCCGTTGTATGCGGCAATTGCCTGCTGCTTTGTCTGCGAGAACGGGATGACATATTTCGGACGGAATTTGCCTTCGAGACGCGACTTCAAAATACCAGTGCTGCCACAGTAAACACAGAAGGTTGATGCTGTATTCTGGTCGGCAACCATTTCTGCCCCACAATTTTGGCATCGGTAAAGGTTGAGTTCGGGTTGGTCGGGATCTGGTGTGGTGTCTTCTTTGTATTCAGACTTGTTTATGTCAATGTCCGCATCGGATTTTGTCTCCGTCATTTTCAAAATTTCTTCTTGGGAGAACTCTGCGCCGCAAGTTTCGCACACCCAAAGCCCTTTTTCGGCATTGTATGGCAACGAGGAGCCACAACCCGGACATTTTAATACGGTAGTATCCATTTTTATAATATTGAGGACTTCAACTTTTGTAACTTCCTCATACTTTGCGAAGTCCGTTAAACAAAGTTTGAGAATAATGACATTGCAAATCTACATATTTTTGTCTTATTTCAGACATTTATGTTGATAGTAAAATAAAAAATCCCCATTTCAGATCCTGAAACAAGTTCAGGATGACGAAATGGGGATTTTGTTGCAGTAAAGTCTATTTTACAATACCTTTTCTATTTCAGATTTTGCAAAAGCAATAGCGTCGTCGAGCTTCGATGCGTCCTTGCCGCCTGCTGTTGCAAGGAATGGCTGTCCACCGCCGCCACCGAGCATAAGTTTTGCCGATTCGCGGACAAGGTTTCCTGCGTTGAGGCCTTTCTCCTTTACCATATTGTCGGAGAATGCTATTGCAAGAGTCGGCTTGTCGTCGCAAACGCTGCCGACAAGGAAGGCAAAGTTGTTGAGCTCGCCACGCAGCTGCATGCAGATTTCCTTGATGTCGTTTCCGCTGTGACCATCGATGCGTGTGCAGACAAAGGTTGTGCCGTTACGGTTTTCAGCCTTTTCTACAAGCGATTTTTTTAGCGATTTGAGTTCTTCAATTCTGTAGCTTTCGACTTGCTTCTTCAGCGAGGCATTTTCGTTCACAACAGTTTCGATGCCAGCCACAATGTTCTTCGGATTGTTGAAGATTGCCGAAATTTCGCTCAAGGTGTCAATCTGCTTGAATATGTATTCCTGTGCGGCTGTTCCTGTTATGGCTTCGATACGGCGAACGCCAGCAGCGATTGCGCCTTCCGAGATTATCTTGAAGAAGCCAATCTGTCCTGTGCTTGCAACGTGGGTACCACCGCAAAGTTCAATCGAGTCGCCGAACTTGATTACACGGACAACCTTGCCGTACTTTTCACCGAAAAGTGCCATTGCTCCCATAGCCTTGGCTTCCTCGATGTTTGCAGAACGGTTTTCTTCCTTTACGATGTTCTGGCGTATCAACTCGTTGACGATGATTTCAGTCTTGCGGATTTCCTCTGCCGTCATCTTGTTGAAGTGGGCAAAGTCGAAACGCAGGCGCTCGTCGTTAACCATCGAACCTTTCTGCTCGACGTGTGTGCCGAGAACAGAACGCAGTGCGTAGTGCAGAAGGTGGGTTGCCGTGTGGTTGTTTGTGATTTCGGTACGGCGTTTTGCATCGACGGCAATTTCGAAGGTGCCGTTCACGTCCTGCGGAACTTCCTTGGTGACGTGGATGCGGAGATTGTGTTCCTCGATGGTATTTATAATAGGTATGCGTTTCTCACCGTCGATAATTATACCCTTGTCGCCGACCTGACCACCTTTTTCGGCGTAGAACGGTGAGCGGTCGAATACAATGTGGTAGAGAGTTTCGTTTTTCTGAACGACCTTGCGGTAGCGCAATATGCTTGCGGTTTCCTTAAGGCTGTCGTAGCCAGTGAATTCGCAGTCGGCTTCATCTAGGATAACCCAATCGTCAGTGTTGACTTCTGCTGCGTTGCGGGCGCGTTCCTTCTGCTTTGCCATTTCGGCATCAAAATCGGGCTTGTTTACGGTATAACCTTTTTCTCGGGCGATAAGTTCGGTAAGGTCGAGTGGAAATCCGTATGTGTCGTATAGCAAGAATGCCTGAACACCAGAAATTTCGGTTTTGCCTTCCGATTTCAGTTTTTCCATTTCGGTGTCGAGCAGACGCAAACCGCGTTCGAGTGTACGCAGGAATACTGTTTCTTCCTCGTTGATGACCTTTTCAACCAAAGTCTTCTGCGATACAAGTTCGGGGAACGAGTCACCCATGAGGTCAACCAAAGTGTCAACCAACTTGTACATGAACGGTGTCTTGATGTCGAGGAAAGAGTAAGCGTAGCGTACTGCACGGCGCAGGATTCGGCGGATTACATAGCCTGCCTTGTTGTTCGATGGCAACTGACCATCAGCAATAGCAAACGAAACTGCTCTAAGGTGGTCGGCAACAACGCGCAAAGCGATGTCGGTTTTGGTGTCCTCGCCATATTTTTTGCCCGAAATCTTTGAAATTTCACCAATAATGGTTTGGAAAATGTCGGTATCGTAATTTGATTTCTTGCCTTGAAGCACTGCGCAGAGACGTTCGAAGCCCATACCTGTATCGATATGCTTTTGTGGCAGAGGTTCAAGTGTGCCGTCGGCCTTGCGGTTGTACTGAATGAACACAAGGTTCCATATTTCAATTACTTGCGGATTGTCCTTGTTTACAAGTTCTGCACCTGCAACTTTTGCACGCTCGTCATCGTCGCGCAGGTCGATGTGAATTTCGGAGCATGGTCCGCATGGACCTTGGTCGCCCATTTCCCAGAAATTATCCTTCTTCGAACCATAAATTATGCGCTCCTTGGGAACATATTTCATCCAGAAGTTTTCGGCTTCATGGTCGATGTCGAGGTTTTCCTTCGGGTCGCCACCGAAAACTGTTACATAAAGTCTGTTCTTGTCGATTCCGTATTCTTCGGTAAGCAGATTCCATGCAAGACGAATAGCATCTTCCTTGAAATAGTCACCGAATGACCAGTTACCGAGCATTTCGAACATGGTGTGATGGTAGGTGTCGTGACCTACATCTTCAAGGTCGTTGTGCTTTCCCGATACACGCAGACATTTCTGCGAGTCGGCAACGCGAAGCGATTCTGGCTTGCGTATGCCAAGGAAAATATCCTTAAATTGGTTCATACCTGCATTGGTAAACATCAGGGTCGGGTCACCCTTGACAATCATCGAGGAACTTGGCACAATCTTGTGTCCGTTTCTCTCGAAGTAACTCTTGAATCTAGCTCTTATCTCTTTTGAGTTCATTTTGTTAATGAATTGATAATCAATGTTAAATTTATGTTATGTTTCAAAAATTTTGCAAAATTAGATAATATTATTAACTTTGCACCGTTTTTTGTTAAAAACTCATCATCAAAAGATGAAATTGTTTAAGAAAAAATACAAGTTCAACCGCGAGTCGTTGCAGTACGAGGAGGTGAAATTCAGTTTCAAGAAGTTCCTTGTGAGAATGATTCCGTACACGATTTCATCTTTGATATTTGGTGCAGTTATAATGTTCCTGTATATAGTTGTTTTTGAATCTCCCGAAGAGCGATATTTACGTTCCGAAAACGAGTATCTGGAGAAGAATTTCAAGGAGATGAGCCGCCGTTTGGAACAGAGCGACAGTCTTCTGAACGAAATGGCGAAACGCGACAACTATATCTACCGCTCTATTTTCGAACAAGATTCCATACCTTGCACAATTCGCAATGCTGGTACTGGAGGTTCAGATGCTTATTCAAAATACGATGGCTATGAAACTTCAGACCTTGTAAAAAGTGTAGCCAAGAAACTTGACCGCATTGAGTCGAAGATGAATGTGCAAAGCATGTCGTACATTACAATATTGGACGAAATAAAGCACCGCGAAAAGGTAAGTTCTTCATTGCCTGTATTCCAGCCTATTCGTCCAGGAGACTTGACTAGTATAGGTTCGTATTTTGGTTACCGTATGCACCCAGTGCTTCATTTCTTGCGTATGCACACTGGTATCGACATGAATGCCTCTGCAGGTACGCCAGTTTATGCCGCTGGTGATGGCGTTGTAGTTACCGCAGATGGCAACAATAACGGGTATGGCAATATGGTTGAAATCGACCATAAGGTTGACGGACTTTCGTCGAGATATGCTCACTTGAGCAAGATTCTTGTAAAGAAAGGTCAGTATGTAAAACGAGGAGAACTTATTGGCAAGGTTGGAAGTACAGGTATGTCAACAGGTCCGCACTTGCATTATGAGGTGCTTATCTATGGCAAGCAGGTAAATCCGCTTCGATATATGATTACTCCTACTGCAGACGAATATAGAGCAATGATTGAGGCTGCGAACTACACAGGAGTGTCGTTTGATTAGGCTTCGCAAGTTCTGGGCTTGAAGTCTCAAAGTCTTAAAGTCTTGAAGACGGCTTTGGAACTTTTAGCCTTTCAGCCTTTTAGTCTTTTCTTCTTTTAGCCTTTTGGACAGTTAGACTGTTAGGCTTTTGGCCTTCAAGCCTGTCAGCCTTTTCGCCTTTCAGCTTATTCTACCGTCAGCCTTGCTGAATAGTCGTAGTGTTCGCCAGCGCGAATGAATTCCATTTTCAAACCGCATTGTGCGGCGTAATCCTCAACGGAATACGGGTCGGCAAAGAACCAGTTGAATTTGCCTGAGCGCTGTCTGTGGAATGAAATGTCGTACACGAGTTCGCCGTAGTAGCGACCGCCAAGTGGAATATTCATCGAGCCGTCGTCTTCCAAATATAGGTACTGCAAGTCGGATGAATCGAAGACAATTTGTCCGCCATCGTTTAGTAGCGATTTCAGGTGGGAGAGAAGTCGTGGCAGTTCGGGCAAGGTGCCAGCCATGCCTATGCCGTTCATTAGCAGGAAGATGGTGTCGAACTTCTGTTCGTTGTAGTCGAAAATGTTTTTGCACACAACCTTTTTTATTCCTCGTTTTTGCATTACTTCGCAACAGCCCTCCGAAATGTCGAGGGCGGTTACATCGAAGCCTTTGTCTTGCAGGTATAGCGAGTGCGATCCGGCGCAGGCACCAATGTCAAGCACTTTGCCTTTGGTTTCGAGCAGGGCTGCTTTTTCGTGTTCGGGCATTTCGTCGAATCCTCGGAAAAGGTAGTCGGCGGGCAAATAGTCGGTTTCGGCAATGTCGGTGCGGACGGTGATTTTTGCTTTCTTGTCGCCTTCTTGGTAGGCCTTAAGGCAAAGTCCGAAAACGTCGGCATGTTCCTCGGTGTTGTTTTTCATTGTTATTCCTCCATATTTGCTGGTGAAACGCGGAATACTATTCTAAAAATGCCTTCGTTGTAGCTAGTGCTTGTTATGCGGAAGCTACCGATTTCAGCGGTGCTTTTCACATGGTTGCCAAGGCAGGGGCACACGTCGTAGTCGCCCACATATACAAGGCGAAGTGTTTCGCTGGCATCGTTGGGCAGACGGCTTATGTCGATTGACGGTGGAAGTTCATTGCGTGAGACGAATTTTGTAACCACAGGCAAGTCCTGCGAGATAATTTCGTTCACCTTGGCTTCCACGGCACGAATCTGCTCTTCGGTGGGACAGAAGTTGAGGTCGTAGTTGCACTTGCTTTTCTTGCGTTCGATGTGGTTTATGCGCGAACGTGCGCAGCCGAAGGTGCGCACCATTGTCTGGTTTAGAATGTGCTCGGCGGTATGTGCTGGCGGAAATTCGTCCTTGTTGTGTGCGTTGAGTGTGGGTTCTTCCATATAAAAATATTGAATTCTTACTTGACTATTATCAGCCCTGTGCTGTCGGTGTTGCTGTGGTTGCCTGCGCGGTCAACGATGTAGAACTTGTACATTATAGTATCGCCGAACGACATGGCGTATTCGTTGAGGTCTTCGATTTTGATGTCTCCGCTAATTGCGTGTTTTTTGTCATCGTCGTATATGCGTTCTACAAAGTAGTCGAGGTCGACAAGCAAATCCATTTGCGTAAGCACATTGTCTTTCATTTTGTGCTTGGTCATGAATATGGTATTTTGCCTTGGTTGTACTGTGTCGAAGCCAATGTCGCCGTCTCCATCGGTGAACGAGAAGGTGAGTGTTCCGCGCTTTACGGTGTTGCCTAACAATACGGTGTCGGCAAAGGTAAATTCCTTGAAACTCACGGTCGGCTCGTCTGGATATTCTTCCTCTTGCTTGCATGATGGCATTATTGTCGATGCAAGTCCAAGTAGAATCATATATGTTATTAGATGCTTGCGCATTTTGTAAATTTTGCCAAAGGTAATGCTTTTTTGCGATATGGAATAAAAAAGAGCGAACAAATGTCCGCTCTTCGTTTTGTTTTGCTTACGCTAGATTTGATGCGATGATTTTGCGCCATTTTTCGGTTATGTTCTGCTCGTTGTCCAATGCAAGCTTGTTTTCCGATGTGAAAAGCGGGAGGAACTTTGTGCCGTTGCCTTCCTTCAACTCGATGTCTATGATTAATTTGTCGATTGATTCGCCGTTGATTGTTTTTGGCGAGGTGCGGCTGTTGCAACTTTTTGCATCGTGCAGGTCAATGATGATGCAGTCCTTGCCTTTTTGCATGTATGCAAGTTTCTTGGCATTGCTGTCGATGCCGATGATTCCCAAGTCACAACTGTCAAATTCATTGATTACAAGTTCGTTGGCTGTCGCGAATTTTGTGAACTTGCGTATTGCTATCTTGTGCTTTCTTTTTCCCGAGGTCGCTAAAATCACTACTGGGATAATTACTACTATCGTTATTACGATTCCTAAAATTATATTGCTGTCCATTTCTAATTGTTTTTATATTAATTGATTAATGAAAAATATAGACCAGATGCTGAAACAAGTTCAGCATGACTCAAAGCGCTTCCTGAGCCTGTCGAAGGGTGCGACTATTGTCTTTTACTTATCAGTAAAAATTATGAAATGGAAATGTTAGGAAATGCTCCTTGAAAATCAGCTTGTTCTCTGTGGTAGTGAGGAAAATTGCTGATTTTGCATTTTGTGTTTGTGTGGATTCTTTTTCAATCAGGCATTTAGTATCGATGCCCGAATAGAAAATTTTGTTTTTCTGTGGCTGACTGTTGTCGATGACTTTAGTCCTGTCGGAGATGACAAGGGTAAAGTTATCATTTTGTGCAACCAGCAGTTCCGCTTTTTGCTTTTTGCTCGCGAATGCATCTTCGTTTGTGTAGAATGCATACAGCGATGCGCTTCTGGTGAGAATCAGAAGTGTAAGGCAAAGCGATAATATTCTAAAGGTTGCTTTCATTTGAAAAAAAATGCGGATGAAATCACCCGCATTTTTATGTTTTGTTATTTCTTTTCTTCGTGCTTGTGCTGGCATTCGGTATGGTTGCCGTTGCATCCAGAAGCTTTCTGTGCTTCCTGTCCATGGTTGCAACCTGAATGATTTCCATTGCATCCTGAAGATTTTTGTGCTTCTTGTGCGTGGTTGCATCCAGCGTGATTACCGCAGCAAGCGCCATTCTTTGCGTGTGGGCACTGGTGTCCAGCGTTGAAAACTTTTGCGTCATAGCCGATTTCCTTGAGCGATGCAATCAACTTTTCGGTGTCGGTGCGGTCGTTACGGTATTTGATATACACGGCGTTCTTTTCGTGATTTGCCTGCACATCGATAACACCCTTGGTGTATGCCAACTGCTTAGCAACCTTGTCGGCGCAATTCTGGCAGTGCATTTCGGTTGACAAAATGACTTCCGAAATCTTTTCGTTCTGCTTTGCTACCTTCTGTTCCTGTGCAAATGCGTTGCCTATTCCGAGCAACAATGCCAATACTAAAATTAAAATGTTCTTTTTCATTGTCTTAAAATTTATGAGTTACAAAATTAATTTAAATTGCGATACGAATGTGTTTTTAGTTTGTTAATGTTTTTTTTCATGATTTTTATTCAATGACAAAAATTGCGCCAACACTTTAAAGCAATATTTCTCTGTTTGGCTTGGCGTTTATAAACATTACATAATATATTGGAAGATATGTGATTTTTCCTTTGAAAGATATTTCCCGCGTGTTTGAAAATACAAATGCCTTGTCTATTGCATATTTGGGATTCGAAAGAAAATGGTTCAGTGCGGAATGTTCTGTGTAATCCTTTCCTGACTTCACCTCGATTGGCAACACAGAAAGGCTGTCGTAGTCGTCAATTAGGAAGTCAACTTCGCCATTTTTCTTATTGTCGTAATAGAATAAGTTGTATCCGTGTGCTTTTAGTTCCTGTGCAACAACAGATTCATACACAGTTCCTAGGTTTATGCTTCGTACATCGTCAAGTATTGAGCGAATGTTGGTGTCGTATAGTATTCCCGTAAGTATGCCGACATCATTGAGATACAGTTTCAACAGGTTCTTGTGGCTTGATTCAATAAGAGGAAATTGTGGCCTGGAAATAGCCTTGACATCCAATGTTATTCCAGCCGAAATAAGATACTCAAATTCGTCTTCGTAGTCGGAAAAACGCTTGCCTTTCTTGTCCTCGACATCCTTTACAACGATACGCTTTTTCTTGTTTTCCAAGGTTGATGGAACCATATCGTATATTCGTCTTATTTTCAATTTGTTTTCTGTGCCATATTTTGAAGCGTCAGATGCGTAGTATTCGTGCGTCAGACTTTGTACATTCCTTACCAAAACTACATTTCTCTTGTTTACAAATGCTTTTACAGCATCGGGCAATCCACCTACAATCAAGTATTTACGGAATAAATCCATCATTTTCTCGTGCGTTGCTTCGTCAAGGCTTTCGTTGTTTTGGAATTTTGAGCGAAGCATATCAATTGCAAACTCGCCAAACCCATTTGCAAGCAGAAACTCCTCAAAGTCCATCGGGTACATGTGCAAAACCTCAATGCTGCCCATCGGAATAGATGAAGTCCTTGCAAGGGTAACACCGAGAAGAGAACCGCTTGCAATGTATGTAAACTTATTGTCCTGACTGATGAATTTCAAGAGGGTTAGCAAATGCGGATATGCTTGTATCTCATCAAGAAAAACCAATGTGTTGTCCTTCGACTTCAATTTTGAACCAGCAAACATACTCAGTTGAAAATAAAAATCTTCAACCGACCTGACATTGGCAAATACGCGCTTATCCACCGAATCCTCAAGAAGGTTTACTTCCACATAATTTTTAAATAGATTCTTCCCAATGTGACGAATGATAAAAGTTTTTCCAACCTGTCTTGCACCATCAATAATAAGTACCTTCTTTTGGTTGCTTTTTAGGAATGATTCTATTGTGTTAGTTATTTTTCTGAAAAACATATTGTTATAATATTTTTTATCGCTGCAAATATACACTTTTCCATATAAATTGCAAAGAAAAAACTACACTTTTCCATAATTTTTTAGTCTCAAAAACTACACTTTTCCATAAAAAATAAGGTTGAAAAACTACACTTTTCCGATATGTATTCTATTCCTAATCCTTGTCGATAGCAAACCTTATACCTAAATAAAATTTGCGTCCGTCAATCGGTCCCCAGATGAGTGAAGAGTCGAAGTAGTCGCCAAACGGGTCGCTGACTGCGATAATCGGGTCTTTCTGTGTGAAGTTGAAAATGTTCTCAACGCCTACATATATGCTCCAACGCTTGAAAAACTTGGTAATCTGCGCATTGAAGATGTTGTATGCCTTGAACTTGTCGTCGCGGCGGAACTCTTCTGGATTGGCAGCGGTGGATGGTATTCTTCCCGGTCCGTTGAACTGTGCGGTGAAGTCGAACTGCCATTTCTCCAACTTTGTGCGGTACGAAGTTGTTAGCAAGCCTTTGAAACGGCTCATCAATGGTGATTCGACAAGCACATCGTCTATCGTCTGTTTTACATCGTTGTAGCGGAACGCACCTGTAATGTCCCATCCGTGAAGTACTTCGCACGACACTTCAATCTGGTAGGTGTTGGAGAATGATTTGCCTTGCAAGTTGTAGAATTCAACGACTTTGGGCGTTTCGAAATCGGCAACAATCTGCTTCACGAAGTCGGTGTGGTAGTATTCAACATTGATGTTCATGAGCCTGTCTTTAATAGGTATGTTTGCCGAAAATGTAGCACCGTAGTTCCATGCCTCTTCCATATCGAGGTTGTCGTAAATGACAATTCTGCGTGATGATGCCAGCAGAAACGAGTTTTCGCCCAGCAAGTTGGCTTTGCGGAACGACCTTCCTGCCGATGCTCGCAGAGTAAGGTACTCGTTGATGCTGTATTTGAGGTTCAGTCGTGGCGTGAACAGGAATCCGTACTGGTTGTGGTAGTCGCCCCTGATGCCAGCAATCATATTGAAGTTGCCGAAATGTCCTGTATATTGGAAAAATACTCCAGGAACGGCTTCCAAGTCGTTCATTATGCTGTCGTTGAGGTTTTGGTGAAGGTTCTCGTATTTCATGCTGATACCAGTGGTGTATGAGTGCTTTTCGTTGCCACCGAATGCCGATTTCCACAGCACATTTCCGTAGAGACTGTTCTGACTTGCATCGAAGTTGTTGTGTCCGTAGTACGAGTCTTGGTGCTGGGTTACGAAGTTGGTAATCACGGCAATACTCTGGTAGTCCTTTTCGGGGAAAACATATCCGCACTTAAAAAACGCTTCGCCACGCTGTGAATGAATCTTGATTTTGTACAACTCGCTGTGCGTGGAATCTTCCTTTATCTGACCGTTCTTGCGCGTTTCGTCGATGTACTTTATGCCGAACCTCATTGTCAAGTGCTTGCCAAAGTAGTCCCATCGGTTGAAAAAGTTGTACTGCGTGATGTTAGGCGAATCGTAGAAATTGTCGTGGTTGCGGTCCATGCGGATAAAGCGGTTTTGTGCATGTGCAAATATCTGTGTGCTAACCTTTTCGCTAACTTTTATCGGAGCATCGATGTTGCCTTCCACATTGCCGTGTGAACTTCCCATCAGGTTGAGTGAGAACTTGTCGGACTGACGGGGCTTTTTGTATTCCACATTTATCTGACCAGTCACGGCATCGTAACCGTTTATAACAGTGGAAGTTCCTTTCGAAATCTGCATCGATGTCATCCACGGACCTGGAATGTAGCCAAGTGCGTACGGTTGCGAAAGACCGTAGAGGTTTGGAATGTTTTCGGTAAGGAACTGCACATATTTTCCTGCAAGTCCGAGCAGTTTGATTTGCTTTGCGCCTGTGGCAGCATCGGTGTTGCCAGCATCTACCGAAGCGTTTGTTTCAAAACTTTCCGACAGGTTACAGCAGGCTGCTTTGCAGAGTTCCTGGCCAGAAATGTCCTGCACATTGCCGATTTCCATGCGCGAGTAGCGAGTTCCTGCTTGTCGCTCGCTCACGGTGACTTCCGAAAGCATTTCACCTGCATAGAGTGTAACTTCTATAGTTTTGCGCTTTTCTGGAATTACAATCGTGTCGGTGTTGTAGCCTATGAAACTGACAATCAGTTTGTCGGTGTTATTGACTTTGTTAATTTTGAAATTGCCGTTCATGTCGGAAATTGTACCAACACTGCTGTTTTCCCAGTATATGTTGGCACCGAAAAGCGTCTGCTTGTTTCCGTCAACAATTTCATAGACTGTTCCGCTTATCTGCGCTTGCAGACAAGTCGCGAATGCGATTGTTGTGGCTAATGCCAATAATATTTTGTTTTTCATCTTACTGTTTTTTGAAATTATGAAATTGGACTGTTTGTCCGTTGCTATCTCGTTGGGTGTGAGAAGCCTATCATAATCTCAAACAGGAATTGACTAAGCACACTTTGCCATCGACATGCAATAAAGCATCTGTGGTAGATGCTAACAGCTGGCTGCTTACCAGATGGTTGGCGTTTGTTTCGCAAATGTGTGCAAAATTTGTTGCAAATATGCTTATAGTTGTGATTTCGGGTAGGGTGGTGTGCGCATCGCATTGGAACAAGTCCTTGAGCGACATAAATTCTACATGAGTGTGCTTCTTGTGTTCCTTCTGGCTTTCGCAGTGGCAGTGATGACCATCGCAATGGTGGCTGTGGTGTTCGTGATGCGAATGGCACTCGTGATTGTGCGAAACTTCTCCGAACTCGAACAGACTGATTTCCTGATGTTCCTCGTTGCAGCATTTGCAGAAATAGTGTTCATACACAATGCCGTTAGATGTGAAGAATACCATGATTGCGGTAATCGTTGCCAATATTACGCTTGTCAATTTCATTGTTGCAAAGGTATGATTTTTTTTCTTTGGCTGGATTTGATTAACAAAACATTAATATGGGCTACGCCCGTTTCTATGTTTCTTGTTTGAATGGCTTCGCCGTTTCAATGCCTTCGGCGTTTCTAAGTTTAACTTCGTTGAGGGCTACTTGTGCTGAGCACAGCCGAAGTACGCCGTTCTATGGCTTCGCTGTTTCTGTTGAGACGCTCTATGGCACGTCTTTACACCAGTTTCTAGTTTTTTTTTGTCTAAGGGTCTTGCGGTCTAACTGTCTGGCAGTCTAAGGAACTTGTGGTCTTACAGTCCGTCCGACAGGTCTTCCGTCTGACAGGTCTTCTGTTAGACTTTATTAAATCCTTTTTGCTTATCTTTGTATCCTAAATTTATGATGTATGAGAAAGTTGGTGGAAATATTTGGATATGCTCTTGGCGGACTGATGTTTGTGATTCTAATCCCCGCTATAATGTGGTTTGCTTCGCTGATGCCAAACATTTGTGCGGTAGATGTTTGGCAAATCGTTGTTGCTACGGTGCTTGCGGTGGTTGGGTTGGCGTTGAGCATTTGGTCTATCGTTTATATGAGGCACAAAGGCGATGGCAATCCGATGGACGCGTTCGGACACGAGGTCGCACCGCGCACCAAACATCTTATGACCGATGGTCCTTACCGCCTGAGCCGAAATCCGATGCTAACAGGAAGTTTTATATATAATGCTGCCGCTTGCGTGTGGCTTTGGGCATGGCAGTCGCTGGTGGTTTTCGTTGTGTTTGTCGTGATTATGTTGGTGCAGGTTATGACCGAAGAAAAACGTCTTCGTCGCGATTTCGGTGAGGAGTACGATGCATATTGCCGTAGAACAGGACGATTTTTGCCGTTTAGTTTAAAAATGAGAATGGATAATTGATAATGAATAATGGATAATTAACAATCCACACCCTCGGTGTCATGCTGAACTTGTTTCAGCATCTGTAAACAATGCTGCAAAGGATATTCATAGAATCTTTAAATCATTGAATTATTGAATCTTCTCAAGACCTATTTCGTTTGTTCGTACAATTCCAGAATTTTCCCCGTCATTATGTTCCACGCGTACTTGCTTTTTTCGGTGTGGACGGCTTGAATGAATTCTGTACTACGTTCTTTTTCAAAGAAATCGCTTAAAGCATTTGCAATCTCATCTGCTTTTGGTTCAACCACATATCCGCTTTTGCCGTTGATGACTATTTCGCCAAGTCCGCCAACATTTGTTACCAACATAGGCTTTTCGAAATGAAATGCAATCTGCGTTACTCCGCTCTGCGTGGCCGACTTGTAGGTTTGAGCGACTATGTCAGCAGCAGAGAAATATAGGTTTACCTTGTCATCGGGAATGAATTCGTTGTGAATTATGATTTTATCTTCGAGTCCATGTTCGGCAATCTGCTTGCGGTAGATGTTTTCGTCTTGGTAGAATTCGCCTGCGACAATAAGTTTTATGTTTGAATTTCGCAATTTTTCATTGGCGAAGGCATCAATTAGCAGGTCGAGACCTTTGTAGGCGCGGACAAGACCGAAAAAGAGAACATATTTGCAATTGGTGTCAAGTCCAAGTTGTTGCAATGCTTGGTTGCGTTCGAGCAGTGTTCCGTAGTGGTCGTAGATGGGGTGGGGCGAGAATGTCCGCGGTTTACCTTTCTTGTCGAACTTGCCAATGTCGTCAGCTACCGACTTTGAAAGGGCGATGAATCCGTCCATTGACTTTACAAAATATGGTGGCAAAATCTTGTCGAGAATATTCTGTTCGTGAGGTATCATATTGTGTACAAGCGCAATGCACTTAGTTTTGCCGTTTCTGTGGACGATGCGGGCGATTTTGCCGAAACTTGGTGCCATAAACGACATCCAGTAGCAGAAAATCACCATGTCGGCATTCTTGTCGCGGATTTCGCGTCCGACTTTCATCCAGTTGAACGGATTTGTGGAGTTTATTCTCCGCGAAATGCTTAGCCTTTCTGGCTTTGGCGAGTCGGTAAACTGTGTTTTGCCAGGGAAAAGAAACGACGGGTATTGCAGTGTGAATGTTACAATTTCCACATCGTGACCTTCGGCAACGAACTCCTTCGCCAGTCTTTCGTTGAAACTGGCTAAACCTCCACGGTAGGGGTGCGCGCTGCCTACGATGACGATTTTCATTGCGTTATATTCTAGCAGTCATTCCGTAAAACAAAGCGAACAGGCGCAGGTACGAGCCTTGTGAGCCTGTCTGTACGGAATCTCCTTCTATTATCGTTTCCATGGGAGATTCCGCATAGTTGAACATTACAACGCTCCCCGTTCCGTATCGCGTGTATGTTCTAACTTGTGGAATGACTTTCTCTTTTTTATTCAATTGTTTATAATTTCAGCATTATTTTATTCCGTCGCCAAACTTTACCTTGGCATCGTTGAGCATTTCGGTAAGCGTCTGTTCGTTTTCGCGCTTGCAGATGAGCAATGCCTTGTCGGTATCGACAACGATGAAATCATCAAGGTCGCGGATGATGGCTATCTTCTTGTCGCCCTGAATGTTCACATAGTTGCCGTTGGAATTTGCGAACAAGGTGTTCTTGTAAAGGTCGCTGTTGCCGTTTTCGTCGCGGTTGGCGATGGTGTAGAGCGAGTTCCATGTTCCAAGGTCCGACCAGCCGAAGTTTGTCTGCATCACATATACGTTCGGTTCTTTTTCCATTACGCCGAAGTCGATTGAAATGCTCTTTGCGCCCGAATAAATTTCGGTGATGGTTTCCTTTTCGCGCGGTGTGTTGAAATTCTTTATGCCTTCCGAGAACAGCGAGTACAATTCTTTCAGGTGGTTCTTTATGGCATCGCGGATTGAGGTTTGTTTCCATAGGAAAATACCGGAATTCCAAAGGAAATCACCGCTTTCGAGGAAGAATTTTGCAAGTTCGAGTTGTGGCTTTTCTGTGAAAGTCTTCACAGGTATGAACTTCTGGTTTTCAGCGTTTTCCGACATCTGAATGTAGCCGTATCCAGTCGCAGGACGGTTTGGTGTGATGCCGAGAGTGAGCAGAGCATTGCTTTCTGTGACAAATTCAAGTCCTTCGGTGATGTTGTCAAGGAAAAGGTCTTCGTTGAGAATCAGATGGTCGGCTGGGGTTACGACAATCTTTGCATCGGGATTTTTCAGTCCGATTTTGCAGTTGGCGTACATAATGCAGGGCGCGGTGTTGCGGCGCATCGGTTCACCGAGAATGTTCTCTACGGGGACTTTCGGCAGTTGTTCGTGAACAATGCTGCTGTATTCCTCGTTGGTTACGACATATATGTTTTCGTCTGGGATAATCTTTGTAAAGCGATCGAAAGTCTGCTGTATCAAAGTCCGTCCAACACCAAGAATGTCAAGGAATTGCTTTGGCATATCCGAACGGCTTACCGGCCAGAAACGGCTTCCGATGCCACCTGCCATTATCACGCAGTAGTATGTTTTGTCCATTGTGTGCATAGTGAATCTCGTATTTTTATTATTCTGCAAAGTAACAACAAATATTTGGGATTGGCAATTTTTTTTGGGCTTCGCCCGTTTCTATGGCTGACGCCGTTTCTATGCCTTCGGCGTTTCTAATTGTTTCTATGGGCTTCGCCCGTTTCTTGGTTTAACTTCGTTGAGGGCTTCGCCGTTCAAGTTGTTTGATGTTGTTTTTGGGTTTGAAATGGTTTGAAGGTTCATTTGTAGTGTCGTTGCGTGCAACGACTCCACAATGCAGAAAATCAAAATATATTAATCTGTTGATTATCAAATATTATGTTAGTAGCATAATGCTATCAGCATAATTTTGTTAGCATAATGTTTGTAGCATAATTTTTTATTATTATATTTGCGGTATAAAAAATGTAATATGGAAAAGATTTATAATCCGTTTATAATCAAGGGTAAAGTTCCCGCAGA
Source organism: Bacteroidales bacterium (assembly GCA_017551515.1). Lineage (GTDB taxonomy): Bacteria > Bacteroidota > Bacteroidia > Bacteroidales > ML635J-15 > Bact-19. The sequence continues at coordinate 19,392 of JAFZLK010000011.1, read as the reverse complement.
ATATTTTTGCGACAGGGAAAACGAAACCAAAACGCTTGTCAGTCGTATCAGGAACGGTCATAATGTTGTGGTTATGTCGCCGCGAAGGATAGGAAAGACAATGTTGATTGAACATTTCTTCGACACTGCGGAAATTTCAAGCAACTATTATACATTTTTTGTTGATATTTTGCATACATCGAGCCTTGGCGAGTTTACATATTCGCTTGGCAGACAGATATTTGATACGCTCAAACCAATCGGCAGCAAAGTGCTTGACGGTTTTATCCAGACGGTTCGTTCGCTAAGTGCCGAATATGGTTACGATGCGCAGACGGGATTGCCGAAATTCAATTTTTCGCTTGGCGCGATTCGCGACCCGCAATGCACTTTGGAAGAAATTTTCGAGTACATTGGCAAGGCGGACAAGCGTTGTCTTGTTGCGATTGATGAGTTCCAGCAGATTGCAAACTATCCCGAAAAGAATGTCGAAGCCATATTGCGCACTCACATTCAGCACTGTTCCAATGCTGATTTTATCTTCGCTGGTTCCGAAAGACATATTCTTGAGGAGATGTTCAATTCGTATTCAAGACCTTTCTATGCGAGTTCAACCATAATGATGCTTGATGAACTGCCGTTGGATAAGTACATTGAGTTTGTAATCAAGCATTTCGCAGAATTTGGCAAAAAGATTTCGGAAAGTGATGTAGAAAAGGTTTACAAGTTGTTTTCGGGCAACACCTATTGCATGCAAAAGACTTTCAATGTGGCATTTGATATGACCGAAAGGAAGTCAGCGTGTACATACGGAATTTTGAGCAATGCGATTGACGACATTCTGCTTGAAAACGAGCGGATGTTTCAGGGGCAACTTTCGCAGTTGACACCCAAGCCCAAAGAGTTGCTCTATGCCATCGCTGTTGACTGTACTGCTGAAAGGTTGACTTCTGGTGAATTTATCCGCCGACATTGTTTGGCATCGGCAAGTTCGGTGCAGTCGGCAATAAAGCAACTGTTGGATAACGACTGGATTACATATAGTTCAAGCGACAATGGCAACAAGACCTATTATCTTTCCAACAAATTCCTAATGCTGTGGATTCAGAAGAATTTTGGACAGGGGTATAAATTGTAATGGCAAAGCCGTTTCAATGCCTTCGGCGTTTAACTTCGTTGAGGGCTTCGCCGTTTCTGAGTTTCTAGGTTTGATGTTGGTGGTAAAATATATTAATCTGTTGATTATCAAAGATTATGTTATTAACATAATGCTATTAGCATAATTGTTGAAATATCTAATTTTTGATTTTTTCTTTCTCCCAAACATTTTTCTTCTTCAATTCAAAATACTTGACTACCTTTGTACTTTTGTTGAAGCGACTATATGAATTTGTTTGTAACAATAGGTAAATACTTCTCGTTGATGGGGTCGGTGTTCTCGAAGCCTGTCAGCCGAAAGATTTTTTTTCGCAGATTACTTGCTGAAATAGAGCAGATTGGTATCGACTCGGTGGGAATCGTCTGCATAGTTTCGGTGTTCATGGGTGCGGTGCTTACCATTCAGATGGGCATCAACTTCGAGTCGCCGATTATCCCGCGCTACATCATAGGTCTTAGCACCCGCGATTCCATGATTCTTGAATTTTCGAGTACCATAGTCTGCCTTATCCTTTCGGGACGAGTCGGTTCAAACATCGCTTCCGAAATAGGTACCATGCGTATTACAGAGCAGATTGATGCCCTCGAAATTATGGGCGTTAATAGTGCCAACTACCTGATTCTGCCGAAGATAATCGCCGCATTCATTACTTTCCCGTTCCTTGCTTTGCTTAGCATCATACTCGGTATAGCAGGCGGTTGCTTCATCGCGTTCACAATGTCCGACATTGTAACTGTTGCCGATTATCTTTATGGTCTGCACTATGCGTTTGTGCCGTTCTATGTCACTTACACCGTGATAAAAATCGCTGTTTTCGCAATCCTTATCACTTCGATTTCGGCATTTTTCGGTTACTATACCGAAGGTGGTGCTCTCGAAGTCGGTAAAAGCAGTACCAAGGCTGTGGTTTACAGTATCATAGCAGTTCTTTTGTTCAACCTTATACTAACACAGGTCTTACTCACATGATAGAAGTTGTAAATGTAAACAAGACTTTCGGCGAGAAGCATGTGCTGAAAGACATAAACGCCACCTTCGATGCAGGTAAGGTCAATATGATTATTGGTCGAAGCGGTTCGGGCAAGACTGTGTTGCTGAAGAACATAGTAGGACTTGTAACGCCCGAAACCGGTCAGATTTATTTCGATGGTCGCGAGTTTGTGAATGTTGACGAAAAGCGCAAGCGCGAAATTCGCAAGGAGATGGGCATGGTGTTTCAGGGAAGCGCGTTGTTTACATCCAACAATGTGGAAGAAAATGTGATGCTTCCGCTTGACCTATTTACCAAGATGTCGAAAGCCGAAAAGCAGAAGCGCGTTGATTTCTGCCTCGACCGCGTTGGTATTGTCAATGCTCACCATTCGTTCCCATCTGAAATAAGCGGTGGTATGCAGAAGCGTGTTGCAATTGCTAGGGCTATTGCGCTAAATCCCAGATATTTATTCTGCGATGAACCAAACTCAGGCCTCGACCCGCAGACATCCATCCTTATCGACCAATTGATTAAGGAAATTACTGTGGAATACAACATTACGACCATTGTAAACACCCACGATATGAACTCCATAATGGAGATTGGCGACAACATCTGCTTCATCTATCAGGGCAACAAGTGGTGGCAGGGTTCCAAGGACGACATTTTCACCACCGACAATCCCGAACTCAACGATTTTGTATTCGCATCCAACCTTTACAAGAAGATTAAAAAGGCGCACAATGATGAATAGGTGTGTTTCGGTTCTTTTGTTTGCGATAACCGTTGTAATGATGGTCTCGTGCGATATGCCAAGCAAGCAGAAGCAACTTGTTCCCAAGGAGCGAATGTTGGAAGAAGAAACAATGGAGAACATTTTTTACGAAATGCACATTGCCGATGCTATGGTTTCTCTTCACATGGTGCAAGTTGACGGACATACATCACTGTCTCAGTATCAGGTTGATAGCCTAATTTATGAGAGCATATACGACAAGTATAATTGTACGCGCGAATCGTTTGAGGAGAGTATTTTGTGGTATTTGCAGAACAAACCAGAGAAACTGAAGGTTATGTACGAGCATGTTGTTGAGCGGTTCAATCAAGAAATTGCAGAAATTGGTAATGCAAAATCGGATTCTACTGTCACTGTGGAGAGTAATACACTATGAAGCATTTTGCAGCAAATTATGTTTTCGATGGTCGGATTTTTATAAAGAATAGTCGTCTGTCATTCAACGATGATGGGCAACTGGTTTCGGTAGGCGATGAAAAATCTGGTTTTGAAGAAAAAGAAAGGATGATTTTCTATAATGGAATTATCTGCCCGTATTTTGATGCTAAAATAATGGTAAATAACGACTTGCCTTTGAAAAACTTCCTTTTTTCTCTTGGATTAAAATTTGATGAAAGTACTCATCTTCCTATTGTTCTGCTCGAAAATGTTGACTTGCAGGCGCTTATTTTTACAAATGAAACTATTGCAAAGGAGATTTACTGATGGCAAAGGAAAAAATACAAAAGACCAACGCTGCCCGTTTGCTCGACAGCAAAAAGATTGCATACGAACTTATTCCATACGAGGTTGACGAAAACGACCTGAGTGCGGTGCATGTTGCATCCCAATTAGGCGAACCTATTGACCGAGTTTTCAAGACTTTGGTCCTGCATGGCGATCGTAGCGGATATTTTGTGTGTGTAATCCCTGGCGAAAAGGAAGTTGACCTGAAACTTGCTGCAAAGGCAACTGGCAACAAGAGTTGTGCGTTGATTCCGATGAAGGAATTGTTGCCGTTGACTGGTTATATCCGTGGCGGTTGTTCGCCAATAGGTATGAAAAAGCCGTTTCCGACATACATTCATTCCACATGCATGGATTTCGACTATATTTATGTCAGTGCAGGTGTGCGTGGCTTGCAATTGAAGATAAATCCGTCGGATTTGTGTAAGGCGGTAGGGGCGAAGACGGGAGAGTTAATAGTTGAAAGTTGAAACTTGACAGTTGAAATAGCGGACACCAATAGTTTGTTATTTAGCCTTTTATCATCAGCCTTTTGTCTTGCGAGCCTTAGTTTTATACCTTTCTCCAATAGATTCAACGATTTCCATAATATGTTTGCGTAGTGAAATTGGTTCCACTATTTCTACCTCGTTTTGCATGGTGAGGAGTTCTTGAACAAATTCGTAGGTTGGCTTTAGGTTGTACTCGAAGATGGCGTATTCGTCGGTTGACTTTTGGGCGTTTTCTATTTGAGAACTATGTAATGGAAGCGAGCGTAGGTAGCAGTCGCGGTGACCGTATTCCTCTCCTTTGTAAGCTTTTAAGATGATGTGTTCAACTTTTCCACTTATAATGCTGACGCCGATAATGTTTTCGAAAATTTCTTCTGGATTTGTGTCGGGAAGTTTGATTTTCTTGTCGGTGCATTCTGCGTTGTTGATTCTGTCGAGGGCGTAGATGCGCACTCCAAGTTCCGATTTTGCAAGCACGTACCAGCGTTGACGGTATAGTTTCACGCAATATGGGTCTATTATGAAGTTACTTTCTTCCTTCCCGAAGCCTTGATGCCAGATGTGGACTTTCCGCTGGTCACGGATTGCTTCAATCATGGTTGTCAGGAACTTTTGTCCCGATGGAATATTTTCGAGCAGAATGCGTTTTTTCAGTTGCTGGCTTTCGCAGACGAAGTTATGTAGCGACATTGAGTTTAGCAGCCAGGTCTTTGTCGTGTTGGATTTGCTGTCGTCGTAAGTGATGAAATAGTTGTATTCGCCGAAGCCTTCACATTCGATGTCGATGCCGAAAATGTCAGCAATGTCGTTGATATGACGCAGGAAGGTGCGCTTGCTCAGTTCCATTCCACCATCGCGTCCCTCGCGTTGCCATGCCTTGTTTATTTCCTTGTACGGGACCTTGCCTCTTCTGCGTATGAAGTCAATTAGCCATACGTAATTGGAAATCAATGATTTTGTATCCATTTTGCGTTTTTTTAATTGTTTCTGCAAAATTAATAAAAAGGTACGACAAAAAATGTCGGAGAAGACGGAATTTGTATGCAATCCGATATGTAATATCTAATTATTGTATGCAAATTTTTTGCAAAGTTTTCTAAAATCGTGTTTGGAAACACTTTTTTGTCGCGTGTTTCAAACAAATGCTTTATCTGCCTTTATTCGCCAGCAACTCGTCATACAGATTTTTCATGTCGTTGACGAGACGGGTGTAATGAAATTTGTCACGGACGAATATCCAGCCATCTTCCGACATTTGCTTACGCATTTCATCGTTTTCGACAAGCATAAGCAGGTTTTCGCTGAACGCATCTACATTCTGAGTGGGAGAGAGGAGTGCTGTTTTGCCTTCTATCACGACATCCCTAATTCCGCCGACAATAGTGCTGACTACTGGCACATTAGCAGCCTGCGATTCGATAATAGATACAGGCGTTCCTTCGTTGAGCGATGTCAATGCGGAGATTTCCGAACCGGCAAACACATAGTCGGCATCCTTTATCCACGAAGTGAAAATTAGGTCGGAATTGGGAACTTTGTGTTCTGGTGTAGAACAAGTAAGACCGTGTAAATTAGCATATTCCAGAAGCCCATCGCGCAAGTCGCCATCACCGACAATTACGCCACGAACCTTGCGGTTTGTCTTTGACTTTACATTCTTTATGGAGTCAATGAACATTCTATGGTTTTTCACGGGGACAAGGCGACCAACTATCGAAACGGCAATCTCGTCATCGGCAATGTCGTACTGCTTGCGGAAAGCATCGCGCTTCATAGCCTTGTTTTCCTGAAATCTGTTGAGGTCGAAGCCCAAAGGTATTACCCTGAATTTTTCGGCAGGTGCAATCTTGTAAACTTCTGAAAGTTCGTATTTCTGTATGTCGCTAATTGCAACAATCGCCGAAGTCCTTTTTGCGTAGTATTGTTCAATTCGCTTGAAAGTTGCGGTCACATATTTGTTGAAATACGAATTGAAAATATGCCCGTGGAAAGTGTGTACAATAACTGGTACTCCGCAACTTATGGCTGCCTGTCTTCCTAAAACTCCTGCCTTAGATGCGTGAGTGTGGACAATGTCGGGTTTGTAACGCTTGATGATGCTTTTGATTTTCTCGTAGGCGACAACATCGTTGTAACCGTTGATGCTACGCATCATTTCACTTATCTTAATTGCATGTATCCCAAGCTTTTGAACAATGTAGTCGGAGCAAGCTTCCGACTTGTCGTTCATTCCCCCAACCAACAGAGTTTCGTAGTCGGGGGCCATATACTTTGTAAGGTAGCTTACATTGTATGTCGGACCACCGAGATTGAACCTGTTTATTATCCTTAAAACCTTTGGCATCAGCTTATTAATGAAATTAGGTTGGCTTTTTTTGTTCTTTTTGTCTTTATGGCAATCAGGTTTGCAATCAGCAAGGTAATGGCAATGCCTACGATTCCGAGAGCGATTCCTGTCAAAATCAAAAAAAGCAGTAGCACCCAGTACCTCATGTTCAGGGCACTACTGACCTTTATACCTTTTTTCTTTTCTTCGACAATGTGCAATATAGAACCATCGTAAACATAAATGTCGCCTTTTCTAATCACGGTCTTGCTGTATTTGGCCTTGATTAGTTCGAATACTTCTTGTTTCTTTGGCGACAGTTCCTGCATATTCTAATGGTTCTGCTTGTAGATTTCGAGACGCTTTTCTAGCAAATCCATCTTGTCGGGAGTAATCTGCGAAACGCAGGCGCGAAGTCCGTACTTCTTGCTGCCAGTGTTGTCGAGCGTGATTGCGCTGATTCCGTAGTGCAGAAGTTCTTCGAGCAACTTGTCGCCCGTCCAGTCGCGGTAGGTTATTGTGAAGTAGAAACCATCGGCAAGGTCTTTGTCAATGTCCTTGTCATACACGATGTTGAATCCTGCATCAACGAAAAGTTTCTTCATCTTTTCGGCACGTTTACCATATTCTTCAATGTCCTTGATGAAATTGAAAGTGCCATCGTTTGCAGCCTTTAGCATTGCTGCCAAACCGTACTGAGCCGAGTGGCAAACACCCGAACTCAATGCGTAAATTATTCGCATTACGAATGTTGCACCGAACTGGTCACGACCGAAGCGCTTCTGCAGATTGGGGTATGAGCGGTGGAAAATCTTGTCGGAAATTGCCACAACTGCAACACGCTGACCGGCATAGCTGAACGCCTTGGAGCCTGAAATCATCAAGATATAGTTGTCTGTGTAGTTTGCAACAGATGCCTGATACGGCGGGAATCCGGGGTGATAAGTGTCATCGCGGAAGTCCATTCTGAAGTATGCAAGGTCTTCTATTACAATGGCATCGTACTTGTCGGCAACCTCGGCGATGATTTTCAGTTCGTCATCGGTGAAGCAAATCCAACTTGGATTGTTGGGGTTGGAGTAGATTATCGAGTTTATGTTGCCTTTTGATAGGTAGGATTCCAGTTTGTCGCGAAGTTTTTCGCCACGATAATCGTAAACATCAAAACTTTCGTACTTGTGTCCCATTACGTTGAACTGCTGTTTCTGCACTGGGAAACCCGGATCGATGAAAAGTGCGGTGTCCTTTTGCGGGTCGAGGTTGGAGCAGGTGAGGAAGGTTGCGTAACCGCCTTGCATTGAGCCTACTGTCGGGATACATGCTTCTGGCGAAATGTCAACTCCGATGAAGTTCTTTACAAACCTTGATGCTTCCTTTTTGAGTTCTGGAACACCGTCAACCATAGGGTAGATTGCTGCTACGCCATCGTTGAGTGCCTTTATTTCGGCATCGGTGCCGACCTTTGGCGGTTTCAAACTCGGAACTCCCATCTCCATCCTGACGAATTTCTCGCCAGTTTCCTTCTCTATGCAATTAACTAATCCGACAATTTCTCTGATTGTCGATTTGCCTATGTTGTTGATTCCCAACTTACGGCATTGTTCCTGAATAACTGTGTCACAAATTGGTGTGTTAGCCATATCTATTTGAATTTAAAATTTTACAATGATAATAAATTATTCCATACGAAAAACTTGTTTTAGAACATTATTTCCCAACCTCAAGAAGTTTGTTGCAAAACTCGAATTTCAGACCTGAAATTTCTTCCAGTTCTTTTCCGCTTTCAAGCATATCCTCGTCATCGTCTTCGTAGTGCCAAGTAATTGACATATTGGACATTCCTTTTATTTGCTTGAAGAAATTGTAGAGGAATTTTGCCGAACTTGTGTTGAAGTAGCCGAGCGAAAAGTGTATGGACAATTTATTTTGCTCTTTGTATTTGGTAGTCACAATGTTGTGGAGCCGTGCAAATATTTCGGTCGGATTTTCTGGAATTATCACTCCCCAGATGCAAAGTTCTCCGTTTTCCTCATAAATGCGAGGCGTCTTTCCTGTCGCTTCAATTAGTATTTCCATTTTTGTCGAATTTCAAAGTTATTTCAAAAGTGTCACCATCGGAGTTGGTGTATATATCCGAATCGGATTTTAACCTGCACAAAATAAGCCCGTTTCCTGTGCCTTGTGCTGCGCTTTCGTTGCTTATATTTTGCTTAAACAATTCCTTTAATTGAAAAGTGTTTTTATTGTTAATATCAAGGATTTTATTTTGTAAAAATAATGCGTTAGAATCATTGAGTTTCCGATATGTATTCAGTGTTATATGGTTGTCGGATTCGTATGCCTTGACAACGATTTCGTTTCCGCTATTGTGTATTATGTTGTTTTGTATCAACTCTATGGCACAGGAAACTATGCGTTTTCGCAGTGGCTTTTCTATTTCTGCAAGTTGACTTTCGATAGTTTCAATCATGTTCTCGCAGGTTTCTCCTGCTGGTACGCACAACGATAATATTTCTTTTTGATAACTCAAAACTATTTGAAACTTATCGGTTTAGGTATTGTTATCTGCTTCATTGCCTCAAGTGCGAAAACATCGGTCATTCCCGAAATATAGTCGGTGATAATGTTGATTTCGTCCTCGTTGCGCGAAGAGTAAAAGTGGTCCATCGTGTATATGTACTGACCGAAATACCTGTCGAGTTCGATGGTCGATTCGGCGTACTTGCCGTAGTCCTTCTGGTTCTTGGAGTAGATGTCGTGAAGGTACTCGAACAGGTTGTTTATTATCTTGTGGCAGAAGCAGTCGTACTCGTTGAGAATCTTGTTGCTGTAGATTTTCTCGTAGTTGAATTTCTTAAGTTTCGTAACCACTTCGTAGGTTTCGTCCGAGAAGCCAATCATATCGCGGTTCTTGGAGTTTTCAATCAAATCAAGAATCAACGAGTTGATAATCTGTCCGTTATGGTTGCCAAGCATTTCCTTCACATCATCTGGAACATCATCTTCGGTTATGAATCCAGCGACAAATGCATCTTCGAGGTCGCGACCCAAATATGCAATCTTATCTGAGAATCGCATTATGCACCCTTCGTAGGACGATGGCATATACGAGCGGTCTTTTATTGCATCGAGGTCGTTGGCGGTTTTGTTGGGGTAGGCATATTGTTCGTCCTTTTCGCCGTTGTGGCAGATAATGCCGTCCATCACGCCGTAGCAGAGATTCAGTCCGTTGCCGTGGTTGGCAAGGTAAGCGACTTGGCGATAGGAGTTTACTTCGTGAACAAAGTGCCCGCGTCCCATTCCCGAAAGGATAATGTCGAGCGACTTTTCACCAGCGTGACCGAAAGGAGTGTGGCCGAGGTCGTGACCGAGTCCGATTGCGTATGCCATTTCGTCGTTCAGTTCCCAGCCGACCTTGTTCAAGCCCTTGCAAATGGTTGATGCAATGGTTGCTACGTGCAGTACGTGCTCAATGCGCGTGCAGATGTGGTCGTTTTCGGGTGCGAAAAAGACTTGCGTTTTCTTCTTCAGTCGGCGGAACGGCGTTGAGTGTATTATTGCTGTCTGGTCGCGGAAATAATCACCGCGTATGTCGGTTTCCCTATAGGTTTTTCTTCTCGAATAAACTTCGTCTGGTAGTGGGTTTCTCATATCTATTCCTTTAAATATTTGTCGTAAACATGTGTCGGCTTGTAGTTTTTCAGGTATTCGACGGCTTCTTCTGGTGTTTCGCATACATAGAAGGTTGATTTGTAATTGCTTACGGTAAAACCTTCGGTAAAGAATTTTTCTATTTGCCTTAGCATATCGTCGAAGAAGTGGTTGTAGTTGAGAATTACGATTGCCTTGTTGTGATATTTCAACTGCTTGAGTGTCAGTATTTCAAACATTTCGTCCATTGTGCCGAAAGCACCGGGCATAATGGCAAACGAGTCGGCGTGTTCGCGCAGGTATGACTTGCGTTCCTTCATATCATCGGTGATGACAAGTTCCTGCATTTCGTCAGACACAATGCCTTCGCGGTGAAGTTTTTCGGGGACTACACCAATGATTTTAGCACCGCCTTGCTTGTACGCACCGCGCATCATCGCTCCCATAAGGCCGATGATTCCACCGCCGTGGTAAATGGTGAAGTTGTTCTCCGCCAGTATCTTGCCGAATTTTTCTGCGTAGTCGTAATATCCTTTCTGCAAGTCTTCGCTCGAACTGCAGAATACACAAACCGATTTTGTCATTTCTTAAATTTTTGACAAAAATAATAATAGATGTTGAAAGGGTGAAATTTCAAATGCGATTTTTAAAACAAGGTGCTTCTACAATTAAATTTGCTTTAGTGTAGGTCTTCGTAAAGTTCAATCACAAATTGGTCTATTGTTTTAACATTTACCTTGGGAAACTCTATATTTTCGAGGACTTTAAAATGAGAGTCATTGGTAACTATATAATCTGCATTTGCTATAATGGCGCAATCAACAAACTTGTTGTCGTCGGGATCTTGAGTAATGAGTTGGAAATGATATTGTGGGCTGAAGAACATACTAAACTTGCTATTCAGAATTGTCCAAAGAACACCATCTACGACAAAAGGACTTGCCACCCTAGAAAGCAGTTCTTCGTATTCGCTAATAATCTCATTGCTCGCTTTTGTAGGGCGTTCTATAATGTGAGTGTTTGAGTTCTTCGAGTGTCTGTTCGTTCCATTCGCCAGATTCCCATAATTTATCCATCTCTTTGTCAACCAAGTCGAAGAAATAGTTGGAGATAGCCTGTCGCAACCCAATAATTTCTTCCTCTGTGCGTAAATGGGCAACTGCGTTAAGCACCTCTATCTGCGCTGGTGTAAAGTTTGCCTTTCTCTTTGCCGTAACTTCCATAATTATTGTTTTGTAATTAACAAATTGAATGATTTCTAAATGCAAAGGTAGTTATTTGCTTCTATTCTGCCAAATATTTTCATGGTTTCTTTTGCTTAAGAATGTCTCGCAGAAAGAACAAGGCTCTGTCATTTCTGAAATTTTTGACAAAAAAAAATAGATGTTGAAAGGGGGAAATTTCAAATGTAATTTTTGAAAATGAAAGGGACTGCCATTGTTGACAATCCCTTTTCTATTTTTTATTGTAGGGGCAGGTTTGAAACCTACCCCTACAATATTTCACAAAAATTACGTTTATTCCTTGATGAATTTTTTCTGAATAACCGATGCCGTGTCCGTTCCGTGTATTCTAACAACATAAAAACCATTCGGCAATTCTTCCACATCGCAAACCGCATTATCGCTATTTACCTCGATGTGCCTTACCACCTGACCCATCACGTTTACAATCTCGATTTCCGAAATTGTTTCGGATGATGTGATGTTTAGGATGTCGCTTGTTGGATTGGGGAAGAGGGCGATTTCAGAATTTATCTCTTCATCAATGCCACTCATAGGAATGAATGTAGCAATGTAATTTGCATTGCCAATAACGGTTATCTGTCGCGGATTGCTGGTGTTTCCGTCGTTCCACCAAGCAAATTCGTAACCATCGTTTGCTATGGCTGTAATAGTTACTACCGAACCTTCGGTGTATGTACCACCGCCTGTTACCGTTCCATAGTTTGGATTTTCCGAAGTTACATTAATTGTATATGATGTCTCGCTGCCACAATCTGCTCTTTGCTGTATATTTCTGAAATACGTCCAATATCTCTCATAATCGGCTACAGTACCGCAAGGCACTATCACAGGTGTCATTGGAGAAAGACCCGAATCAAAGGAAGTCGTATATAATGCTGGCGGATTATTAGCTTCGCTGACTATACTGGCTAACAATGTGCAATTCTTGAAAGCATTGTCGGGTATGATAGTTACATTTTCGCCAATATTCAAAGTAGAAAACAAACTACAGTTTTTGAATACCGGATAGCTTGAACTTCCCATGCTTGTGCAGTTGGCTGCGTTGAAATTAACAGTTGCCAATCCTGTGCAATAACTAAAAGCACTACCGCCAATACTTGTAACAGAATTTGGGATTGTAACCGATGACAATCCACTGCAATAAGAAAACGTCTCGCCACCAATGCTTGTTACCGAACTAGGAATCGTTACATTTGTAATACCACTACAATAAAAGAATGCCCAATTTCCAATACTTTCAACAGAATTAGAAATTGTAACCGATGTAATGCATGTCGCACCTGAAAAAGCATTCATTTTTATGGCAGTTACTTCTTCTGGAATAACCAAATTAGTAACAAGGCTGTTGTTTACATACAGGTTATGTGCATGATCCAAAGGCTGGTCATAAAAATCTATTCCGCACCACTGTGTAATGCTTCCTGCGTAATTTACCCTATTCATACCGGTGCAATTGTAAAATGCATTTTCTTCAATACTCGTAACCGAATTGGGGATATTTACTCTTGCAAGACCTGTCCAATCATTAAATAAAGAACTTGGAATCACTGTCACATTACTACCTATATTCAAGGTTGCCGAAGAACTGCAATTACCAAAAACAGGATAATTGGAACTTCCATAGGCTGTGCAATTAGCCGCATTAAAATTGACAGTTGTCAAGCTAGTGCAATATGCAAAAGCTTTTGGTCCAATGCTAATGCTTGGAACAGAATTAGAAATTGTAAGCGATGTCAGACCTCTACAATTTTGAAATGCTTGAGTGCCTATGCTCGTAACTGAACTGGGAATTGTAACATCCGTAAGACCAGAACACTCCCAAAATGCCCAATCTCCAATATTTTCAACAGAATTGGAAAATGTAACCGACATAAGACATGACGCACCAGAAAAAGCATTCATCTTTATATTAGTTACTCCGTCTGGAATAACCAGATTAGAAACAAGGTTGTCATCAATATACAGGTTATGTGCATAGTCTAAAGGCTGTTCATAAAAATCTATTCCGCACCATTGAGCAATGCTTCCCGTATAATTCACTTTATTTAGAGCATTGCAATTGTAAAACGCATTTTCGCCAATGCTTGTAACCGAACTAGGAAGTGTAATGGATGTCAAGCCTGTACATTCGTAAAATGCTTTTTCGCCAATATCTGGACCCGAATTGGTAATTGTCACCGATGTTAGCATATTATATCCATTGAAAGACGATTCCAGCAAATTTCCACCAGTTACCGTAATATTTCTCAAGTCACCAGGGACCTTTTGAATATAAGTAGCTTGTGGATTTGTAACAGTTACTGCTCCATCGAAACTTTCAGTCCCTGATGAAAACAAATATCCGAATGTAGTAACAGAACCTGTAGTTTCATTTGCACTGCGTCCGACAAAAGGGATTGTCATATCTGTCAAATTACTGCAACAACCAAACGCTTTAGGACCAATGGTCGTAACCGAATTAGGAATCGTTACCGATGTGAGGCAGGTTGCACCATAAAAAGTAGCGGCCTTTATTTCGGTCACAGTATTCGGTATTACCAAATCGGTTACAAGTTCACCGTTTATGTACAAATTGCCCGCATAGTAAAGAGGACGTGCCGATGCATCAAAATTATATGTATCCCAAAGAGGGTTGTCGCCGTATGTTATATCACACCAGCCTTTCACATCGCCTGTGTAATATATTGCTGTAAGGTTGTCACATTTGTCAAATGCGCCAGCACCAATATTCGTCACAGAACTTGGAATTGTTACCGTTGTCAACAAATAATTAGTATAAGTATTAAGGTATCCGCCATGATGATCAGTGAATGCTCCATCAGAAATTACATTGGTCCCCTCTGGTAATACGACGTCACCCCAATAACAATAATCATCAGAATAACAGCCATAATTACTGAGAGTATCATCATATCCTGGCCAATGGGAATAACACCAATTTGGACTTAAGAGTGTATATACGTCATTATCATCAACAGAATAAAAAAGAGGTTTTCCTCTTCCCATTCCATCATATACGAAATATTCAACACTCGAGAATGCGGAAACGCTGCATAAAACAGCACAAATCAATATTAAAAATATTTTTTTCATATAATTTAAAATTTTAATATTCTGCCTACTCTTTAAGGGATTTTCGGCAAACAACTCCCATAAATTTTTGCTGCAAGCCCCAAATCAGCAGTTTCCAATATACACAAATAAAAAAGTGGGCTTTCGATTAATACTCTTATCTGACTTGAGGTTCTCGCATACCCGTACAACAAATAAGAAAAGCCCACGGAAAAACCGCGAGCATTTTCACTTTCCTCTTGTTGTACTTAAAATTTGCGAGATTCCAAGTCAAGAATAAAAGCAAAAACGCTTTTTTATTTTAATATCAATGTGTTATGTCGGTTTTCTATGTCATGGGCAATTGTTTTTACGGTTAGACAATTCGTTATCAATTTCAGGGCAAATATAATGGATTGGGATGGAAATGCAAAGGGAAAATTGTGAAATACAAAAAATGATTGTATGTAACCTTGGGTTCTCGGAGAGAAGTGTGTGATGGTTGTTCGTTGTGTTTGGTGGGCAATAATACAAAAAGTCGCTTGAAAAAGTGTGTATTTTGTTTAAAAAGTCGTTTGAAAAAGTGCGTATTTTGTTTAAAAAGTCGTTTTAAAAAGTGTGTATTTTGTTTAAAAAGTCGTTTTAAAAAGTGTGCAATTTGCTTAAAAAGTCGTTTGAAAAAGTGTTAAAAATTAATGTAATTATTTGTTAATTATTAGTTTGTGATTTTTAGTAAATATTGATAAAAAAAATACTAAAGAAAAATTTGCTGATAATTTTAAATATCGTATTTTTGCGATTGAAACAAAAAGATGTTTTTTATGTCGTTGATGAAGCGCAAAATAATTCAGGAGCTGTTGGAGTGGAAAAACACGCCAGACCATAAGCCTATTGTCGTGCGAGGATGCCGCCAGTGTGGAAAGACATTTTCCGTATTGGAATTTGCTCAGGAGAACTACAAGAATGTTGTTTACTTGGATTTTTTCCGCAAACCAGAATATGCAGATTTTTTTTCGGGTTCGCTGGATGTTGATGACATGGTGATGTATATGTCTTCGCATGAGTCGTTGAAAGCGAAGTTTGAACCTGACAATACTTGTTTGGTGTTGGACGAGATTCAGGAGTGCCCGAATGCAAGGACAGCCTTGAAGTTTTTCTGTATTGACGGTCGCTACGATGTGATTTGTACTGGTTCGTTGCTGGGCATGAGGGGGTATCGCAATCTTGACGAAATGAGGGCTGTTCCAGTTGGTTATGAGACTTCTTTGTTGATGTATCCGATGGACTTTGAGGAGTTTCTGTGGGCGAACGGCATAGACGACACGCATATCGCAAAAATTCAAGAATATTTTGACGCAGAAACTCCTGTTCCGTTGCCTTTGCATCATAGATTCAGGCAGTTGCTGTTGCAGTATGTGGTTGTAGGTGGCATGCCCGAGGCTGTAAAGACTTTTATTGAAACGAAAGACATGTCGAAGGTTTTGCGTAAGCAGAAAGATATATTACGCGGATATTCCGACGATATGGTAAAGTATGCCGATAAGAAGGACAAATCCGTTATTCACGAGTGCTTTGAGTCGATTCCAATGCAGTTGAGCAAGGAAAACAAGAAGTTCCAATATTCGCTGGTGAGAAAAAAGGGCAGGGCGGATATGTTTATGGGCAGTTTGCAGTGGATAGAGGATGCTGGAATAATAAACCGTTGCTATAATTTGTCAATAACAGAACTGCCGTTGGATGGCAATGCCGAGAAAGATGTCTTCAAGGTGTATATGGCTGATACAGGCTTGTTTATAAGTATGTTGGAGGCTGGTACGCAGTTGGATGTCTTGCAGGGGAACTTATATGGGTACAAAGGCGCAATATTCGAGAATCTGGTAGCCGACATAATGGGAAAAATGGGGCGGAAACTGTATTATTTTCACAAGGATTCGGGTTTGGAAATCGACTTTGTGATGCGTTACGGCGGAGAGTGTACTTTGCTGGAAGTCAAGGCAAATTCGGGCAATGCGAAAAGCATGAAGACGGTATTGGCTCATCCGGAAAAGTATCATGTCTATAATGCGATAAAATTGGGCGACTACAATGTCGGACGAGATGGAAAAGTCTTGACATTGCCGTTGTACATGGGATTTCTGCTGAGAAAATATTGATTTATATGAATATCAATATTCTTTCTAAATCGTTTATAATTAACGCTCCATCACATTTTATGAAGGTTTTTGGTTGTGATTTTACACGTTTTATGAACCATTTAGGACGATAATTTACACATTTTATGAAGAGTAGAGAATAAAAATCCCCGCTGGGGAGGACGGGAAAGTTAAGAGTTTATTCTATTGGGATTGTTGTTATCTGTAGAACCACCAATAATACAACTATAATTCAATTTTGTATAACACTTTTCACTTCAAAACTTTTTCTTCTATCATCTTTTTATATTGTTTTACAGCTTCTTTAAAGTTTCCTTCTTTTGTATTATAGTCGTTGATAATCTTTTCAAGCCATAATTTAATGTCACTATAGGTTATTATTTTATAATCTGTATTTGGTCGTTCTTCTCCATTGATGTCTTTACTTTCTGTAGGATATTTTTTTGCAGATTCGGCAGCTTTAGCTTTATCGTCATCATCTCCATTAATGCATAAGAAAAAAAGACCAGCAAACTCTCTTTTGTTATCAGTATCTTTAGAAGAAATACCTGTAAGGTATCTGTAATAGCGTCGGAGTTGATGATCCTGATTGTCTGCATCTATCTTGTTTTCAATTATCAACCTATATTTGGGGGTATAGTCTTCTGAGTTCGTCCCAACCCAAATATCGGCACGTCCTCTATTTACCAGCATTTTTTCCTCGTTTCTATATACATATTCTTTTAAATTAACTTCTGTATCAATCCATTTATGGTCAACATCATCGTAATCAATACTGCTTTGTAATTTTTCAATCTGTTCTTCATAGCCTTTCGTTTTAAGCATTCTAAAAAAAGATTCTCTGCATATTTCATCTTGCGCGACTATTGCAGCAATCATCGCGGAGTGAATGGTTTCTTTTCTTTCTAATTTCAATACTTCGAAAATGTTATAATCTTCCATATCAGTATGTTTTTATATAATACTCTGCAAATTTACTCTTTTTTACTCAATTATCCAACATATTATTCCATTCCTTCCATCACTTTCTTCCTCATTTCCTCCATCCTTGCAAGTCGCTCGTTTGTGCGGTCGTGCTGTTTTTTGTGTGTTGGGTCGAAGCGGTCGAGAAGGTCGTAGAACTCACGACGATGGTTGGGGTAGATGATGTGGCATAGTTCGTGAAAAATCACATGCTGCTGAAATGCCAATGGCATCTTAGCCAGTGCCCTGCTTAGACTAATTTTTGCAGGAGAGCAACCATAACATAACCCCCAAGTTTTCTTGTTCTTGCCTATGCGCATTATTGGATGCGGTATATGTGGAAATTCCGCCGAAAACTTATTCCAGCAATCCTCGAACACGGGATTAAGTGTCTGATATTCTTCTGCTGTTTTCATTGTTGAGTTTCCCTTTCCCAGTTTATGCCTCTCTCCTCGTTGATTATTCGGAAGGCATTGTGAATATTGTTTATGGCTTTGATTGTATCCTCAATCATATCAAGTCGTTCTCCAATTACTCCCATCGATTTGTATGGCAATGAAAGTTTTAGCATCCTTGTCTTTTCTAGTTTTATGAACAGCGTCATTGTTTTATTGTTTTCCCTGATATAGTATTCGCAACCAAGCGATTTCATTTTTTGCTTAATCAGTGTATTAAGGCTTAATTTGCTTAAATCCTTTGCTTTTTTCTCTTTTTCATACTCATAATTCCATTGGGACAACTCTTCAATCCAAGCAGGTATCATTTTGTCTATTTTCTCAAGCTGTTCACTATTAATTTCCACATTTTGAAAGTATGTCTCTGCCGAGTCCATTGCGTTGATAATAATTTTAAACCACTCGCCGACGCTTTGCACTGAAATATTTTCAAAGGATTTGCCAGTCTCGGACAATGCTTTGCGTAGAATAGATGCGCCCTCAACATTTTCACGACATCCCCCAAGGTGTAATCTTATTCTATTACTCAATATATATCTTATTTCCGTACCTTCTAAAACGGATTTGCGTTCCATTTTCTTGATTTCATTTGCGTATTGCACCAGCATTTCTGCAAATTCCTTTTCCCATTCGGGCATAAGACGGTTGATATCCTGCATATATTCCACAAGGTTAGGAATGCTGTTAATATAGTAGTCTATTTTTCCTTTAACTCGTATATATTTTTTCCGACCAGATTTACTAATCAAAAAATCAATATTCTCAAGTTTTATTAAACAGTAATAATAGCCAAAATCGCTTACTATGGCTTCGGGGATATGGCTCTTTATCGTATCTATTACATTCTTGTTGGTTACTTTCAGTTGTTTAAGATTCTTATCTCGTAAATGAACAGATAATATTGAATGTATTTTTATCTCATAAAATACAGTTTCTATCTCAAACGGTCTGGATACGATGTTTTTGATTGCTTCCTTTATGTCCATAACATTTTTCTGGCAAAGGAAAGTGCAAGTTGCGCCAAAACTTGTCGCAGGATTTATGACTTAAAAACATTTTGTAATGCCACAAGACTTATAATGTTGCTGTTGTTGCTTTTATCCATTTAATGGGTTTGTTAATATTACATATCCTTAGAACATTTGTTCTGTTAGTTACACCAATTATGTTTAATGTGTAAAATGCATTATTTATAGATGCAAAGGTTTCTTCGACTAGTAAAAGTCTTTTCTGTATTGTCGCGACGGAACGTCTATATGGTAATGATAACTTTAGCATTTTAACATTAGATAGTTTAACGTAAAGAGAGAGAGAGTTTTTTCCCTCCTCTATATAATATTCGTATCCAAGCGACTCCATTTTAGCCTTCACAAAAATAATGACACTCAGTTTTCTTATTTCATTAGACTTATTTTGCTGTTC
>JAFZLK010000084.1 GCA_017551515.1 Bacteroidales bacterium | reverse complement strand
ACCGTGAATTAAAACCAACTCAAAATTATACGCTTATGAATACCTTATTATTGATTGAAAACACGGGCTTTTGGCTCGGATGGCCTTGGATGGGTCTTGGTGGTGCGGTAGTAATGATTATTCTGCTTTTCTGCACAGATGTATTACGCAGCAATCGTGAAGTGTCGCGTTGGCGTGACCCATTGTGGTTAGCGTGGCTCGCAGTGCCGATGTATCTCATTCACCAGTTTGAAGAGTATTCGCTGCATATTGTGGACGGGCAATACAGCATCGTCTCAATGTTCTTTGCACCTGATGGTCCAACTGCGGCTTTCGGGGAGATGAACCTGCCGTTAGCACATTTCCCGATGATGAACTGTGTGTTTGTTTGGGTCGCAATTCCTCTTGGTGCATGGCTGTTTGGCAAGAAACACCCTGCCGTAGCCCTTGCACCGTTCGGCTTTATTTTGGCCAACGGGCTGTTGCACCTTATGCAAAGCCTTGTCGGTGGTATGCCTGTATCGGAAAATGGCGGTTTTTGGAGCGGTGTCTTGCTATTCATTCCTATCGCAATATGGGTCATTTATGTGTGTGCAAAAGACCTCAAACTGTCTGCCGGTGCTATAGTTATCTCGATGCTCAGCGGTTTGTTGGCACATGTCATCCTTGCCGGATGTTATTTCTTCGCCATCATTGATATACCCGCAGGCGTTATTGTGATGGATATATTGACAAGTTTTGCTGCCACCTTCATTGCACTCGGGCTATGCAAACTGTGTAAGATAAAGAAATTCTAAAATAATACGCTTATGAACTATCAAGAATTGATTGCAAAGGGCTTTCAAGGTGAGCCTTACAGCATGTTTTTCCACGTGTGGCCGTGGATAGGACTGGGTGCAGCGGTAGTGCTGCTGATCCTTATCTTCTGCACGGATTTTCTGCGTTCGGACAAGAGCAAGAGCCGTTTTCTCGACCCGGTGTCATTAGCATGGATGGGTGCTGTCATCTACATGCTGCACAACGTGGAGGAGTACGGCGTGGACATCTACGGCAACCAGCAGGCGTTCACAACGCTGATGTACCAACTGATGGGTTTCCGCATCAGCGAGGCGGCGTTCCTATGCTGCAACCTCGGTTTTGTATGGGTCGTTGGTCCATTGACAGCGGTGCTGGTAAAAAAGGGCTACCACCGTATGGCAGCAGGTATAGCGTTGTTTGAACTCATCAACGGTACCATGCACATCGTACAGGCGATTCACCTCGGCTGCTACAACCCAGGTCTGCTGAATTCGGCTGTGTTGTGTTATCCTGTCGGTCTCTGGACCCTGTATGCATTGTATGGCAAAGCCAAGTTCCCGAAGATGGATATGTTGTGGCTGTTCCTCGGTGCATTGTTCTACCATGTAGTGCTGATGCTCGGAATTGTGGTGGCGACCAAAATCGGCATCCCCAACTGGGCACAAGGATTGATCATGGTGTTTGATGCGGCTTGCGTCTTCTATTTCTGGTGGCTTGTTGGCAAGAAGCAGAAGTTCGCCGCATAAAGCGTTGTACATATCTAAGCAAGCGACCGCCTTTTGATGAGGGCGGTCGTGTTTGTTTTTTGGGCGCTGACGCTTTTGTAACATGCGCTAACAGAGGGATGAAGAGTTTTCGTATGGCTCAATTGTCTTGATTATATTGTGCCTACTTCGTTGAGCCTTCGACGCTGGTGAACTTAACCATCAGAGCACTGGGGACGATTTTGGCAAGCAGGCGGTAGATCTTGTAAAACACCATCGGCGTATAGGTTGCACTGCCGTTTTCGGCTTTCTGCATTGCCCTCACGGTCACTTTGTCGAGATTCAGATATGGTTGAATAGACATATTCCCGCTATCCTTATTGTTCTTATGGAACATCTCCGTATCCATTTTACCCGGTGAAAGGAGCATGATATTCACACCTCTCTTGCTCTCCTCCTCATGCAAAGCACGTGCAAAGAAACGCACATACGCTTTGCTGGCACTATATACGGCTCGCCAAGGAAGCGGAGCAAACGAACCAATAGAACCCGTAAGAATCTGGTAACTGCCCTTGTCCATATAAGGCAAACAGAGACGACTTATCATCGTTGTACCCATCACATTCAAGTTCATAAGCGAATAGATGTCCGCCAGTTTCATTTCACGGAATAGTCCGGCTCTGTCAAATCCAGCGTTGTTAATCAGCACTCGTATGTCGGGTTTTTGCTCGTCCAGCAGGTTCTCAAATGTTTCCATACTGCGTGTATCCGACAAATCCAACGGCACAACGCGCACTTTCTGCTGTGGGTGCTGCTCTGCCAGTTCCTTCAATTTGTTCTCGCTTCGGGCAATTACCCAATACTCATCAAGTTGCGGATAGCGTTCCGCAATCTTTTCAAAAAACACTTTCCCTAAACCGGACGATGCACCTGTGATGATGGCTACTTGCATATTTCTATTCTTTAAAGATATAGCATATTGATGACGTTTTCATGCCGCAAAGGTACAAAAAATCCGCAACCCAAGCCTTCGCCCGAGTTGTGGGGAATAAATAAATTTTATGACATATAACTATATTATGTTGATGAGAACTTTATAAAAATTCTCCCCCTCCTGTAATATTTCCGTACTTTTGTTGTCTAACATGATGAAACCGTTGCAACGAAAACGAATAAATTAAAAGAATCATGAACAACGACAAAGAATATCAGTTTGAACTTTTGATAAGGCAGCACAAGCGGACTATCTACACGGTGTGCTACATGTTTTCTCACGACAAGGCCGAGATAGATGACCTGTTTCAGGAAATCCTAATCAGGCTTTGGAACGGCTTCGACTCGTACGAAGGTCGTAGCGATGCTCGAACTTGGATTTACCGCGTGGCACTCAACACAGCCATCAACCAAGACAAAAAAGAGCGTCGCAACATCGACACTGCACCGCTGACGGTTGACATCGACCCCTACGAAGCCGACGACCCCTCAACACAGCAGATCCGCGAACTCTATGACCGCATTTCGCGCCTCGACCTTATCGACCGAAGCCTTATCCTTCTTTGGCTCGAAGGCGTAAGTTACGACGAAATAGGCACTATCATCGGCATCAAACCCAATAATGTGGGTGTCAGGCTGTTGCGCATCAAGGACAAACTGGTAAAAATGTCAAAAAATTAACGAAAGGGAATCATCATGGAAAATCAGGAAAATAATTTGAACGAACTCGACCAGCTGAAAGCTCAATACGAAGAACTGAAACAACGTTTCGAACAACAGGAAATCATAAACGACAGGCTTATGAAGTCCACAATACAAGCCAGCGCAAACTATTTCTCGAAATATAGGAAGGCGGTTATGATAATTTACCCTATCAATACGGTAATTGGATTCGCCTGCTTTACATATTTAGGTGGATTTCTGCCTTTCGGACTTGCATTTCTTCTGCTGATGGTCTTTTCAATTGTATTCGAACTTTGGCTTACTCGAAATGTGAAACGGCAGGCTATAGAAAATGCCGACTTGCTGACACTTTCGAAGAATATGCAGAAACTAAAGTCAGGATATGCCGTCTATACGGTTTTTATTATGGCTCTTATCTTTATGTTTATCCTTGTGTATGTCCTAAAGAATAATGGCTACCTGACAAGTGAGATAGCCGAATATAACATGGCACCGAATTATAATGCTATCTGGTCGATTTGCTTTGTGGGACTGCTAATTCTTATATTTGCAATCCTGGCTTATCGCAATTTTGTCGGCCATTGCAACGATGTAATCCGACAAATCGGTTCCTACGACGGCAAACCGGTGGCAAAGAGCCCTCGCACATTTTTGCTTTTCCTCGGCAGTATGATTGCTGTGTTTGGCATTGGAATTTTACTCACCCACTTTGCTCTACGCCCTACCATATATGCCCGTGCAGAAAACGACTTCACAACCGAAGGCAAACTGGAATTTTGGGAAGTTTCTGCAGACACGGTAGTTTACGAAAAAGATGCCCCTGCTTTAATGGAAAGTTGGCAAAATAGTGATTCTCTTGTGGTTATGAAAGGTATGCGCCTGCCAGTGGATGATAATCAGCCAGACTTGCGACTTTATGCTTTGAAGAAAAGCGGTAATGGTCCGGCTATCAGTTCCAAAGTTTTAGGTGGAAAACCATTGGTACAGAGAGTGGAGACATCTACATCTGGTCGAAATTCTGGTGAAGATACGCCAATTATTGTTTACATGATGCCGGAAGCAAGTGCGCTTTGGTCAGAGTTTACCGATGAGGTAAAAGGTCATAATATAGCGCTTTCGATGGATGGGGAAGTGGTACAGGAGTGGTATGTAAATTGCCAAATTAGTAATGGACAATTCTTCTTCATCAAGAATTGGTCTTCTGATGACGAACTTGAGGAGTACTGCAAGAAATTGGTGCGACAGTAGGGATTATAGGGCTTATCCCTTACTGTCATTGCGGAAGCCTGACAGAACCTGCGCTACGGAACGGAGAGCAGTGTGATGTCGGCTTTCTGGAATGTGTTAGAGAGTCAACACATATATAATTACTAATTTATTTTGTCCGTAGCGAGATAATATTTTAACTTTGCAATGAAGTTTTAGTTATGGAAGTCGTATTTTTGGGAACGGGTGCTTCGCAGGGAACGCCAATATTAGGGTGCGATTGCGAAGTTTGCAGGTCAGCAAATCCGAAGGACAAGCGTTTGCGTTCGTCGGTGCTGTTGCATTGCGAAGATATGGACTTGCTTATTGATTGCGGTCCCGACTTCCGTTACCAGATGATTCGCGAGGGGGCAAGCAATGTGGATGCAATCCTGTTTACCCATGGACATGTTGACCACACTGGCGGACTCGACGACATCCGTCCGCTCAACTATCTTACCAAAAAGCCGATGGAAATATATGCAGAGCAGCGCGTGATTGATGCCTTGCACAAGCAGTTTTTCTATATCTTCGACAATAGCACATATCCGGGAGTTCCCAAGGTAAATATGCATACAATTAATGCTGATGCAGAATTCCATATTGGTGACATAGCTGTTATTCCGATTCGGGCATATCACGGACAATTGCCGATTCTCGGTTTTCGTATCGGTGATTTTGCCTATATAACCGATGCCAAGGTTGTTCCAGAATCGGAAATAGTCAAGCTGAAAGATGTAAAGACCTTGGTTGTAAATGCTTTGCAGTACGACACACATCCTATGCATTTTTCATTTGATGAGGCTGTGGATTTTGCTAAAAGGATAGGTGCGAAGCAGACATATTTCACGCATATAGGACATCGTATTTCACACGATTCGGTCTTGCCAAAATTGCCGCCGAACATTTATCTTGCATACGACGGATTACATCTTTTTATATAAGAGCTTGCAAATGCGCAAAATAGGTCAAGAAGACTACTCTTTTGTAAACTTCAAGTAGTGTACTTTAGAATCGGTTGTTATCCTAAGAACATAAATACCTGAAGAGAAAGAGCTGACATCAATGGTATGAGCTGATTCTTTGTCAACTGATATGGTTTCAGAAGACATTTCTCTGCCGTTAATGTCAACAACAGAATACGAAACGATACCTTCGTGGCCAGAAACAGTAAATGTTGCCATGTCATGTACTGGATTAGGATAAAGGTCTATGCTTTCGTTAGTTATGGTTTCAACCGCATTTTCCTCGATGTGTTCCTGTTCGGTAGTTACGCAAACTTCATCAGACTGCTTATAGTTTCCATTTCCGCAGTTAATTTCAACAACATAGCAATACTCTGTTTCGTATTCGAGCGAAATATCATAGTAAGTGGTGTCAGCGGTGCTTGTAAGATATTCGCCGTCCTTATATATCGAGTACGACTGAATTCCCTGAATTTCTGTCCAGTTTAAAACAACCGAGTTATCTGTTGTTATTGCAGTAACAATTATTTGTCCAGGACATCCTTCTGCCGAAATACTTACGCGCGAAGAATTTGATACTTTATCTTCACATTCACCGTTTGCGAAGTATGCAACAACATGATAGCAATATTCTGTTTCGATACTTACAGTAGTGTCTTCATATTGAGTCACATCACCTGGGACAAACAAAACTTCAGCTCCATCTTCGCGAACAATACCATATTTTTCAACTCCGAACAAAGCATTCCATTCAAGCTTTATGCGATTCCCTATTGCTCTTGCTGCAAGCGATAGCTGAACATCACAGGGGAATTCGAGAATTTCGGCACATGCTATATTGGACGGTTCAGAAACGCAATAGGATTCTCCCTGCGTAATTACGCGTACATAGTAGCAATGATTACCTACTCGAGGATTTTCCACAGTAAACGAAGTCGTTTGCACCGTATCAAGTGCGACACTGGAAACATCTTCGAAAACCATGTACGATACGCTCTCATTATCATCTGCTTCTACTGCATCCCAGCTAAGATTTACAACATGATAATCATCAGTCTCTGCTACTAAATTTTGAGCAGGGGTGCAAACTGGCAGCGAAGAAGTGAGAGAAAGTTGCACGCTAACATTTTGTGGCATATATACATTGGGCTTGAAATTTACAACAGCCGAATATTCGCCTGCTGCTGTAGCCATTTCGGTAACGGTGACATCTACGCTTCCGCCAACAGGAATAACACCGCTCTTCTTATCAAGGCTTACCCACGAATTCTTGCTTCCGATTTCATATACCGCAATGTTGTTCCGAGCGTTGGCGTTCTGAATGTTGATAAGTAAAACATATTTGTCGTCGTACAGGTCCTGTGAAACACAGATACCACCAGCCAGCGATGATGACGAAGCCAGCGATGCATCGTTTATGTAATGCTCCTCTTCGGCAATAAGGACACCGTTCTTGTTGAGTTTGAATATCTTGGCAAAAGGCCCGTTATCCTCCGAAATTTGCGAGAATGCCCACAAGCATGGTGTTGGTCCTGAGAAAGCATCGTAGGCAATGCTATAAACATTGTCCATCGAGTACGACAGCGGTATCAAAGTCGGATACGAGGTGTTGTAGGCAACCAACTTGTAGAGGTTTGTCCAGTTACCGATATACAGAAGGTCTTCTTCGGTAGAGTATGCGCAGTAGCGGATTTCCAGGTCGGGGTCGTTAAGGACAATCACATTTTCGAGAGACTGTGTGTCCATATTGATAATGTAAATCTTGTTGGTATTGTCGGTTGCAAAGAACAGTCCGTTTCCATACGATAAGTTTCTTACTCCGCCAACGCCGTCTATTACAAAGGATTCAAGGTAACCATTGTCTGTCGAATACTTGCTGAATTCGCCAGCACGTCTCCACGAGGCGGTATATATGTAGAATCCGTCGGTTGCAATTGCTTGTTCGGCATTGCTGTTTGTAACAATGACCTCATCAGCATAATCCCACATCGGGCTGTTGCTACGCGGATGTGCAGCTCTGCTTCTTGCTGTGAAATCGGATTCCACAACCGAACTCCAAGCCAATGGACCGTCGCCCGAATTACTAAGTTCCACTACAAACTGACGAACCACATATGGAGTTGTCTCGTATGAATCATCGGACTGCGAAATATTGATTTCGGGCTTGAACATTGCCACATTGTATTCGCCTCCGCTCAAAACACTGTCACAAATAATGCTGTAGCCCTGTTTCGAGAAATGTACGATAGGACTAACTCTTTGCACCATAATCATGTAGCTGCCATCGGCTGGAGTTGTGACAGAAGCATTACCCGACGAAACCAAAACACCAGCAAGCGGAGTTGTGCCATCGCTTTCGGTTACTATGCCAAATCTTGCAAATTCGGTTTCGCTATTCACAAAAATCACATTTGCAGTTACAATGCTGTCGCAACCATTGATTGTCGTCAAATACTGCGTATAGCTGCCATTAGCAGAGTATGTTTCGTCGTTCCAAACAAGTACATTGTCATACACAATAGTGTCGAACGAAATTCTATACGACTGGTTGACTGTCAAGTTCAAAATCCTTTCTTCGCGACAAGTATCGCCAACACCCATAAGTGCAATTGTATAGGTTCCTGTTTCGGATAACACAAGAGTTTGTCCTTCAATGGCTTCGCCATCAAGCATTACAATGACATCCTCCTTTGCAATAGTAAGTACAGCTGTGTCGCAAACTGTGGTATCCTGCGGAATGTAGAACGCCAAATCCTTTACCTTTACTTCCAAAGTATCGGTGCAAGATCCATATTCATTCGTTGCCACAGCTAAGTATGTTCCTTCAGTAAGCACTGCAATGTCCTCGTCAAACATAATCTCAGCATCTGGATTTGTTACATTGTACCAGTTCAATACCGGATAGTCGGTATTTATGCCAACGCGTGCAGTATCGGTATTGCAAAGAACATCATCGGTACTGATTGCCACATCCCGTCTTTCGCTGACAATGATATTTACAGATGCAGAACGGCTAATATTGGAAGTACGACCATGCATTTCGCTAACATCAGACTTAGCAATTTTCATGAATGGCATTATTTCAACATTGTTTTCAAGATACTCCCTAGGCGCATCAAAAATAGCTCCATAATTGGTATTGAAAACATAAACAGAATTTTCATCCTTTTCTGTTGACAAGCATATAACTGGATAATCATCTTCTTCGAATTCGAAATAGAACTTTTCGTAATTGTCAATTATGTACTTAATTTCGCCAGCTGATGGGACATAGAATCCCACGCCCAAAGTTTCGGAAGCATAATTATCGTCTATCATTATAAATTCGTTAGCGGCGGCAAAATTTTGACGGCCATTCATATCCGTGATAGCCTCGGATACTGTTGCATAGTTTGGAATCTCAGGAACATCATCTATCCAGCTTACATGCACATAACCCGTACGCGACATAAGCAACAAACTGTCCTCTTCAACATTTACAATCATATAGTCTGCAGTCCTATGCCATTCCCAATTCTTGTATGTAATGTAGCCACCATTACTATACGTAACATAGTCGCCAACTTCAAATTCACCAACCATTCTCTTTCCTCCGCATGATACTTCGTAAGTAGAAGTTCCTACCGGCGGCACCAAATTGATACGCGAACCTGTTCCTACCGTATCGGAATCCATAGTCCATACATATTCGCCTCCGTATGCACCCGGGCGTTCAACAGTTGCAAGCGTTGCCGTTTCGCCTGCGCATAAGGTTGTATCGATAGCTGTTGCAACTAGTTCTTCTGTATCGTAAATGCCTAAGAAATTATCGTAGGTTACAGCAGGACAAGCACCATTTGCAGGAACATTGATATGGCATATATACTCACCGGACATATCGGGAGTTCCAACAAGAATATTAATATCATCAACATTCGCTACACTCAAACCTAAATCTGCATTGGTAAAAGTTTCAGAACCATCAATACTTTCCCAAGTCAATAAATTTTCTAAACCGTCATATCTTTCCAAGGCAAGCGTTATTCTTTCTCCAAGATTAACAACCCGAGAAAAATCAATATCTGTAAAAATTGTCCGTTCCGTAACCTCAATTGTACCGCTAAAGCTACTGCCGCAAGCGTATATGGTATATGAATAGTCGTTCTGCGAATTTAAATGTGGTCGTCCAGCAAGCGTAAGCTGGTGGTTGTTGACATCGTATTCAGCATAAATACCTTCAGGCAAGTTGTAGGTTGGATTTAATGCAGAGAAAACTACAGGCTCCATCGGATTGCCCTCGCATATTTGCTGGTTTGGCTCTCCGCTTACAACAGAAATCGGATTTATTGGATTTACCGACAAGGCAACATCAAGAGTATCAGCGCAATCTCCAATCATGCTTCTTGCTATAATCCTCAGATTCCTGTTCTCGGTGAGTATCGGAATGTAATATTCCAATGCCGAAACCGAATCGTCCATCAGCAAAGTATTCATGTCGTTTGCATCGTACCAGTTCAGGAAGAAACGATCGGCATATTCTTCATAGCCTTCATCCAGAGCACAATTTACATTAAGGTCGCTTCCTGTACAAACGGCAGTGTCGTTTACCCTAAAATGCGATGGCGATGGAACGGGCGCAAATTCTATTTCCTTCGTAATGTTACATTCATCAAACGAAACTTCTACAGATATGTTTGCCGAACCATTATCGCGCAGGAAGTTGTTATCAACATAGATTGTTATGCTTTCGCTGTTGTACGCATCGGCAGAAAGTCCTTCTGGAACATTCCATGCATAGCTTGTTGCCGATCTATTGTTCACCGACAAAGTAAATTGGCCGCCTTCGCAAACCATGTCTAGGTTATTGGGTAGATTAATTTCGGTAACACCTTTTGTAACAGTAATTTCACGTGTAAAGTTGTAATCTATTGCCTGGTCGGACAATGAGCCGTCTGAATATGTTGCTACTATTTCTGCGGATTCTGGTTCATCGACACAGTTAACGAAATAACCGCTTATTGCATTGGTGTTGTTTACAGACCATTGCACATCATCGCTACTGGAAATTCCCAAATTGGTAATGTGCATTACATCCTCGTCGTTTTCTCCTATGAGCATCGGAGTTGCAACAAGAGTAACAGGTGCCAAGTTTGCTGCTCCTGTTGGAACAGGATACTTGCCTTCGCTATGCGACCAGTTGAACAAACCGTTTGTTATAAGTTCGCGGGTATTCATCCCTATATTACTATTAATGGTATCACCATCCGCTGGAATCCAAAGCTGATTGTCGTAATAGCAATTGCTTATCGTAACTGATTCGTCTGTATTGGAAACGGTTCTAATTTTACCGTCGTAATTGTCACCGATTACAAGACAAGAATCTACATCGACATTATTTCCCCAAAGCACAATCGCACCTGCGGTTTCAAGAGTTTCGCCTTCGTGGGAGCTGCGTAGCATGGATATTGAATTGTCGATACGCGTGTCGGTTGCATCGGCAACAATACCGCCAATATTTTTAGCCGACAATTCGCCTACAAATATGCAGTTTGAAATTACAGTACCTTCCGATGCCTCATCTACTATACCGCCCACACTGTAATTTGCCGAGAGGTTGGAATACACTGCACAGTTGCGTATTGTGGTGGCTTTTGCATTGCCAACAAGCGTTGCGGAATAATTGTAGCTACGGTTTTCGTTGTAGTACATTGTCAGGTTTGAAATTTCGGCTCCTTTGGTACTTTTGAACAGACCATAATAATCGCCTGTATAACCAGAGTTCTGCCAAATTATTGAGTGTCCATCGCCATCAAAATATCCACGGAACGGATAACTTGACGGGAACAGGACATTCAAATTCTCCTGCTTGACAACGAAATTACCATCAGCATCGCTATCTATAGAACCCCGGTTTATCTGAACATCATTTCCTAGCTTGAAGTAGAAGCCGTAACATCCGGATGGATAGCTTTCGTTGTTACACATGTCGTGCATAATGTTACGACAACTGGTTATGATGATAGGATTATCGGCTGATACTCCGTAGTCGCTATGTACTTTAATGATGAAACTACGCGAAATGTCTTCACATGTTGCTGTGAGTGTTACATTGGTATTCTGACTAGGATTTGTAACTATTGCCACTCCTCCGTTCGATGGAACCGAAACCACATCGGGGTTGGATGACTCCCAAGTTACGCCATCAATTTGCGGAAGCGTTATATCGGAAATTACACAAGTCACCCTTTCGCTACGACCAATGCCATCCGCCTTGAGTATTATAGGCAGTCGGGCGAGCTTGTTGCGTGGGTCGTTGGGGTCAAGTCCTGCCGGCAAAGGATAAAGACCTTCTGTAAAATCCCATTCACCGGGTAGTTCTTCCGCAAATGCACTACTTACCATCATCTGGGTTGTGCGCCGAGTACCGTGGTTGTAGAATCCAAGTCGTAGCGAATCGACCTTTATTTCGGTTATCTGCTCATCAAAGAAGTCGTCTTCATCGGCATTAGACGATATTACATCCTGAGTATAATTGCTATCATTATAACTATTGCTGACATTGCAGGCTACAATATTACCAGAACATGTAATAGTTCCAGGCGCAATACCTGTAATGTTGGAAGGACTACTAATACTTCCGTAGTTTGCACAGTTTGAAACACTTATTTCATATGTATCACTTAATCTTGCTACAATTCCGGAAGCCGTAGTGGAAGTGCTGTTTATTGATCCCGAGTTCATGCATTTTCCGATTTCCACTTTTGCCAGTCCCCCAGAAATGCCAGAGGCCATTCCAACAATTCCCGATGCATATTCTCCCGAAATTATACCACTGTTTGTCGAACACAGCACTTTCGACGGCAATGATTGGGAACTTGCGCTGCTGAACTCACCCACTATACCGGCGACAACCTGTCTTCCCGAAAGATTGGAATTATTGGCGCAATTCTCGATTATCAGCGAATAAGCCTTTCCTACGACACCGCCAACAGTAGTACCTGCCTGTGATGTTGATGCCACATTGACATTGTTGGTACAATTTCTAATCTCCGACAAGCTTGCACTTGCTACAATTCCTGCAATATAATATCCACTGCCGCTTCTTACTGTTGCTGTACCCGAAGTATTACAGTTTTTAATTACAGATTGTTCTGATTTACCGCATATTGCAGCACCTTCATTTATTTGAATATCTGCATTAAGAATGGCATTGCAGTTGCTGATTGTTGAGTTTAACGCCTTTCCGCATAGTAAACCGACATAGTTGTCTGTATAGGATGTGAGATTTATTTCTCTTTCAACCAATACGTTAAGACTATCAATTGTTGCTCTTTCTAATATATTGAAAAGTCCGATGGGATTTGTGTTGGTACCAGGTTGTGTTTCGTCGTAAAGGTCGTTGTTTGTCAAGGTAATGGTGTGACCGCCGCCATTAAAATTACCCGAGAAACGACTTACTGTTGAAATGGGAATATTTTCGGCAGCAAGGTCTGTAGTCAGCTTGAAGCTAAGACCTGCTCCGTAGTTCCTGATTGTAACGCCTTTATATTGCGCAGATGATGTCTCACCATTACTGGAGGAAGCCAATACTTGAGCAAACTCGTTAAAATCTCTGAGCGATTCTATTAGCAATGGATTGTCGGATGAAGCAACCCTAGGTGCAAGCAATATGTTGTGTTCTCTCGACAAATCGCCGATAGATGCCACTATTACCGCAGGTACGCTTACCGAATCCTGACGCAGATATTCAAAGTCAACAGTTCCGCTGAGTGCTTGCGTAGAATCAAGCATCCACGAAATGTTGTTTGCCGAATTAAAGCTAATGCTCCCGTGTACGGCATTTATAGTAGCATAGTCGTTGTCGCTGTTTGCCGACAACTGTATTGGCGTTGTCGCCAGAATTGCCTGGACGCTGTTGTATTCTGTTCCCGACGGCACAGGATAGCGACCGTTAATGAAAGTCCACTTGTGCGGGTCAAAATTCAGACTTTCAGCCGAAGCCGAAGTGAGTTCCGAAGTAAGTAGCCCACTGATTCCTGCATCGAGTCCCGATGCTGGAAAAATCTGCTTGTCGGTATAGTTGTTCTCCAAAACATATTGGGTTCTGTCATTAGTTGCATTATTGTCAATTATTGAGGCAACATCCCTATCGTACTCAATAGAGAAGGTGTTTCCTGGTACATTGATATTGTTTATATATGTCATGTTCGAAGACCACGACACCAATGCTACAAAATCTTCACCGTAGTTGGCGCAGTCCTGAATAAGAACATTGTTTGCCGCTCCGATTAATGCACCGGGATAGTCATCACGTAATTCTATGTGTTGTCCATAGTTGGCACAGCCAATAATGGATGAAGAACTGGCGGTACCCATTAATGAGCCGACATAACCTTGGTCGGGATAGCCGTGGATGTATCCCAAATTGGTACATGAATACAAAGTGACATCTTCTCCCTCTCCTACAATACCTCCTGTGGTTACTCCAACTTGCCCAGAGTACATATACAACTCTGCCATATTGACGCAGTTGTAGAATGATGTTCCATTTGCGACAGCAACAAAACCGCCAAAATATCCATAGTCTTCAGGACCAAAATAGTCATAAATGAGTCCCGTTACCTTGCAATTAGATATTACTGACGATGTTGCGTATGATGCAATACCACCTGCTTGGGAGTAACCATTTGTTGATACATCAATATAATTAACTGTAACGTTTGATATTGTAGCATCTTCTATCCGTCCGAACAATCCAGAATAATAATTGCCTCCCCAACTTTCGATTGTGATAGTATGGTTTCCTCCATCGAAATGCCACCTGAATGGAATCTCTATGCCTATTGGAGTCCAGTCGGTTAATGTTATGTCCGAATCGACAAGGAAATAAAGCTCGCCTTCGTAGTATGGATAAAGCTCGAGCCCGAAACCACTCGAATCGCTTGGTTCATTGTCTGAAAATATTTCGCTCAAAGTAATAAAATCATTAGCAGTTCTTAGCAATATCGGATTTGCCTTAGTGCCGTATGCATTGTTTAATACTGTGATTTGCAGAGTTTTTATCAGGTTGTTCCTGTAGGCATAGATTTCAGCATTTATATCGGACTCTCCATGCATAGTCGTTACGTTATTGCCGTCAATTTGCATGCTTTCGCTTTCGGTCTGCCACTGTACATTATTGAGCGTAGTTACAGTAAAATTTGAGGAAACAGAAGTTATACAATCGTTAGAGCTGAGAACCATTGGCGATGCAGCAAGAATTGCATTTCCTGTATTGGCGACCGAAGTCGGACGCGGATAAAGGCCAGAGGTTTCCGTCCAGTTTGCATCGTTGAACAGCGAACCCGAAATCAGCGATTCCGTTGGCATAGCGTTGAATCCGCTGATGTAGGTCTGTTGATAAGGAAATTCGGCAATGATTGTGTTCTGGAAGTCGAAATAGCAGTTGCTGTAGGTTGCTGATACTTCCGATGGCATATAGTTTGACTCAACAACCAGACATTTTGAAATAGATCCTTCGTCACCTATTGGAAAATAACGATGGGACGAACCTTTTATGAATGTAGAAACCAAACAATTGCTTATTGTTGTTTGTTGTCCTCCTGCCTGAGTAATACCAGCAATCATTATTAAGTTAGAATACACATCCTCAACATCAAATGTCAACATGCTCACGCATCCCGAAATGGAGCATTGGTCCGATGCACCGACAATTCCCGACAATGTAGTACCGTCGAAGCTGCCGGTTGCTGTCAGTTGACCGCTTGCGGTAATATTGGAGATTGTTGAATAGTCGGCATACGCAGCTACAACAGCAGCAACAGAGACACTATTTACAGTGATGTTCACATTCTCAAAATTCAAGTTTTTTACGCATCCTTCATAGACATATCCGAACATTGCGGCATTGTCGTATCCAGAGATAGTAAGTTTTGAAATTGAATGCCCGTCGCCATCGTAGGTTCCCGAAAACGGACGGTTGTTGTCGGGGTTGCCTATTGGTGTAAAACCGTTAGGGAAAATTCGAGAATCCACAAAATCTATATCGGCAGTCTGCTTGAAAAATTTGCCAGCAAATGATTCTCCGTTATTCACGGTCATCACCAAGTTATTCAAATCCTGCTCGTTTGAAATAAGATATGGGGAAGACTGGGTTCCTGCACCATTAAATTGAGCCATCACGCTATTAGCACACAACAACGTGATAATCAACAAAATAAAAATATTTTTTCTCATATATATATCAAATATATGTTAAACCATCAAATATAGTGCCAAATGTATGGCGCTATTCCATGAAAATTACAAAGATATATAATATCTTTATATATTCGATTTTTGATGCGAAAAAAATATACATATATTCGTAGGGGCAGATTTCAAACCTGCCCCTACAATATACCACAAACATTATGTTTATTCCTTGATGAATTTCTGTACAATACCGCTCACTGAGCCTGTCGAAGTGCACGGATTTCCGTAGATTTTTACAAAATAAACACCTGTCGTCAATCCTTCTACATCGCAAACCGCCTTCTCTCCATTTACCTCTGTGCGATAAACGACTTGTCCCATCACATTTACAATCTCAATTTCGGAAATATCTTTAGATGATGTGATGTTGAGGATGTCGGTTACAGGATTTGGATAAACAGAAATCTCAGAAAAGGTGCTTTCGTCAATGCCGGTGGCAGGAGCAAAGGATGCAATAAAAATGGCATCTTCTGTCACTGTTATTTCGCGCGGATTGTCGGTGTTGTCATCGCTCCATTGTATAAACAGATAACCATCATTGGCTTCGGCAGTAAGGGTTACAACTGTACCTACTGGATATGTTCCACCGCCTGTCACTGTGCCTTGAGCTTGATTGGCGGGAACAGCCGTAATCGTATAAGTGTTTACTGGTGGAATTTCGGTGAAATATGCCACATACACCGCATTTTCCGTAACAGTGATTTCGCGCGGATTGTCGGTATTTTCATCACTCCACGATAGGAACCGGTAGCCCTCGTTTGCAACGGCTTCGATGGTTATAACCTCACCTTCGAGGAACAAGCCTCCGCCAGTTACCGTGCCGTGTTCCGGATTTGCGGGAATCGCTGTTAGCATATAAGTGCCTGCCGGCGGTATTTCTGCAAACGAGGCGATGTATGCTGCGTTTTCGGTCACCGCTATCACACGCGGATTTTCCGTATTGCCGTCGTTCCATGAAACAAATTCGTAGCCCTCGTTTGGTATTGCGGCAAGCGTGATGTCGAGTTCGGCTGGATAGGTGCCGCCACCATGCACAGTTCCCATGCTGTAGTTGCTGCTTATAGCAGTAACAGTGTATCTTTCAACATATTCGTTGGCTACAATGTTGGATGACAATGAAATTTCTTCATTTTTGGCACTGCTGTTTGTGACGACCTCCACGCGATAGTACATTCCCTCCTCCATAGTGTTCCATATATCGGTGAACGAATTAAGTGTGGACGGTATTTCTCCAATCACTACCATGTCGCGCGAGCTTGTGCCTCTGTAGATTTTGTACGCGCTGAACGCCAGGCCTTCGTAGTGCGACCAAGTAAGGTTCCAGTTTGTTCCAACTCCGCGGTTTATTGTCAGGTGCATGGTCTTGTGGACTTCACTCATCGGGGACTTGCCATTGCATTCGTCAAAAGCACATATCTTGTAGCGGTACGCCCTTGACGACGGCTCTGATGTCTGGTCAACGTATGTGTGCGTATTGGGATTTTCGATTCTCTTTATACAGGTATATACATCGGACTCTGAGTCTTCTCGATAGATTTCATAGCCGGCAACTCCTGCGGTGGAGGCCATGTTCCACATTATCCTATTTGTTTCGTTTCTGCTCATGCCGACCAGCGATATTTGCGGAGCCTCGGTGAGTACAGAACTGTAAACCACATGTGCCATTTCCGAAACTCCGTGGCAGCCGTGTTCGTCAACGACCTCCACGTAATAATCATCCGGGGCTGTTACGATAATCGAGCTTGTTGTTTCACCATTCGACCAGAGATAAGATTGGAATTCGCCCGCTAAGAGTGTTACACTTGCTGTTTCGGGGTGGCAGGTATCGAGTACTCCTTCTATGCTGATTTCCGGCTCGGGGACAGGGATAACAACAAGTTCCAATCTTACAATGCTGTCGCTGGAATTGGCAGCAGTGAAAGTCTGGTAGTATTCTCCGCTTTCGGT
>JAFZLK010000083.1 GCA_017551515.1 Bacteroidales bacterium | reverse complement strand
CAGATTTCCATTCTTTTACAGAACTTGCTGCAGGATTATATAATGTTACTGTTACCGATGTCCACAATTGTTTGTCAACAATTTCAGTTGAAGTTGAAACACCAGAAGAATTTATTGCATCTTCTTCGGCAGAACAAATTCTTTGCCATGGCGACATGGTTGCAGTAACAATATCAGCAACAGGAGGAACAAGACCTTATCAAAATGATGGAACATATAACCTAACATCAGGTGAGTATGATTATTTTGTTACTGATATCAATGGCTGTCATTCGACAACTACTCACGTATCGTTGCCGGAACCTGCCGAGATCAGAGTAAATGCAGTTACAACAAATGCATTGTGCTATGGAGAAACAGGACGTGCTAGCCTTATTATTTCTGGAGGAGTATCTCCATACGAAGTTGAATGGCAGGACAATTCCAGTGGACTTGAGAATGTTAACGTGCCGGCAAATACCGATTTTGGATATGTGGTAACAGATATAAACGGTTGTCAATTCGAAGGTTCTCTTTCGGTTACCCAGCCCGATTTATTCTCGTTTGAGCTTACGGTAGATTCGGTTTCGTGTTTTGGCGCAAACGATGGACGTGTAAGCATTTTGCAAATAGGTGGAGGCGTAACGCCTTACAGTTATCAGTGGAGTAACGGATATACTGGAAATATGCTTACTGGTGTTGGCGTTGGAACATATAGTCTTTTGGCTACAGATGGCAATGGATGTACAGCATCGTCAACAGTCGTGGTTTCTCAACCCGAAGCATTAAATGTTTCTTTGGCATCGTCCAATGTAATTTGCAGTGTTTCGCAGGGATATGTCTCGGCTAATGTCAATGGCGGAACTCGTCCGTATTTTTACTATTGGTCAAATGGCGGTACATCTGAATCAATGGACAATATTAATGCGGGCACATATACGCTTACCTTGACCGATGCAAACGGATGTTCTACTACGGCTTCGACGAGTATAAGTGTTGTGGGCATGTTAGCAACAAGCATTGAGGAGCAAAATTCAATAAGTTGTTTCGGAATGGCGGATGCATCTCTGGCTGCAGTAGTTGGTCAGGCTCAACCTCCGCTGATGTACCAGTGGAATAACGGTCAGTCTTCTCCTTCGGTGTATGGTTTGAGTGCTGGAATGTATTTTGTTACAGTAACTGACGGATGGGGATGTCAAGGCGTAGCCAATTATATGCTTTATTCTCCTCCCGAGATAGTTCTGTCGGCGCAAGTTATTGATGCAAATTGCAGTAATAATTCAGATGGTGCTATATTCTTGACAGTTGGCGGAGGACGGCCACCATATAATTATATGTGGTCAAATGGTAGTACCGAGGCTAATTTGGATGGATTGAGAGTTGGTGGTTATAGTGTGCAAATTACAGATATGTCTGGCTGTATGTTAAGGCAGAGCTTTGATGTTAGCGCACCAACAACTATCAGGGTGGAAGCTGCAGTTACCGATGTCTCATGTTATGGTAAAAAGGACGGTCGTGTAGAGATAAATGCTACTGGTGGAGTTGAACCGTATGTGTATGGTTTCTATATTGGCAATACCGTTTCTCATAATGGTAGTGTTTATGAGCATCTTCGTCCAGGAATTTACAAGATTTCGGTTAGCGATGCAAATGGATGTGGCGAGGAGGTTTCTGTTGTAGTTACCCAGCCCGAACGTCTTGGCATTATTCCTTTGGTAACCGCACCATCGTGCAAAGATTTGAATGATGCTTCAATCGAAATAATGATAGCGGGCGGTACTGCTCCATACACATATACTCTTGGAACTTATACTTCTGATTCTTCGATATTCTCTGGTTTGCACTCTGGTTCTTATAGTGCAATTGTTACCGATGTCAATGGTTGTACAAACGAGATTTCAGAAATTGACGTTCCTCAAAGCAAGTTGGATTGTTTGCGCATTCCAAATGTGATTACGCCCAATGGCGATGGTGTCAATGATGAATGGATTATTGAGAACATTGAATTATTCCCCTATGCTCACATCTATATATTCAATCGTTGGGGTCAGCTGTTGTTCCATGAGCGTGGCGATGGTAAACGTTGGGACGGAAGCTACAGGGGACATTTGGTTCCATCGGGAGTGTATTTGTATATAATTGAACTTGAATCGGTAGAAGAAACCTACAAAGGCACTGTTACTGTGTTATATTGATGCCTAAAAAAAAACTTTGCGGGCGGAATTTTTTCTGCCCGTTTTTTTATTTACTTTTGCGAAAAATTATGTAACTATGGATATTTCAGTTGTAGTTCCGTTGTATAACGAGGAGGAGTCCTTACCAGAATTGTGCGAATGGATAGTTCGTGTGATGACTGAGCATTCATTTTCGTTTGAAATTTTGTTTGTAAACGACGGTAGCACCGACAATTCATGGAAAGTTGTCAGCGAGTTGAAGAAAAAGTACGAGCAGGTTAGGGGCATTTCGTTCCGCAGGAACTATGGCAAGTCTGCGGCTTTGCAGGTCGGATTTCAGGCATGCAAGGGCGATGTGGTCATTACTATGGATGCCGACATGCAGGATAGTCCCGATGAGGTTCCTGAATTGTACCGTATGATTAAGGAAGATGGCTATGATCTTGTTTCGGGGTGGAAGAAAAAACGCTACGACAACACCTTTACAAAGAATATTCCGTCGAAACTGTATAATGCAACTGCTCGTCGCGTAACAGGACTTAAATTGCACGACATGAATTGCGGACTAAAGGCTTACCGTAGCTTAGTGGTAAAAAACATTGAAGTTTACGGAGAAATGCACCGCTATATTCCATATTTGGCGAAGAATGCAGGTTTTACAAAGATAGGAGAGAAGGTCGTTGAACACAGAAAAAGGCAGTATGGCGTGTCAAAATTCGGACTTGACAGGTTTGTGCATGGCTACTTGGATTTGTTTTCGCTGTATTTCCTTTCGCGTTTTGGCAAGCGTCCGATGCACTTTTTCGGACTATGGGGCAGCGTTATGTTCATCATTGGCTTTATTGCGATATGTGTGGTTGGCGGAATTAAGATAGCGGCACTTTGTCGTCACGTACCGGCTCCACTTGTCACCGATACTGCATATTTTTACCTTGCGCTCGTAATGATGATTCTTGGTACACAGATGTTCCTTTCCGGCTTTGTCGGTGAAATGATTTCGAGAAACTCAACAATCAGGAACGACTACCAGATTGAAGAAACTATAGAATAGAAACCGTTGAATTTTCGGCTTCTGCTATTAGAAATACTTTGAAATTTTTCCTATTGCATCTGGAAGTGCAAATAGCACTACATTGTCACCTTGGCGGATTTGCGTGTCACCCATAGCAATAAAGCTCTTGTTGCCACGGACTATGCCACCGATGATAATTCCCTGTGGAAACTTAATGTCTTTCAGTTGGTTCTTTGTAACTACGGCATCCTTCGACACTACAAATTCAAGAACTTCGGCCTTGGTTCCAGTTAGGCACTTTATCATCGCAACTTCTGCTTTCATTGTCAAGGCGTAAATCATGCTGGCGGTACTCAACTTCTTGTTTATTATGGTGTCGATTCCCATGCGCGAGGCGACATCTATGTAGTCCATGTTTTCGATTTCGGCAATTACCTTTTTCACTCCGTAGCGCTTGGCCATCAGGCAGGTGAGGATGTTGGTTTCGTCATCGCCAGTTACAGCCGTGAAAACATCGGTGTTTTCAAGTCCTTCATCGAGCAGGTTGTCAATATTTCTTCCATCACTGTTGATAATCATTGTGTTGGGTAGCATATCGACTAACTTTTTGCTCTTTTCTGGGTCAATCTCAAAAAGTTTGATGTTGAGTTGTGATTCGAGGAACTTCGATGTTCGGATTCCGATTCGGCTACCACCTAGAATCATGATGTTGTGCAGTTCGAGTTTCGAAATGCCTATTGCCGAAAGCAAGTCCTGCATTATTTCGGGCAAAGTTATGATGTAGATGTAGTCGTTAGTCTGGATTATGGTTTCGCCGTTCGGGATAATCGTTTCAAATTCACGAGTAATAGCTGCGATACGGAAGTCGCGCAAGTCGGTTAGTGTTGCAAAGTTCTTCAGCATTAAGTTTCTAAGTGGTGAACTCTCGTCAACTTTTATTACGAACATGGTAAGTTTTCCACCAGAAAATTCAAATATTTCGGTTGTGCCAGTCTGCTTGATTACACCGACAACTTCTTGAGCAGCTATGTATTCTGGATATATAAGCCTGTCAATGCCGAGGTTGATAAAGGACAATTTGTTAACTGGGGATAGGTATTCCATGTTGTCGATTCGGGCAACGGTTTTCTTTGCACCGAACTTCTTTGCGAACACACAGGCAAGAACATTAGAATCTTCCGAATTAGTAACAGCAATAAAGAGGTCGCAGTTTGCTACGCCAGCTTCCTTCAGCACCGAAAACGATGTGCATGAGCCGTAAAGCGAAATAAGGTCGTAGGATGATTCCACTTCCTTAAGGATTTCCTTGTTGGTGTCGATTACAACTATGTCGTGTCCTTCCTTGACGAGTTTTTTCGCCAAATACCTTCCTACATTTCCCGACCCTGCAATAATTATGTTCATACCTTAATATTTTATGTTCTTGACCAGTACTTCGTTTATCTTTTCCATTATCACCGAATAATATCCGGGGTATCTGTTTGGTTCGACCTGCATTTCGGCGCATCTGTCGGTTTGCCATTTTCTCAGGTAGTTGTAGTAGGGCAGAGGCTTGCCCAAAAGTATCCTTGCATCGCGCTTTACCTGAAGATTGTCATCGATGGCGAAAATTGCACCATACTTTGATGGAATGTTAGAATCCTTTGCCAGTTGCAAGTTCACATAGCCTGTTTCTATTTTATACCCGCGTTTGTAGGGAATGAGAATCGGGCGCACATTTATGCCGTTTTCCTGACAAACGATAAGGAACAGAAGGTGTATCAGCGATTTCTGTATGGTTTTCATTTCCCTTGAGAAAATGCCATTCAGCATCGAACTGCCTTTGTCATCGGCTATAATGTTTTCGCTTTCAAAGATTTCCCTTATGATGCCGAGAGTTTCTAATCCTGTGTTGTCTCCGAGACGAATCCACACTTTCCGCGACAGTTCGCGCATATAATGTGAAAATTCGTAGGCATCAAAGGTGTTGTCGGTGATTTTCTCAATCATTACAGTGCCTGCGAGCAAAGATGGTTCTGGCGATAGTTTTGCCGTATAATTTCTAAACTCGTTTAGGAAAATCCTTGATATTGAAAGTTGTGCAACTTCGGCAATCCTGTATTTTTCAATATCGCCACAATCGGTTGAATATGCCCTTCGCGTAAGTTCTCCCGAGAAATCGCCGAAGTTTTCAACGATAATGTTCTTTATGCCTTCAAAAACCCTTTCGTCAGGGTCGTCAAGGAGTTTTAATATTGATTTTACTTCTGTCTTTTCCATTTTATTCACATCTGGTAACTTTTATAACTCCTTCAATTTCAAGCATACGGCGTATGAGGTTGTCGAGGTTGTATTTGTTTTGCACGAAAAGGTTGATTTTTCCTGTGAAAATTTCTCCTTTTGTCTCAAAATGCAACATATTTGAGTTCACATTGGCTTCCTGCGATATGAGCTTTGTGATGTTGTAAACCAGTCCCAAATGATCAATTCCTTCGATGTTGATTTGCACTTCGTAGGATTTGCCCTTGTAGCTTTCCCATTCTATTGTCACGATTTTTTCTCCGTGTGTGGCTGCAAGTCCCTTTAGTTCTGGGCAATCTTTTTTGTGGACTATGACCATGTTGGTAGGAGTGATGTAGCCGACAACTTCATCACCAGGAATCGGGTTGCAACATGTTGCAAGCGAAAAACGCTTTTCGGCATCATTAATAACAAAGGTATCCTTGTGACTGATTTTTCCGTCCTTTGTGTTTGTATTTGACTTGCCCATTCCTAGTTTCCAGAACTTTGTGAAGAAACCGTCCTGCTTGGTGTTCTTCTGGCTGTCGAGCATCGTCATTATTTCGGTGATGTCGTTCTCCTTAATCTGCCCAGAACCAAGCTGATAGAAGAATTCATCATCGGAATTTATGTCAAATTTTTCGCGCAAATGGCGGATGTCCTTGCTATCGAGACAGAGGTTCAGTTCCTTCTGCTTTTTCTCGAACATGCGTTGTCCCTTGTCGATGTCGGTGCTCTTGTCAGCTTTCAATGCCTTTTTTATCAAGCTCTTGGTGCGTGCTGACATTGCAAAGTTGAGCCATTCTATTTTAGGAGTCTGCTTTCGTGATGTTAGAATTTCAACCTGATCGCCACTGTAAAGCGTTTGTGAAAGCGGAGCCATCTTGTGATTTACCTTTGCGGCGATTGCGTGGTTTCCGACATCTGTATGAATGTCGTAGGCGAAGTCGATTACCGTTGAACCCTTCGGAATGTCAACGATTTCGCCCTTTGGCGTGAAAATGTGGATTTCCTTCGTGAAAATATCGAGCTTGAAGTCATCGAGGAAGTCGAACGAACTTTCCGAATTGCTTAATGTTTCCTTCATGTTCTCAATGAGGGAGTTAAGTCCCGGATTGTTGCCTTTTTCCCCAGTTTTGTACTTCCAGTGCGAAGCGATACCCTTCTCTGCGATGTCGTCCATCTTGCGACTGCGAATCTGAATTTCCACCCAGCGTCCCTGTGGTCCCATAACGGTGACATGAAGAGCTTCGTATCCGTTTGGCTTTGGCTTTTTCACCCAGTCGCGGATTCTGTCGGGATGATACTCATATACATTGGTAATCAACGACATTATTCGGTAGCAGGTTTCACGGGCCTTGTCATCGGTGATGTCATCTGGATGGTCGAAAATTATCCTTATGGCAAACAGGTCGTACACATCTTCGAACGGAATGTTCTGCTTCTGCATCTTGCGCCAAATGGAGTAGACCGATTTCATTCGTCCCTTGATTGTACATTTGATGTCG
The DNA here is from genome assembly GCA_017551515.1 of Bacteroidales bacterium. Classification (GTDB taxonomy): domain Bacteria; phylum Bacteroidota; class Bacteroidia; order Bacteroidales; family ML635J-15; genus Bact-19. The sequence continues at coordinate 11,709 of JAFZLK010000083.1, read as the reverse complement.
TTGTCGTCCATTATTTTCTTTAATGGTGCAATGAAATCATCGATGTACTTGTCGCGGTCGATTTGGGTTTCGTTTATCTTTTTGGAAATCTCGTTGTATGCAATTGGATTTGTGAATTTTAGTGAAAGGTCTTCGAGTTCTGTCTTGATTGAGTAAAGCCCAAGTCTTTCTGCCAAAGGTGCATACACATTGCTGGTTTCGCTGGCAATTTTCACCTGCTTGTATTCGGGCATCGAATCGAGGGTGCGCATATTGTGCAGACGGTCGGCCAGCTTAATCATTATCACGCGAATGTCTTCGGACATTGTCATAAGCATCTTGCGGAAATTCTCGATTTGCTTCGATGCGTCCTGGTCGAGGATTGTTGAAATTTTGGTAAGTCCTTCGACTATGCTGGCAATCTTCGGTCCGAACATTCGTTCAATGTCGGCGACTGTGTAGTCGGTATCTTCGACCACATCGTGCAGAAGTGCGCTAGCAATGGCTTTTCGTCCCAGACCTATTTCCGATGCAACAATCTTTGCGACTGCTATCGGGTGGATGATGTATGGTTCACCGCTTTTGCGGCGCATTTTCGAGTGAGCTTCGTTTGCCAGTTCGAAAGCCTTGCGCACGAAGGCAATGTCCTCATCTGTCTTAAGCCGTTTTGCCGACTTTATAAGGTCATCGTAAAGCTGTTCAATGTATGTCTGTTCTTCTGCTGTCAGTGCCATTGCTATGCAATTTTAACAAACAAAGATACTACTTTCTATTGAGAGGTACAATTAAAAAATGATATGTTACTAACTTTTGATGTTAATTGTGGAAATGAGTGTGTAAAAACAAAAAAGGCGGTCGAAATAACCGCCTTGTCGGAGTGGCGCGACTCGAACGCGCGACCGCTTGCACCCCATGCAAGAATGCTAGCCAACTGCACTACACCCCGCTTTTGGAAATGGACTGCAAAAGTAATCCTTTTTGTCAGTATGGCAATGATTTTTTTGAAAAACTTTTACGCCATTTTCAATGAGCAAATTGTATCTGAAATTTCCAGTTTGTATGTTCCACCTTCGACCAATGGTCGATTGTCGTCAATGTGACCTATTGGAAACCCGAAGCCAACAGGGTAGGAGTATTCCTCGGTGTGAGCCTTGACGATTTCGTAGGCGGTTTTGCCAAACGGACTGGCATTGTCCTTCATGTCGCTGAATGTACCAACGACAAGTCCGCGCAACTTTGCAAGTTTTCCGCTCATTTTCAAGTTTAGCAACATGCGGTCGAGATGATAGAGGTATTCGTTCAAATCCTCGATGAACAGAATCTTGTCGTCGCAGTCGATGGCAAAGTCTGTTCCTTGCAGGCTATAGATAATCGACATGTTTCCGCCTATGAGAGTGCCATTTGCAGTGCCTTTTCTGTTCAGTTCGTTTGGTTTTGCTGTGTACGAGATTTTTTCACCATGCAAAATCTTGAAAATGTCGCTAATGCATTCGGCGTTATGGTTGTTGTGAATTGCTTTTGCCATCTGGCAGTGCAGACTTTTCACACCGTTTTGGCTTGCTAGTATGTGAAGGTTGGTTATGTCGCTGAATCCCAGAATCCATTTCGGGTGCTTCTTGAATTTCGACATATTGAGATTGCCTAATATATGATTTACGCCGTAACCGCCACGCGAACAGAGTATTGCATCAATTTGTGGATTGTCCAATGCTTGCTGTAGGTCGGCAAGCCGTTCTTCATCGGTGCCTGCCATTTGGTTGTGCCTGCCTAGGCAATGTTCTGAAATTTCAACTTCGTATCCGTTTGATTTCAAATATTTTTTGGCAGACATTACAAAGTCGGGATTAATGTATCCGGCAGGACTGACTATTGTAATCCTGCTTCCTTTAGAAAGGTATGGAGGTGTTTTCATTACTTTTTATTTTTTTGCAAAGTTGCAAAAAACAAGTGTTTCGTTCATGCCATATTGCAATTGGTTGTTAACATTGTAATGTAAATTTCTGTTTAGGTTTCACTTGATAAAAATGTTGATATTTATTTTGACAAGGTGTTCTTTTGAATCGAAAAAAATGGTAAATTTGCAACTTGATTTTTATGTTTAACGAAAGTGTTTAAAAATTTAATTTAAAGAAAATGAGAAAGTTTTATGTTTTGTTAGCTGCTTTGTTGATGACAACAGCAATTAGTGCTCAAAGAGTTGATGTAGAAGAGACTACGGCTGTTTTTGGGAAGTCAAGTTATCCGGCAATGGCTACACAGGTGATGTTCTCCGATGCTAAATCGGTGATTAAGGAATTTACAGCAATGATTAAGGGTTACAATCCAGAGTCGTTGACTGCAAAGAAGAATTTGATAACGGTTGATAATGTGATAATACCGTCAATAAGTGAAAATCCTATTGACATTTATGCAAATATAACACAATCAAAGGGTTCCGATGTTGTAAATATGGCAGTTGCATTTTCTTTGGGAGCAAATGTCTTTATAACTTCATCGCAGGCTCCGACAATGTATCCGACGGCTTCCAGCATAATTAAGGTTTTTGCTAACGATTTGACAGCAAAGAACCGTGATGCTATTCTCAGCAAGCTCGGAAAAGATGTTAGCAAGGAAGAAAAGAAACTTGCATCGTCCGAGAAGAAGGCTGCTGGATACCAGAAGTCGATAGATGGTTACCAGAAGAACCTCGACAAGGCAGAGCAGAAGAAAAAGGAAGCTAATGACAATATCCAGAGCGCAAATGCAAAAATCGAAGCATCGGAACAGCTTATTAAGGAATATTCGGCAAGCATAAATCCTGATAATAGCGGTGATGTTATCGAAAAAGCATCGAAAGCAAGAGATAAGGAAAGAAAGAAATTGGAATCATACCAGAAATCATTGGTAGGATACAATAAGACCATTGAGTCTTCAAATAAGACTATTGAAAAGAATACCAAGGGTAAAACCAAGGCAGAAACAAACCTTTCAAATGTAAACAAGAACATCGAAAAGCAGAGAGAGAGAGTACGCGAAAAGAAGGATGCTTACAAGAAGGTTGAAAACATGTAAAATTTGATAAAATGAAATTCGGAGTAGTAATTTTTCCAGGCTCGAATTGTGACCACGACATGGTTTACGCGCTTCGCGACATCTTTAAGCAGGATGTCATAGAATTGTGGCATAAGGATACTGATTTGCAAAACTGCGATGCTATAGCAATCCCTGGCGGATTCTCGTATGGCGACTATCTGCGTTCGGGCGCAATCGCAAAATTCTCACCTATAATGGAAAAGGTCGTCGAATTTGCAGCAAAGGGTGGTTTTGTATTCGGTGTTTGCAATGGTTTCCAGATTCTTTGCGAATCAGGGCTGTTGCCGGGCACATTGCTTCACAATACCAACCAGAAGTTCATTTGCAAGAATCAGTACATTAAGGCCGACAACAACGACTCGGCAATGACAATGTCGATTCCGAAGAACAAACCGCTTAACATCCCGATTGCACACGGTGAAGGTCGTTACTATGCTCCAGAGGATGTTTTGAAGAAACTTCATCAGAACGGCCAGATAATATGGCGCTACTGCGACAGCGAAGGCAATCTTTCAGAAGCCGACTGTCCAAATGGTTCGCTGATGAACATTGCTGGTGTTTGCAATGCTGGCAAAAATGTCTTCGGAATGATGCCTCATCCCGAAAGGGCAGTTGACCCGGAACTCGGCAATACCGATGGTCAGTTCATTTTGAAGTCGATAATTGACTACCTCGAAGATAGAAAATAAAAGATTAATTTTGATTTATAAAGCCGCCAATTGGGCGGCTTTTTTATTTTGTAAATTTTCCGCTATTGCTGATTTTCGGCAGATTGTCGTAAATGTCGGCAGCGGTAAGTTCCTGAATAATCTTTAGTACGCGTTTCTGCGGGTCGATGTGCGGACCGTGGTTAGGTTTTGTCTGGTAAGTTGATATTATTTCACCATCGATAAAGTTGCCGTTAGATACATCAATCCTTATGCGAAAAATGGGTGCCAAACCCATTTCGCTGGTAATATTTACATTGCTGTAGGTGAAGAAGTTGCCCATGCTATAGGCAATGAATTTGCCATTGTAAATCTCAATTGCGCGAGTTACATGCGGTCCGTGACCAAGGACTATGTCGGCTCCATTGTCGATGGCATCGTGGGCGAATTGATATGCATTGCCACGGTTTTGTTCTATGTAGTAGTCGTCCTCGCGTGTAAGATGTCTGTACTTTATTCCTTCGCCACCGCAGTGCATCGAAACAATTACAATGTCGCAGGTTTTTCGCAATGCCTTTATTGTGTTGGCAACTAGCTGCTTGTCGCGTAGGTTAGCGATGGCGGTGTTGGGCGAGAACGCGCAGAAACCGTATTTTACACCTTTTATTGTAAATGTACACGATGGCTTAGTTTCGTAGCCAGCCCAGTTTAGGTTGTTGTCTGTCAGAATTTTCTCTGTATTACTTCTGCCGTATGCGCGGAAATCGTTCGCATGATTGTTGCCAACGCTAATCAGGTTGAACCCAGCTTCCTTGTATGCATTTACATAGCTAGATGGCATTCCGAAACAGTATGGCGAGCATTCTGGTACAAGTGTGTCGGCAAGTACGCCTTCCATGTTGCAGAAAACTATGTCGCCATTGAAGTATGGCTTCACTTCATCGAGCAGACCTTTGTAGTTTTCATTGGGAGGAAGATAGCTTCTGTCGGGATAAATCGAACCGAACATAACATCTCCGACAGCGACAATCGTTATAGTGTCGTGGTTGTCCTGAGCGGTGGCTTTTTGAGACGTCAGTATTAGTGTTGCTGTAAAAAGCAGAAGTATTATTGTTAGTTTATTCATTGTCGTTTTTAGTTTTGTTACTGCCGACAAGTAAAATTCCGCCTATAATAATTGGAATGCCGACATTTATGAGGTAAAGTAGGAGAGATGCAAGTGTTATCGCAGTCTCCTGTGTTGCGAAAATACCGATGAAAAATATAGCGAACGATGTCCTGATTCCCAGTTCGGCAGCAGCGATGCTTGGTATAAGGTAGGTGCAAATGTATGTGGATGAAATTGCTGCAAGAGCATCGCTTACTGCTATGTCGATTCCGAAAAATCGCAGGCAAAGGAAGAACTGAACGTTGAATACTACATACCTAAGCATGCTCATTAATATTGTTGTCAGTTTCAGCTTGTTGCTAATGTTGCATTGCGGAATGTACTTGGCTAGGCGCTTCTGTGCGAACTTTGTGTTGCTCAATGCGGTGACAATTTTGTCGAATCTCATGTACACAATAATTGCAACAATTGTGCATGTTGCACCTATTGCGATAAGTATGCCTGTCGGAACAGATTCGTTGTGCAATGCGCCAATTGCAAGCAGTCCGATGATGCCGAAAATCAGAGTGGCACAGAATTGTGCCGTGTCGCCGAAAATCGTCAGGTACGATGCTTTTGTGCGATTTTCCTTTTCTACGAAAAGCACCCTGCCGGCAAATTCGCCAACTCTGTTAGGCGTTATTGTCCCGACAGTTACGCCAGACATTACGGCTTTCAGGCATCTGCCGAAACTTATTTCTTGTTCGCTTTTTATAAGATTTCGCCATTTCCAAGTTTCCAACAACCAGTTGATTGGCATTAGTAGCAATATGATAGCGAGTAATATTCCGTTAGTCGTGTCAATTTTCGCAAAGTAGGACGGGAGTTCTTCGATGTCGGGGGATGTTGCAACTTTGTAGGCAATGTATGCATACGCCAGCACCGCTATTGCAACTTTGATTGTAGTCTTGATTATCCTTGCTGATTTTGAATCCATTACCTGTCCTTGTTAACAATTGGTATCAATGCAGTGGAAATCAGTCCGAAAACTATTATCAGCAAGGTTTGAAGTCCATGAGCGACCAGTGCGAACGATGCTCCGGTTTCGCTCGGGATACCATATATTATTAGTGTTTGGATTAGCATGAAATGGTACGAACCCATTCCGTTGGGCGAGGGGACTATCATTCCGAAACTTCCTGCTACAAAAAGCATTAGCGCTGCAAGTATGCCGAGCGAACTCAGTCCCTCGAAGGCAAAGAAGCAGAAATACAGCATTACGAAGTACAAAATCCATATCAGGAATGAATGAAATATAATGCCTAATTTATGCTTTGCATTTTTTAGGCTTAGGATTCCGGTCCAGAAACCATTTATGAATTTTGAGATTTTTTGACAGAACTTGAATCTGTCCAGTTTGCCCTTTGCAATTACTACAAGCAGGCAAATTCCTGCGATTCCCAATACTGCAAGTATTGAAATTGTCAGCGGAGAGAATATTTTTTTCAGATTGTCGTTGATTTCTGGGTGCTGTGCAATGAAGTCACCGAATACATTTGCCTGTGTTGCAAAAGCAACTATGGTAAGTATTGCGACAAGAACAAGGTCGAGAAGTCTTTCGCTGACGACTGTTCCCAAAACCTTCGAGAAATCATGTTTTTCGTAGCGTGAAATCAGTGCGCATCTTGTCACTTCGCCTAGCCTAGGTATGGCAAGGTTTGCAAAATATGCGTTAAGCACGGCAAAGAATGTGTTGACAAACCTTGGCTTTTCACCAGTCGTTTCGAGCATAAGTTGCCATCTTCGGGCACGACTTATATGACTTAGCAGACTGATAACCGATGCTGGAATAAGCCAGCCCCATTTTATATCTGAAAGTGTGTTCGCAAAATTTTTGAAGTCGAAGTCCTTGTAAACCAACATGAATATGGCTATGCCAAAACCAATGAACAGTATAATTTTTATGGCTGTTTTCAGTTTTTTGTTCATGCTGGAAAAATTTTCGCAAATATATCATTTTTTATTGCGACTTTTGCATTATGGTTAGACCAAAAAAATATCTCGGACAGCATTTTCTTACCGATGCTAGCATTGCTGCTCGTATTGGTGATGCTTTGCAAAACGAATCGAACTTTCCTGTGCTTGAAATTGGACCGGGAACAGGAATACTTACGAAAGAATTGATTAGACGAAATTTTTCTAATCTTATTCTGGCTGAAATTGATACCGAATCGGTTGAATATCTGAAGAAAAATTTCGATACGACCAAGTTCAACCTGCTAGAAGCTGATTTCCTGAAGATGGATTTGTCTGCCTTGTGCGATTCTGAAATGTGCATCGTGGGCAATTTCCCATACAATATTTCCAGCCAGATATTTTTCAAAGCATTGGATAACAGGGAAAAAGTTTCGGAAATTGTGTGCATGATACAGAAGGAGGTCGCCGAGCGTATTGCATCTAAAGAGGGTAGTAAGGTGTATGGAATCCTTAGCGTGCTGATGCAATTATATTATAGGTGCGAATATCTGTTTACGGTTCACGAGCATGTTTTCAATCCACCGCCAAAGGTGAAGTCTGGCGTTGTGAGATTTGTGCGCTATCGTTCTGCAATTGATGGTGTTGACGAGAAGAAACTTTTTATGGTTGTGAAGACGGCTTTCAATCAGCGTCGCAAGACCTTGCGCAATTCGCTGAAGTCGATGATTTCACCCGACACCGACATGACGCACCGCTTCTGGAATCTTCGTCCCGAACAACTTTCGCCCGGGGAATTTGTTTCGTTGACACAACTGATTGACAAAGGTTGATTTTTTGTAATTCATTAATTATCCATATATTTGCACCGTAAAACTAAGAAATTTTGAACCGAACTAAGATATATTTCGTTTCCGATGCGCATTTTGGCGTTGACAGCAAGTTTTCTGCCGAGCAAAGAGAAAAACTTTTTGTAGAATGGTTGGAGAACATAAAAGGCGATGCATCAGAACTTTATCTGCTTGGAGATATATTCGATTTTTGGTTCGAGTACAGCTATGTTGTGCCACGTGGATTCGTTACCGTGCTTGCCAAATTGCGAGAACTTTCGGATATGGGCGTAAAAATCAAGTATTTCACTGGCAATCACGACATGTGGGTTTTCGACTATCTGCCCGAGGTGATTGGTGCAGAATTGCATACTGTTCCTGAGGTTCGCGAAATTGCAGGAAAAAAGTTCTACATTGCTCATGGTGACGGACTTGGAAAGTACGACCGCAAGTACAATTTGATGAAGGGAATGTTTCATAACCGCTTCTTCCAGTTTATGTTCAAGTGGATACATCCAGATTGGGGATGCCGTTTTGCTTTGTGGTGTTCGCATCGCAGTCGCCTGAAGCACGATTTGCCCGAAACTCCCGATTATGAAAAGGAATACCTTGTGATGTATTCGCGTGAAGTGTTGAAAAAAGAGCATTTCGACTATTTTGTATTCGGGCATCGTCACATTCCGTATCAGTATGCGCTCGATGACAGTTCCTTGTTTACCAACATCGGCGACTGGCTTTTCAATTTTTCGTATGCTGTGTACGACGGACAGAAAATTTCTTTGCAGAAATATAGTGAGCCGAATTGGAAGTAACTCGGTTTTAGTTGCCTGTTGAATCAGCTGTTAATGATTTTCTCTTTTGCCCACAATATTTTTTAATCAATAGAGTTATATTTGCAAAAAATTTTCTTTTGAAGAGATTTTTATTGACCATATTACCGTTAGTGTTTTTCATTTCATCGTATGCGCAGAAGGAAAAACCGATGAATTTGCCTAAAATCGATGACCAGACATTGCATTTTGGTTACTCCTTAGGGCTTAATACTATGGACTTTATGATTCGTCCAGCCGACAGGTTTCTGACCATGGCGATGGATACGATTTATGGAGTTGAGGTGGGCAGGTTTGTCGGATTCAATATTAATATAATTTCAAATTTCCGAGTTGCTAAGTATTTGGATTTCAGGTTTACACCCGGGTTAGTGTTTGGTCAGCGCAACTTGCACTACAAATGTCTGAAGAAGGGTGATATTTGGCGACATACTATGATGATTGAGTCAACTTTTGTTGATTTGCCAATCCAATTCAAGTACAAGGCTGCTCGTATCAGCAACTGGCGACCATTTCTGACTGCTGGAGCGTCTGCACGAATCGATATGGCTTCACAGAAAAAGATAAAGCCAGAGGAGTATCCGAAGATTCGTCTGCGTAGGTTCGATGTCTATTATGAGATTGGTGCTGGCGTGGATTTCTTCCTCGAATACTTCATGTTTGGCATCGAACTGAAGGCATCGTGGGGAATTTTGAACGATGTGGTTTACGATGGCTCTCAATATGCCGACTATTTTAAGCGACTGAACTCCAGAATGTTACTAATCTGCTTCAATTTTGAGGGCGGTAAGTTGGATTTCATAAGGAAACATAGAAAATAATGATTCAGGAAGCTGATTTTATTTTTTATCCGGAACAACTTTATAATAGGGATTTTGCGATGAAGTCCATAGCTCAGCAGTTGGGTTGCCGAGAATCTGATATTTCTGCGTATCGCATTGTGCGCAAGTCGATTGATGCGAGAAAAGGCGTGAAGTTCAATGTTCGTTTGCAAGTTGCAATGAAGGGCGATGTTTTCCCTGATTTGCGTGGAAAATTTGAATTTCATGATGTTTCCAAATCTCCTCTTGTCACTATAATCGGCGCTGGTCCTGCTGGGTATTTTGCTGCCTTGCAGTGCATTATGTCGGGATTGAAACCTGTTGTGTTTGAACGGGGCAAGTCGGTTGATGACCGCAAATTTGATATTTCAGCATTAAATTCACAGCACATTTTAAATCCAGAATCCAACTATGCCTTTGGCGAGGGAGGTGCTGGTACATACTCGGACGGGAAATTGTACACTCGAAGCAAAAAGCGTGGCAATGTTACCGAAGTTTTGCAGCTTTTGCACTATTTTGGTGCCGACGAGGACATTCTTGTCGAGGCGCATCCGCATATCGGAACCGATAGGTTGCATTCCATAATGCGTAATATCAGGAACAAAATTCTAGATTGTGGAGGTGAGGTTCATTTTTCATCTAAACTGACAGGTGTTAAGATTGTTGCAAACAATGTGACTGCTGTCGTCATTAATGATACAGATGAATATCCTTGTGAAAATCTGATTCTTGCGACTGGACATTCTGCCCGCGACATTTACTATATGCTCAATTCAAATGGAGTTCAATTGCGCGAAAAAGGTTTTGCAATGGGCGTGCGTGTTGAGCATCCTCAGGCATTGATTGATTCCATTCAATATAAGTGCAAGGAGCGCGGAAAATATCTTCCTGCGGCATCGTATGCGCTTGTGAAACAAGTGGATGGACGAGGCGTGTATTCGTTCTGCATGTGTCCAGGAGGAAAGATTGTAAGCGCGTTGACCGAAGATAAGACCATAGTCGTGAACGGAATGTCGAATTCGAAGCGAAATTCGCCGTTTGCAAATTCTGGTATAGTGGTAGAATTGCGTCCCGAGGACTATGCATCGTATTCCGACAACAAAATCTTTTCGGGCTTGGAATTCCAGAAATCGCTTGAAACGCTGGCATATAGGAATGGAGGCGGGGATGTTGTTGCACCTGCGCAGCGGCTTGCCGATTTCGTGTCGGGAAAGATTTCGGCAGGTTTGCCAAAGGTTTCGTATGAGCCGGGAGTGATTAGCAGTCCTATGCATTTTTGGATGCCGGAATTTTTGTCGTCTCGTTTGCGCGAGGGATTTCGCCAGTTCGACAGGCAGATGCACGGATTTCTGACAAACGAAGCCGTTGTGGTGGGAGTGGAGTCGCGCACTAGCAGTCCTGTGCAGGTTGTCCGCGATGTGGAATCGATGCGTAGTGTTTCTGTCGAAAACCTTTATCCCTGTGGCGAGGGCGCAGGATATGCTGGCGGAATTGTATCCTCGGCAGTCGATGGGATGGAGGTGGTGAAAAGGATTGTAGCATCGCAATGCATTGCGATGTAGCGTCGTTGTGTGCAATGACGTTGAGACGCACGGCCTTGCGTCTCACAACCCAGATAATCATAAAATATTTTTTGCCATTCCCATTCCGTTTTCTTACCTTTGCAAACGGATTTGAGAATACTTTATATGCATCTTATGCAGGTAAGAGATATTGATGCCAATGTTGCAGGAGTTAATAATTGTAATTCTTGCAATATGTTGAATGTCAATCAATTACCCCCCCCCGTGCAAGTCTAAAAATCATAAGAAATATAGTTTTTGGTGCTGTGATGGCGGATGGTTGTCGCAGTGGCATGTTTATTCATTTAAATTCATGTATATGAACAGGAAATTTATTTTGTTTTTTGTAGTCGTGTCGCTTGTGTGGATTTTGTGTCCGGTGGCGAATGCGCAGAATCTCGACCGCATAAGCCTCAGTTCGGGAGGTGCGGCTGGCGACAATGTTAACTATGTGCTCGGCGAGACATTCAACTTCACTATGGCAACAGGCGGAAGCGATGGCATTAGCCTCGAAAGCGGTTCCCTCAGCAGTGAGGAGAATACCGGTGGCGACATTCCAACCATTTTGCAGGAAGCCTCAGAAATGCCCTCGCAGATTGAGTGCTATCCCAATCCCGTGACCGACATTCTTACCATTGATTTCAATGGCACTGATGGTATTACAGGTGTAGCAGTGTTCAATGCATTGGGACAGATGGTATTGCAGACACCAGCAAATGGAGAAAAGGCATACCTGAATGTCAAGGCATTACCGGCAGGCAGTTATTTTGTCTCGGTGATGAATGGAAAGGATGTGATTGCAGTGAAAAAGGTGGTGAAACAATGAACAATTAACAATTAATAATGGACAATGGACAATGAATAATGGATAATTGACAATGGACAATTGACAATGCACCCTTTTTTG
>JAFZLK010000082.1 GCA_017551515.1 Bacteroidales bacterium | reverse complement strand
GGTAATGCGTATTCTGGGATGTTCATTGCTTGTACAAGATTCATTGATGGAATTGTTTAGCCAAAATACAGAAGAAACCAATAACGACGGGCAACTAAAATTGGATTTTCCTTATTAACATTTCTTTAAGAGACACTAGTGTAATCAGGTATATAAATGTCAACAACGAATTAACGACAATCGCTCTATTTTTCCCCCTCCTTGTTACAAAACAACTCGCATAATGTTTTGATAGGATATACGTTTTGAGCGGAATCGAAAACTTCGCGACTGATGCCTTTGGATGAGTATTCCCTATCCATAGCGTCTTTGACGACCTTGCCCATATTATATTGATTTCCTTCATAAAGAGTATCAACTAATGTTTTTTTTGTTCTGAAGTCATAAACCTCCTGTATAGTATATGGCTCTATGGGACTAGAATAAAATCCAGAATCTATACTCAACAAATATTCGAAATTACCATTCTCCAACTTTACGATATAATATCCACAGGTATGTCCACAACCGACCCAAAAGATACGAATAAGCCCTCTTTTCTCAATATATTTCGGATAAAAACTATAACCTCCAGACGCGAAACTAACGATGCCATTATGCTGTGTCAAAAATACTTCTGAAGAACAACATCCATTGCCTAGACATATCTCTGGTATGTCATCATTATCAATGAAGCAAACCGAAAAAACTACATATTTATATGGCTCACTGATGCTGTCAAGAATGTATGAAGCATAAGCTTTCATCCAATCGGCTTCTATATATTCCTTCGGCAAAGAATCATATACTCCAGGATAATAACGTGTATTATATTTGGGGTACTTAAGGCACTTAGCACAATTTGTTGTGTCAATTTGGTTTTGACTCACCGTATCTGTGACATCTGTTTCTTTTTGTATTGTTCGTTCGTTGCACGACACTAGTGCAAAAACCAATACTGCAATAATAAGTAAAATGATAGTTCTCATATTGTTAATCATTATTAAACCATTTATATATAAAGTAAATTACGGTCACAATGATAGCTATTGAGACAACTGCTATGCCAATATATAATAGATAAGGTTCTGAAAAAGACATAATTGCCGCCAAAGCTATGAATAACCATGCTATCACAATAATTGCAACCAATATTTTACATATAATCTTGCTCGTATCTAATTTATCTATAACAAATATTTTTATTAGCCATCCCGCTCCTGCCCAAACTGCTATCGGAATCCACGACCCTATGGCTCTAAAAAGTTTTATGTAATCTTCTTTTTCTCCAGATAAAAATAGCCAATAAAATATAAGGACACCAAGCGCTATGATAAAAATAATGGATATTATTTTACGAATAAACTCCTTCATATGGCATAAAATCATTTGGAACATACGGGACGAACAGAGAGTCCGCTGTAACGATCGATGAGCAGCCCCATATCATAATCGTCTGAAGCGAAGATGAGAAACCAAGGTGCGTCATCGTCCAGTTCGAAAGAACTCGTCCAATAGTAGCCGTCTGAACCAGCATCGCCTGCCGCGGGAAGGAAAATAGAGTTACCATTAGGACCTGTTACCTTGTATCCGCCATCCTTCCATTCCCAAGAGCATCTTTTTTGTAACTCATCAAATTCCGTATTGGTAGGCATTCTCCAACCGTTTCCCCAGTTGGTAGTGGCCGCATCTGCACTTGGTGGAAGTATTGTTGGGTTACCGTAATATGTATAGTTGCTCTCTCCATATTCCGATTTTGTGAAAGTTTCGCCCCATGCGTAGTAGTTGCCGTATGCAGTAGGACTATTAGCACCAACATTGCATGTTGCCCATTTTGTTCCTGACGGCAACCCAAGGTCAACCCAGTCGTGACCATTAAGAGTTCCTGTTGTTTGGCTATTAGTGTTTGTTGCAACCGAATAATTTATATTACCCGTATTATATTCCGATACAATTCCATTCGAATCATATCCGCTAATAGCCGATATTGTTATAAAGATTGAAAATATTAGAAATAAAGTCTTATTCATTTTCATATTCGAAAGTTCAATATTTTACCTGTAGCATTTCCCACATGGAGTCCTGCCCATTTTCTTAGCTTCCGCTAAACTTATCTGCTTAATATTTGCTTTGCAATTTCCCAAACCACTGCATTTACTACTTCTATGATACGCTTTTGCATACTGACCTGTGCAAATATATACCATATTTTCTACATTGTCGCTCTCACAACAATCATCTTCACAACATTCATCAAATGCACAGCAACAATCGCAACTTATATCCGTTTCGTTCACAGAAGACTTGCCATCGCAAGGCAAAAAGGTTATCGCAACAGATAACGCAATGAATAACAATAGTTTTTTCATGACTTAAAAATATTTCCCCCATAAAGATGATGGAGAATTTAAATCTCTTCCATCTTGATATATATAAATCTTTTTCTCTGTATTTCCTGAATATATTACAACAAATCCATGTCTCCACATAAGATTGTTCGCTGATACTCTAATTTTAATGGTTGACAAACCTACGAAACTACAATTTATCCAATATTCAGATACATCACAATACAATTCTTCAGCATTCGAAGAAAAATCAATATAATAAGTTCCGCCCAAACTAGTCGGTTTAAGGATTTCAGATGACACATTAATGTATTCGTTATAATATACATACTGAATATTGTTGTTTCGTTTTTTTATTTCCGCCTCACAACTTTCTATAACTTTGTGTAATTCATTATTAGATGGTTTTTCTGGGCATTCATCTGCAGACTTGAAAAACTCAATGGCTTTACTGAAATTTCCCATATTATATGCCTCTTCTCCTCTTTGCTTCAATTTCTGATAACAATCAATTTGTGATTTTATTACACTAGGCATTGATATAAGTAATAAAAGAATAAACACTCTGATTTTTATGTTCAAACTTATTTTTTCCATAATTCCATTTTTTCTCTTATTGTATCATTGGGGTATAATATATATGCGTATTTATAACACGAATCAACAATGTCTTGAATATCATCGACACAAAAAATTCCCTTATTATATTTTTCAACAAGTTTATCTCCAGTGTTTACTAATGCAATATATACACTATTATATTTATTGTCTATTTTTTCCTTTAATTCGGGATTAAAACATATTGACGGAAATAACTCTTGTACTTTTTCTATTTCTAAGAAAGAATCCCTTGCGCATAATAACAATTGTACATCTTCTAACGTAGTGCTATCAATTAATTGATTACAATTTTTACACATTTCATCATACCGATTTTTTACAAAAACTTTAGCATCATCAGAATGTATTCCATTGGGATGCTTATCTAAATATATTTTGTAATCTCCCATGTTTTCACAGTTCCTATACATAGAAAATTCGTCATATAAAGCATAAGAGCCCAGTAGAGCAACAACTATTAATACTACGATTATAACTTGCAGCCATATAAGACGAGACTTTGGGTTCGTGTCTTCTTGCAAAACAGTATAGACTTCTCCAATATTTAGTTCTTGTTCTGTTATTGTAATACTATTACCTTCTAATAAACTTATTAGTTGTTCATTCCAATTGTCCGTTGATTTATCTACAAATCCATATGCACCAATTTCTTTTGCGAATTGTTTGACATCAAAATTGTCTGAAAACAAAATTAGCAAAGCATCTTTATTGTTATTTAGCAATAAATTAATATTTTGTCGCTCTAATTCTGATATATAATTAATGTACGCAAGAATTATAGTATCCTTGACATTTTTTAATCTGCCTTTTAAAACATTAAGAAGATTTTTTTTGTTATCATCATCAAAACCATAAAAAATAATACGCACATTTCGCAAATGACTTCCGATGCTTTTCATCCTTTAATAATTTACAATGCGATAAATTTTCTGCCCACCAGCACCTCACGAGCAAATTAAACCAATAAAGAAGCGTGGCACTGATATACCACTTCTTCTGATGGAGGTTGTGAGATTTACCTTTGGGCAAGATGCAGTCATAACAGCCCACGCTATGCGTGAACTCTTATGCTCTCTTTGCCCTAGAAGTTTCTCACATTTCCACCAGCAAGACGAGCATAACGCTTCGTTTTTTAGTATGTACGGCATGGCAACAAGTGTCAAACCAATCGCAAATATATGAAACCAAATCGATATGACAAAAATTATTTTGAAATGAAACAAAAAAGTGAGTGTTGTTCAATATAAAATAACAATAATCCCTACTCCAAATCCTTTTTTACCATCGTTTCCAAGAATTCGGCAAAATCACGGATATCACCTTCGACACTTGCCTTTTCCAATGCCGACATTCGGTTTCCCTAAAAATTCTCCTTTATCCATTCCGCAAAGAAGTAATCGTAAACCCGATAGGTGCCATTTTCTTGAGTAAGAATATCTTCGTTGAGCAATGCCTTTGATGCAACCTGCACCGAACTTGCCGACAGCAGACGATGCTTCTTTATAAATGCGCCAGAAGTGATGGACTTCGCCTCTCCATCCTTCGCAACAGCCATCAGCACCTGTTTCTGCTTTGCCGGAATCCTATTCATAAGTTCACGAAACGCCATATCCTGAATGCCAATAACATTAGCAAAGGCAATGCTAACCTTTTCTATATTACAAGTTTCACCTTGCGCAGTAAGAGCAAACAATTCGTTCATCATCATCTGCACATACCAAGAAGTACCATCAAACATATTGTAAACTTTCTCAACAACATCTTCGGAAACCGACTTGCCATAATCGCAAAACTTTTCCTGTGCAAATTTCAAATACGAATCGTAGGGTATCGGACTCAGCCCCATTGTAAGCACACTTTGATAAAAAGGTTTTGCAGCCGACATAAACATCTTTGCCATAAGGTGCCTTTTGCTTCCCGCAAATATGAACTGAGCATTCTTGCAATGCTGAATCTTGGTGCGCAACAACGCCTCAACCCTTTCGCCATCGGGATAATTTGCAATCTGCTGGAATTCATCGAAAGCAATCACGCAAGGCTTGTCGGCAGAATCAATGTACGCGAAAATCTCATCAAGCGTAATGTCCGGCGAAGACACATCTCCCAGACTTAAATCCAATGTAGGCAAGGCAGTCACCACATCGACGGAAAAACCGACTTTCAATGAACGAACAATCTGTGAGAATCTTTCCCTAAACTTTTTGTCCCGAGTTTTCAACTGCTCGAAAATGCCTTTGCCTAAAATGTATATGAACTCGGCAAACGAACGAGTGCCATATATATCAATGAAAAAGGTATAGTATCTGGATTCGATTTGCGGTTGCCCGAAAGTATGTTCAATCAGTCCCGATTTCCCAATGCGGCGCTGAGATATGAGAGCAACATTTCTTCCGTTTTCGATATGCTTTATTAGTGTTTTTGTTTCTTCCAAGCGGTCACAAAAGTACTCTTCCGAAACATATTTTCCGACAACAAAAGGATTGTCAATCAATATTTTACTTTCAGTTTTCATAAAATTATTTCTTTTACAATTATTGTATTTACAATAAAATACAAACATAGCACTTTTTTCACATATACAAGAGGTTTTCGGAAGATTTTTATTGAAAAAACAGGTATCTTGAAATGAAACAAAAAGTGGGTGTTGTTCAATGGAAAATAACAAGAATTCCTAGTCCAAATCCTTTTTTACCATCGTTGCCAAAAATTCGGCAAAATCACGGATATCACCTTCAACACTCGCCTTTTCCAATGCCGACATATAAACCTCGCGCATTTCAGCAGGAATAATAGTCCACCGATAACCTCCCGATGCAAGCATAACATTCATCAGGAAACGACCAATACGACCATTCCCATCATAATACGGATGTATGAATGTAAAAACAAAATGTCCGAGAACCGCTCTCACCCAAGCATCTTCCTCTTGTTTCAACATCTCAAAAAGCACTGGCATAGCGTCTCTTACTGCATCCGAATTCAATGGTGTATGCATGGAATGCCGTATGAAAACCTGTCCTGCACGATAACCAGCAACATCTATAGGCTTGATTATTCCTGCTGCAACACAAGGGGCAAACATCTCCTGATACCACTTACGATGGTCTGTCTCAACAACTTTGCCAGGATTCATTCCCGACAAAACCGACATAATACTTTCTTTTACCACTTGAAATGCCTGCCAATAACCACGCGCAGCAAGCGCATCTCTAGTTTTCTCATCTGATTTGCTGGTTTTAGGATTCCATTTCCCACTTTTTACCTTTTCAATCAGTTCCTCTGTGACTTGATAACCCTCAATAGACAACGAATGATATGCATCGTGCTTGTATCTTTCGTCAACATCCTTCATATACAAATCCACACCAACGGCAGCATTAGTTTCCGGACGGCAGTGCAAAACCGTTTCTCGCATATTATGCCACATAAGCATAATTCTTGTCGCGTATGGCGACTGACTACGAGCAACTTCCAACTTTTCAGCGAAAGGATCTTCTTCTTTGACCAAATGTCCCGACATTGACATCACTGACTTTATTTCATCTGCCATATCTGACATCCCAACATTGCGGAAAGCACCAATAATGCGTCCTGCTTTCACTGTTTTCCCAGAATCCAAAAGAAACTTAAGCACATCGGACGAATCTTTCACAGCCGACAATGCGGACCTCGCCGTTACCGGTTCCCTCTGAAAAAAAGTTGGTGCAACCATTATTATGGATTCCGAAATACCATATACATTAAGTCCGTAATTTGGTTCCACACAAATTTCTTCGGCACAACTTGACTTCAAAAGAAATATGCTACATCCGTGAATCAGTTGTACTACACTATTGTTGCATTGGGGCGAACGCACAATCAACTGCCTTGGAACGCAACAATTACCGGTAAGTATATCAAGCGACTGCTCTGGCGAAAGGCTCCACGCATTCCCTAGTCTATCTTTAAGATATTTTACAACAAATGCCCAATATGAAATATACCAAGCCGTAGTGTCGCCTCGCTGTGCAGTCGGCTCTGATGGTATGTACCATCCATTTATTACCTTTTCGAGAAAGCCGTTGTCAACCAAGCGGACAAGGTGCGTACGCGATATGTCCTTGGCGCAAACAACAAAAGTATGTCCGTCCTGCTGCAATTTCCTCAACACCTCAAGCGAAGATGCTAATTTTTCCGATTCAGTTGCCATATATTCCTCTTAATTTTTTGCAAAATTAGAAATAATTTTCAAATATTACACTCTATTTATTTGTATAAAAATAATTTATATTTCAAACTACACATAATAATACATTTATTTACAATGATTTAATAAATAAAAGTAATAATAATTTTACACTTTAATTTTTAACGCGGAATTACACGCTAGTTTTTGATGTAGAGTTACACACTAATTTTTGTAGAAAATAAGATTTCGGGGATTTAATTATCTAAAAATCTTCCTGTATATTCGTCTCCCAATCATCAATACAACATTCCGAAAGCCCACAATGGTATCTTGTGGAAAACTGCACTAGGCGGATAAGTGTTTTTTGTAAAATACAAAAATAAAAGAAAAGTGTTTTTTATAAAGAACACACAAAAACTTGGCATTGCCTTTTACTCGAGAAAAGCAATGCCAAATTCTATACGCTAAATATACCTACAAGTATTTGCTTTTATTCTGCAATTACCAAAAAGTAGTTCTTCTTTCCCTTCTGCACAAGCAAGTATTTGCCGTTGATGAGGTTGTCGGCATTGATTGTGCCTGCCTCATCGGAATATTTTTCCTTGTTGATGCTCATACCGTTGCCCTTGATGGTGCGCTTCAATTCACCCTTTGATGGGAAAATGTCGGTTTCGCCGGCAAGCAGGTCGAGAACATTTATTCCTGCATCAAACTTTGCCTTTGCTACATTGTATGTCGGAACACCATCGAATACAGCGAGGAAAGTCCTCTCATCGAGTTTGCGAAGTGCATCGCTGGTTGCATTGCCGAAAAGTATCTGTGATGCTTCAACGGCTGCCTCGTATTCGCTACGCGAGTGTACCATAACGGTAATTTCCTCGGCAAGTTTCTTCTGGAGGATTCGCATATTTGGTGCTTCGTCGTGCTGTGCGATGAGCGCATCAATTGTTTCCTTGTCCAAAGTGGTGAAAATCTTGATGTAGCGCTTTGCATCATCGTCCGAAACATTGAGCCAGAACTGGTAGAACTTGTACGGGCTGGTCTTTTCTGGGTCGAGCCAAACATTTCCCGATTCGGTCTTGCCGAACTTCACACCGTCCGACTTTGTGATAAGCGGACAAGTAAGTGCGTATGCCTCGCCTCCGCAGGTACGACGGATAAGTTCTGTTCCTGTGGTAATGTTGCCCCACTGGTCGCTGCCGCCCATCTGCAACTTGCAGTTCTTGGTCTGGTAGAGGTGCAGGAAATCATAACCTTGCAAAAGCTGATATGTGAATTCGGTAAACGACATACCGTCACGAGCTTCACCGTTGAGACGCTTCTTTACCGAGTCCTTTGCCATCATATAGTTGACGGTGATGAGTTTTCCCACCTTGCGTGCAAACTCGAGGAAAGTAAAATCCTTCATCCAGTCGTAGTTGTTTACGAGTTCGGCCTTGTTTGGAATATCGGATTCGAAGTCGAGGAATTTAGCGAGTTGGTTCTTTATGCACTGCTGGTTGTGACGCAGGGTTTCCTCGTCAAGAAGGTTGCGTTCGAGCGACTTTCCCGATGGGTCGCCAATCATGCCTGTTGCACCGCCAATGAGAGCGATGGGCTTATGTCCGCAATTCTGCAAGTGCTTGAGCATCATTATTCCGCACAAATGTCCGATATGAAGTGAGTCGGCTGTCGGGTCAATGCCTACGTATGCCGCAACGTGTTCTTTCTGTAATGCTTCTTCCGTTCCAGGAATCATATCCTGCAACATTCCTCTCCATTTGAGTTCCTCTATGAAATTTTTCATCGTATTAAAAAAAAATATTTGCCGCAAAGTTAAGGTTATTGGATAAAAAAAATGAATTTTTTGAAGCAAAAAATTAAAATACTATAAGTCGATAAACTTTGACCCGGTGCATGACATAAAAAAAATGTCATGTGCTAAAATATTTTTTCACAAAACGCTTTGATAATAAAAATATTTAGTTATCTTTGCGAAGTTTGATATTATAAGCGTTTGTATGGATATGAAGGATTTAAATAGGCATTCTTATATGGCTAGGTATAGTTTCGCCAAATGTTTTATTGGAAGAGTGAGTGAGAAGAAATGCTTTATAATACAAGCCATATTCAATACTTTTTATCAATTATTAATTATGAAAAACCTTATTTATATGAAAAATTCAGCTCTCAAAAAACAATTTGCGCATAGTCTAAGCAAATCGAAAATCGTTGGTCTCATTTTCGCCTTCTGCTTACTTTTCTGCGGTAAGGTGTGGGGACAATGTACTCCTACATTTGGTTCTAACACCGACTGCATTACCAATTTTTCATTGGGTAGCATTAACAATTCGACCGCAAGCTCTTCTACAAATGGTTATGGCAACTATACATATCTCTCGACTTCTTTGAGTGCAGGAAGTACTGTGATAGCATCTCTGACCAGCGGCGCCGGCTCTGGAACCCACGCGGCTGCAGTATGGATTGACTTTAATGACGACGGTACCTTCGATTCTTCTACAGAAAGGGTAGGAACTCAAGGTAGCATCGGCGCAAGTGCAACAGCTAGTATTAGTTTGTCGATACCAAGTAATGCCCCTGCCGGCAGTCATACATTGAGGGTAGTGTATCAATACAATGTAAATGCAACAGATATTTTACCTTGTGCATCTGCCACTTACGGAGAGGGTGAGGACTATACGGTGAGAATAGTAGTTTGTACTCCAACATTTGGTTCTAACACCGACTGCATTACCAATTTTACATTGGGAAGCATCAACAATTCGACTGCAAGTTCTTCAACCAATGGTTATGCCAACTATACAAATCTCTCGACCACTTTGAATGTAGGAAGTACGGTGACTGCTTCGCTAACCAGCGGTGCTGGTTCTGGAACCCACGCGGCTGCAGTATGGATTGACTTTAATGACGACGGAACCTTCGATACTTCTACAGAAAGAGTCGGAACGCAAGGTAGCATCGGTGCAAGTGCAACAGCAAGTATTAGTTTGTCAATACCAAACAATGCCCCTGTCGGCAGTCATACATTGAGGGTGGTGTATCAATACAATGTAAACGCAACTGATATTTTACCTTGTGCATCTGCAACATACGGTGAAGGTGAGGACTATACGGTGACAATAGTAGTTTGTACTCCAACATTTGGTTCTAACACCGACTGCATTACCAATTTTACATTGGGAAGCATCAACAATTCGACTGCTGCTAGTTCTACCAATGGTTATGCCAACTATACAAATCTCTCGACCACATTGAATGCAGGAAGTACTGTGACAGCCTCTCTGACCAGCGGCGCCGGCTCTGGAACCCACGCGGCTGCAGTATGGATTGACTTTAATGACGACGGCACCTTCGATTCTTCTACAGAAAGGGTAGGAACTCAAGGCAGCATCGGTGCAAGTGCAACAGTAAGTATTAGTTTGTCAATACCAAGTAATGCCCCTGCAGGTAGACATATTATGAGGGTGGTGTATCAATGGAATGTAAACGCAACTGATATTTTACCTTGCCCCTCTGCAACATACGGGGAGGGTGAGGACTATACGGTGATAATAATAGTAGTTGGAAATACTCTTACCGTTAATGCTAGTCCCCTTGCTGGCGGTACGGTTAGCCCCAATAGTGGCATATACGCACAGGGAGCGACTCAAAGCCTTACCGCTACTCCATCTACTGGCTATAGATTCACCAGTTGGACGTTGACATCGGGCACAGGCGCAAGTCTTTCCAGTACCACAACCAACCCAACTACATTCACTATGGGTACAAGTGCTGCGATAGTGACTGCCAATTTTACTGCTATACCCACCCACACACTTACTGTCAATCGCAACCCCACATCTGGCGGCACAGTAACTGGCGGTGGCACCTATTACGAGGGGCAAACTGTAAGCATTACCGCTACACCTGCTGCTGGCTACCGATTCACTGGTTGGACGGGTGCCACGGTGGCTAACTCGAGTAATGCCAGCACCACATTCACAATGGGGACGGCTAATGCTACTTTGACTGCCAACTTTGAACTCATACCTACCCATACACTAATTGTCAATAGAGATCCATCAGCAGGTGGCACGGTAAGCACCAGTGGTGGCACCTATTATGAAGGACAAACTGTAAGCATTACTGCCACTCCTGCAAGTGGCTATTACTTTGCGGGCTGGTCGGTGACAGGCACGGGCAGCGGTCTTTCTAGCACAACAGCTAACACCACTACGTTCTCCATGGGTACAGCAAATGCAACGGTGATAGCCAATTTCTCTTTGGTGGAATCCTCTGGTGGTTCTGGAGCATCTGCATGTTCTCCAAAGGTAATATATATTTCCACAAGTGGAAACGACAATACAGGCGATGGGTCTTCAATCAAGCCGTATGCCTCTCTTGGAAAGGCTCTCACATTTGCAGATGGAAATTCTCTTGTTGTAATCCGTATGGCTAGCGGTACATACAATATTTCTGCTCCTGTGAATCTTATCAGCAATGTAATTATTGACGGACAATGGACAGCAAACACAACAAGCGGTGTGTGGACAAAGGGTACTACGGAAACGATTATAAATAGACAAAACAATAATGTACAAACCGACAATAATGCTCCAAGGCTCGTAGCTGTAGAGGGAAATAATGTAGACGGATTCAAGCTGCAGGATGTGACTATAAAAACAGCAAATGCTACGCAGCAAAATTTTTCTGCGACAGGTTACGGTTCAGGATATTCAACGACAATTCCCACATCAGGAACAATAGTGTATTCCAATAATGTTACTACTGGTTTTATCGTTTATGACAATAGTAGTACATCGGGGTACAGTACTAATTGGGATGGATATTTGGTGTTAAAGCCAGCCAATGGAGGAAAATTGCAAGTTACAGGTAGCGTAAATGTGGAAGGTGGGTATGACTATGTAGGTGTATTCAGTTGCAACACTTCTGGTAATGACGAGGTTATGATTACAAATTCTGCACATGGTTCTGGTACATCAATCTCAAATTTCAGCATTGGTCCATATACATCTACTGATGCATCAGGTTGTTTGAAACTTCGTTTCAAATCAGATGTGTCAAATCAAGGTAAAGGTGCGATATTATATATTACAGAAGTTGATATCCCTAAAAAATATGGTGTATCAACATACGCAATGCATTTAAATACATGTTCGGATTATGAAATAATACGATGCAAACTAATGCCAGGTAGTGCAAGTGCAGGATATTCTGGTGCAACAGGTGGAAGTGGGAAAAATGGTAGTGCTGGAGCCCGAGGAACATCTGGTGGAGTGACCTACGATAGCAATGTGACTGGTGGTGCTGGCGGTGCTGGTGGTGTTGGCGGTGCTGGCGGTGTTGGCGGTGCTGGCGGTGCTGGCGGTAATTGTTCTACAAGTTCTAATGGTTCGCCAAGTGTAGGATCTAATGGTTCTAATTCTATAAATATTGTTGGGACTTATGGGTCTGGAGCCACAGCAGGCGGAGGTACAGGTTCTGGTGCTAGTACAGATTGGTGCGGTTCTACATCTGCAAGTGCGGGTTCGATAGGCTCTGCAGGTTCGGCAGGAACACAAGGTTCTAGTGTAGCAGACTATCAGATTGTTAATACAGATTATTCAAATTATTTTATACCAAAGTTTGCTGCTACTGGCAACTTTGGTGTCGCTGGTGGCGGCGGCAAAGGCGGTGGTGGTGGCGGTTCTTGCAGAACAAAATGCAATGGTGAAT
>JAFZLK010000081.1 GCA_017551515.1 Bacteroidales bacterium | reverse complement strand
TAAATGTGATGGGACAAATCGTTTATCGTACAGAGGTAAATGGAGAGAATGCGGTTTGCGATGTGAATGGATTGACGGCGGGTGTGTATTTTGTAAAAATCTACGGAAATCCGCGCACTTCGACAGGCTCAGTGAGCGGTATTGTACAGAAATTCATCAAGGAATAAAACGATATGTCTGTGGTACATTGTAGGGGTAGGTTTCAAACCTGCCCCTACAATTATATTCCAACAAACCGTATTTCACATTTTGAAACTTTTTCATTATCTTTCGCAAAATTTTTGAGTATGAAAAGAGTTTTGTCTTTTATTTGGACAATGATGATATTGTGTGCCGTGTCGGTAGCACAAAATGTTGATTACGAAAGTAATACTATAATAGTGAAGTTGCAGCGAAGTGCGGTAAATTCTTTTTTCAAGTCGGAAGAAATAAACGGTTTTAGAACCGATTTTGGTGATTTTGACTATCGAATTGAGTTCCCTGATGCAGTGCGACCGGAAAAGGAGTTCAACAACTATGGACATCGCATGGTTGACATTACAACAATCTACAGGCTTGTATTCCGTAAAGATATAGATGTTATGCAGGCAGTTGTGTTTTTGAACAAGTTTCGCGAGGTGGAATATGCAGAACCTCTTTACAAGGTTTCGTTGCTTGATGTGCCTGACGACCCGCTTGCCAGTCCAGAAAATGCCAATGCTGATGGTGCTTACCAGTATTGGACGAGAAATGTACGTTCGTACGAGGCATGGGACATTTGTAAAGGCGATACTTCTATAATAATAGGCATATCCGATACGGGTACGGGTCTTACTCATCCCGACTTAGAAGGCAACATCAAAATCAACTACGATGATATTCCCGATGGCATAGACAACGACAATGATGGCTTTGTTGACAACTACAAGGGGTGGAATTTTGCTCATGACAACAATAACGCCCAGATTCCGCACGGATGCAATAGTAACGAGCATGGAGCATATGTTTCCGGAATTGCGGCTGCGGTTACCAACAATGGAATCGGTGTTTCGGGCGCTGGTTACAAGTGCAAGTTTGTGCCGTTGCGGATAATGAACGATGAAGGTTCTCTTGTCAATGTGTATCAGTCGATTGTGTATGCTGCCAATCATCGTTTCGATGTAGTGAATTGCAGTTGGGGAAGTACATCTTATCAGCAGATGGGTCAGGACGTTGTGAATTATGCGACAATCAATTACGATGTGCTTGTTGTGGCAGCGGCTGGTAATGAAGGTGTCGAAGGCAGATTCTATCCGGCATCATTCCAGAATGTGCTTTCGGTGGCAGCAACTGACAAGAACGATAAAAAATGGAATAATTCTTCGTTTTCTACAACTGTTGATGTTTCGGCTCCCGGGACAATGTACGTTTCAACAAGCGAAAACGGATACGCTACAATGTGGGGTGGAACGTCATTCGCAAGCCCGATAGTTGCCGGTAGTGCTGGAATATTGAGGTCTTATTATCCGTCGTACAATGCACAGCAGATTGGCGAAATCATTCGCGTTTCCGCCGACAACATTGATACACTTAGCTATATTGTTCCAGATTCCATCATGCAGGTTGACAGCACATTTGTAGAATACATCGACAGCATTTCTATTGATAGCACTTGGAACGAACAGCTGTATTCATACGATAGCATTTCGGTTGACAGTGCATGGAACGATGAGTTGCAAGCATACGAATACGATACTATTCATAATGAGATATATGTTGGTGGTTATGAATACGATACCATTCACAACGATGTGTATTTCGGTCAGTATGTTTTCGATACCACATATATTGATTCGTCATACCGTGTATATTTCAACAGCGATTATGCAGGAATGCTGGGCAACGGTCGTTTGAACCTTTACCATGCCTTGACAATTTCTGCCGACAGTTTGTATTCCACACGTTTCCATGACCTTGTATTTGACAGGTATGACGATATGGTTGATGTTGGTGGAAAAATTACCAACTATTTGAGCGGAAGGTCGAATCTGCGGATGGAAATCTCGGTTGAAAGTCCTTATATAGAGGTGCTTACAAATGAAGTTGGAGTGGGGGATTTGTTTTCTATGCAGAGCGACAGCATGCCGGTTTCGGGCGATAGGGCGATAAGGCTTGCCGTTTTGCCAGATGCTCCGCAGGAACTGACTGTGAAGATGAGGATAACCTTTGTATCGGATGAATTTACAAATGACCAGATTATTGATGTTCCGGTAAATGGCGGTTATGTCGATGTCAATACGGGAAGACTGAACCTTTCGGTTGCAGGAAACGGACGTCTTGGCTATGTTGACTTGAATACTGAGGTTGGACATGGCTTTTATCTTGATGACTATTACGGATTGTTTTACGATTGCGGTATAATATCTGGAATTTCTGCTTCGGAAATTTATAGTGCTGTGCGACAGGTATCCGATTTCGCAGTTGTCGAATACCCTCATTTTGTGGAAGATACGCTTGCTGTTACACACATCGTTGCGAAAATGCTCGATACTCTTGATTACAATTCGCGCAATTTGGAAATTTTGCTTGATGTTTATGGTGATGACGAAAATTATATAATTGCCGAGTACTCTATTGTAAATAAAGGATTTGAGTCTGTAGATGATTATTACTTCGGTCTCTTTGCCGATTGGGATTTGTACGAACCGGTTGAGAATAAGAGTTATTTTGACAACGGCAGAAATTTCATGTACTGCGTTTATGAAGGCAATAATTCGCTTTATGCTGGTATGAAGGTTTTAAGTTCGCATAGTTCGGTAAACTATTCATTGCCAAATAAAACAGGTGGCGATGGTGTGATTGATATTTCCGATGGTTTTTCCGACCTCGAAAGGTATTATATGATTTCAAATTCATCGGTCAGCGATGCCTCCGGTGACATGGTTCAATACACTGGTTCCGAAGCAATGTCGATAGGTGTTGGCGATACGGTAATGGTTAGTATTGCTTTGTTTGCTGCTGATTCATATTTGCGTATTACAGAAGCTGTTGATTGTGCCATAGCTAAATATTCTTACTTGCATGGAGTTCCAGCTCCTGGTTCTGTTGAGTCTATTTCGCAGTCAGAATCTATGATGTTATATCCAAATCCAGTTTCCGATGCTTTGGAAATAGTTGGGGTAGATGGAAATTTTACAGTTCAGATATTTGATGAAATTGGCAGATGTGTATTTTCTGCTGAGAATGTTGCAAGAATTGATGTTTCTAGTTATACCGCTGGAATTTACAGTGTTTCGGTTTCTGATGATAATGGAATAAAGAATGCAAAGTTTGTGAAAGTTAAATAATAATCAGAGTTTAACAGTGTCTTATTCTCTGTAAGAATTTCGCCTTTGCTTGTTATATATAATTCCAAATCTCCTCAACCTTTTCAATTGTATAGTCGGCACCGTTGGCAATAAGTTCATCTTTTGTTCGGAAGCCCCAGAGGACACCAAGAGCGATTAGTCCAGCATTCTTTGCTGTCTGCATGTCAACGCCAGAATCGCCTAGATACAAAATTTCTTTTTTGGCTGTTGGACATTTTTCGATAATCTTGTGAACTATTGTCGGGTTGGGTTTTACTGGGATTTCTGTGCTTGTGCCTATCGTAGCGGCAAACTTTATGTCGTGGAAATAGAAGTCCACAACTGCATCAACGCCTTCCTGATACTTGTTCGATGCGATTGCTATGTTTATGCCTTTGTCGTTCAGTCCTTTGAGTAGTGGAATAATGCCGTCGTAGGGACAGGTTTCTTCGTGCAGATGACTGTTGTATCGTATGATGAACTCGTCTAGGATTTGTTTGCAGAACTCGTCATTATCCCTGTATTCCTCTGGCAATGCGAGTTTTATGAGACGGCGGATTCCCGAGCCTATAAAGTAGCGGTATTCGTCGTGGGTATGTGGCGGAAATCCATGCTGTTGCAACACATAATTGCAGGCGTTTGTGAGGTCGCCGATTGTGTTGAGCAATGTGCCATCAAGGTCGAATATGATAAGTTTTTTCATGCGCTATTTCTTCTTTTCGAACCACTCGTTTATAATCCTCTTGCCATCGGTTTGCAAAGTAGATGCAAATTCCTTGATTTCAATCTGCAAGCATTCGCTTAATGGTCGCGACATTGTGGCTGTGATTTCGTGTTTTGCAGCACGAAGCGCTTCACGTGGTTTTGATGCAAGAAGTTGAGCAAATTCTTCAGTTTTGGCGTACAATTCGTCGCGGGAGAAAACCTCTTGTACGATTCCGTGTTGTTTTGCGTAGTCCACTGGAATTTGCTTGCACGAATACACAAAGTATGCAATGTCGGCAGGGGAGATGTATCTCGACAAAAATGATATTCCGCCGGCACCAGGGATTATTCCCATATCCACTTCTGGGAATTTCATGCGGGTTTCAGGAGTGCAGAAACGGATGTCGCAACGAAGGGCAAGTTCCAGTCCACCACCATACACTATGCCGTCGAGGGCAGCAATTACTGGGATGTCAAGGTTTAGTAAGCCATCATAAATGTAATGTGCGTTGGTAGCCATTAGTGTGGCTTTTTCGTAGTCGGCTCCTGAAATCTCGTGAAGGTTTCCGCCTGCAGAAAATACTTTTTCGGTACCACGGATAATTAATACCCTGCATTCCTTGTCGTTGCGGACAGATTCAACAGCTTCGTGGAATTCCTTTAGGAAAAGCTGGCTCATCGCATTCATAGTCGGTTCGTTGTCGAACTTGATGGTGGTGATGTTGCCTGTCTGTGATATTGATATTGTTTTGTACATGGTTATGTCTCTGGTTTCTATGTGTGAGTGTCCTATCGGACAGAAATCTAACAAATCTTTTCAAATCTGACAAATAATTTGTAAGATTTGTCTTGATTTGTGTTATTTCTCGCAAAGCGACTGCCATTCCATTTGAGCATCGCGAAAAAGTCTTTAAATCTAGTCACCCTTTTCAACTTTTAAAATTGTTTGTCCTTTTTTCTTTCTCTTTAAATATATCATACACAGGAATGTTAAGTGCTTCTGATAGTTCTGCCGTGATTTTCTCCGAATTCATGACATATCCGCTTGGCGATGTCGGGTTAACACAGACTGCAATGAGTTTTGTGCGAAGCAGAACCTTTATTTTTCCACCTTTAGACAGGTAGGAGTAAAGTGATTCTGGCGTTACAAAAATCCTTGTAAAATCCTTGACAATCAATGTTGTGTTTTGAATTTCCTTTTGCATGCGCAAAAGATTCAAAACCTTGTCGGTGACGATTCCGCTGGCAAAAATTGTATTGCCATACTCAAAAAGCTTGTCTTTTTTATTTTCGAGAAGCAGGGTGGAGTCGATGCCAAGGTCGTGGATTTCATTGTTGTCGTCGATTGCCCAAATGCCGCGATCAATGTTTAGAAGTTTGTCGCTTGCAGGAGATTCGTATTCCTCGATGTTTATCAGGCTATATACGAACTTTGTCTTGCGAGTAAGTTCCTTGTAGTCGTGCGAAACCGCCGCTCCTGTCGATAATATCATGCACTCGGTAACCGATGGCGATCCAAGCGATTTGCGCGACAATGCTCCGTCGATAATGGTAAGTTCGCTTCCAAAATCTTTTACCTCGCCAATTATGTCCTTAATCCACATTGTGTTGGTTGGTCCGGAGAATATCAGTTTGCCTTGCGATTTTGCTCTTGCCGTTACAAGTCGTCCAAGTGATGTGCTTTGCTTCGAGATGTTCAGTATCTCCGATGTTATCTTGCGTGTGCGGTAGTGGTTTTCGGAGGTGACAAACATGGTTCCTGGGTATATTTCAATTTCGGGTTTGTGAGTGCTTGTTACCTGGTCAACGCTTTCTCCGTCGATGCCGATTGAGGTTATGGCTATTTTTGTACCGCTGTCGCGTAGCCTACCTATAATATAATTGAGACACTCCGTCTTGCCGGTATTCTTTTCCATTCCGACAATCGACAATGATTTGTGCTTCAATATTTCGTTTATAAACGGCATCTCTGTTTAAAATAAAGGCGTGATGAATCTCACGCCTTTATATTTACAATAAATTCAGTTCTATTTCTTTACGTGACGTTCCTTACGAGCGAGGTTGCTTGGTTCGAGAGCCATCTGTTCGCCCTTCATCAAACGAAGTACGCCTTCTGGCTTAATCTTCGATTCTTCGCTTGCAGGAGTCTGGTTGTCAACGTAGTCGGTTGGCTGCGAGTAGGTTGTGATAACACCTTCGTAGTTACGGAGGATAACCTTTGTCGGGCTTTCCGAAATCAAGTAGTTAGGCATTACAGGAATCTTTCCACCGCCACCAGGAGCGTCAACTACGAATGTAGGAACTGCGTATCCCGATGTATGTCCGCGAAGACCTTCGATGATTTCGATACCCTTTGAAACTGGAGTACGGAAATGTTCGAGACCCATTGAAAGGTCGCACTGGTAGATGTAGTACGGACGAACTCTCATCATAACGAGTTTGTGAACCAACTTCTTCATTATGTCAACATTATCGTTGATGCCGCGAAGCAATACAGACTGGTTTCCTAAAGGAACACCAGCGTTAGCAAGACGAGCGCAAGCTGCTGCCGATTCTTCGGTAACTTCGTTCGGGTGGTTGAAGTGAGTGTTTAACCATATTGGGTGGTACTTCTTCAACATTTCGCAGAGGCTGTCGGTTATACGCTGTGGGCATACAACTGGAGTTCTTGAGCCTATACGGATAATTTCTACGTGAGGTATTGCTCTGAGTCTTTGGATAATAGATTCGAGCATAGCGTCATCGACCATAAGAGCGTCGCCACCCGAAAGGAGGACGTCGCGAACCTGTGGGGTGCGTGCTACATAGTCGATAGCTGCCTGTATGCGTTCCGATGGTGACTGGCAGTCGTGCTGACCGGCGAATCTGCGGCGTGTGCAGTGGCGGCAGTACATCGAGCACATGTCGGTGATGAGGAACAGAACTCTGTCGGGGTAACGGTGGGTAAGTCCAGGAACTGGCGAATCCTCGTCTTCGTGAAGCGGGTCGAGCAAATCGGCAGCCGACTGGTGAAGTTCAGCGGCGGTCGGGATAGCCTGCTTGCGGACAGGATCGTTTGGATCGTCTGGGTTAATGAGGCTCAGGTAGTACGGAGTGATTGCCATACGGAGAGTCTTCAGCGACTTAGCAACGCCTTCTTCCTCTTCTGGTGTCAGCTTCACATATTTTTTCAGTTGTTCGAGAGTCTCGATTCTGTTTCTCACTTGCCATTTCCAGTCGTTCCATTCTGCATCGGTAACATTCGGAAACATTTCTTTTCTTCTACTTGCCATATATTTTACAGTCTAATTTTTTGAAAAAACATTTTTTAATTGCCAATTTTATTTGGCGACTGCAAAGGTAAATCTTTTTTGCAAATAATGCAAGGTGTTGTTTGTTTGATTTTGCCATTTTTTTCTGTTGCGTTTTTATTGTCGTGGGAGGATTTTAGTATTAACCCAAGGTGCTCTTACTTGTGATTTGGAACAAATTTCTTGAGATTTTACTTGTGATTTGAAACAAAATTTATGAAAATATACTTGTGATTTGAAACAAAAGTTGTATCTTTGTGCCGAAAATACAATGAGTTATGTTTGGTCGTTTAGTAATATCAGATTTGAGACGCTGGGCTGAGTCTCCAACTCGCAAGCCGTTGGTGCTTCGTGGTGCTCGTCAGGTTGGAAAATCAACATTGGTAAAGGAGTTCGGAAAGGAGTTTGATGTATTTATATCCTTGAACCTTGAGAGACAAGAGCATAGAGATTTCTTTTTGTACGACATAGACGATGTTGTACAACTTATATTTATGAAGGCAAACAAACCGATAGATAAAAATAAACGCACCTTGCTTTTCATCGATGAAATACAGAATTCTCCGCAGGCGGTTGCTTTGTTGCGCTATTTTTATGAGGATTATCCGTGGTTGTATGTGATAGCAGCAGGTTCGTTGCTTGTAACTTTGCTCGACCAGCATGTGTCGTTTCCTGTTGGACGGGTTCAGTATATGCACCTTAGTCCGTGTTCGTTTGGCGATTTCCTTGGTGCGATGAATCAGACTATGTTGGTGCATAATGTTGAAAATCTTTCTGTTAGCGAAGCAATGCATTCTATGACAATGGATATGTTTTCAAAGTTCGCGCTTGTTGGCGGTATGCCCGAGGCTGTTGCTTTGTATGCCGAGAATAAGGATATTGTTGCTGTTTCGGAAGCCTATGCCAATTTGTTGCGCAGTTATAGCGAAGATGTTGAAAGGTATGCCCGAAATGATACAATGAAGAATGTTATCCGTCTAATTCTAAAAAACGGCTGGACGCATTCTACAGAGCAGATAACTCTTGGTAATTTTGCCGAATCTGGCTATAAGGCGCGTGAGGTGGGAGAGGCCTTGCGTGCTTTGGAACGAACATACATTCTCGAACTTGTATATCCTGTTACAAGCGGTATATTGCCAGTTCTTCAAGACCATGCGCGAAAGCCTAAGATATTCTGGCACGATGTGGGCATAATCAATTTTTCCGCAAAAATCCAGAAGGAGGTAATGGCGTCGCGGAATATAATGGATACTTGGCGTGGAAAATTGGCGGAACAGATGGTTGCTCAGGAATTACTTTCGGGTAGTATGAATGCGGAGGCTCATCGTGATTTTTGGGTGCGTAATACTAAGAGCGCAACATCTGAACTTGACTTCGTTTATATATACGAAGGTCGCGTTATACCAGTAGAGGTAAAGGCAGGGCATAATTCGCATCTGAAGTCGTTGCAGATATTTATGGAAGGCACCGACCATGATTTTGCTGTACGCGTGTGGAACAATCCTATGCAACTTGACGAGGTTATTACTAAGGGAGGAAAGAAATTCCGTCTGTTGAGTTTGCCGTTCTACTATGTGCATCTGCTTGATAGTGTATTGGATAAATTTCTGAACCATTAGTCGGCGGCAGTTATGCATTAAATTGAATTAACTTTATAAAAAACTTGTGCTATTTAAAGAATTTCTGTATTTTTGTCAAGTCATAAAAAGTATAAACATGAAAAGTCTAACAGCATACAAATGGGTGCGCGGATTGCTTGCTGCATCTGCTTTTACTTCGGTGATGTTCATAATGCAGGCTTGCTACGGAACACCAAACTATCGCGGTGAAGAGAGTTTCTGCTATGAGGTAAAGATGTCGGGAGTTGTTACAGATGGCACTTCGTCTCAGCCGTTGTCGGGAATAAATGTTTCTACCGACATATCCGATGAAGTTGCAGTTTCCGATGAAAACGGACAGTTCAGCTTGTCTTTTATGGTTTATAGTGATGACGATGCCGGTTACAACCTTAATTTTTCAGATTCCCTTGACCGTTACGCACCATTCGACACACTAATAGTTTCCGATTTTTCCGATATTAACATCTCGCTTGCTGCAAAGTAGCTATGCTTCAGGCATTTCATAACTATTTCCGGAAAAAGGAAACCCAACTTCACGAACTTAACTACCTTTTTTGGGAATGCACTCAGCGGTGCAATCTTAATTGTCGGCATTGCGGTTCGGACTGCACGGCTTCATCGTTGTTGCCCGATATGCCGTTCGAGGATTTTTTGAAGGCGATTGAGCCGTTGGAGAAACGCTATCCGCGAAATTCAGTTTTCATTGTCATAACTGGTGGTGAACCTTTGTTGCGCAGCGACTTGGCCGATTGTGGCCGCGAACTGCGCCGCCATGGTTTTCCGTGGAGCATTGTTACCAATGGCTACGCCTACGATGCCGAGATGCATCGCAAACTTATGTCAGCTGGGTTGTGTAGCATTACGGTAAGTCTCGATGGTCTGCGCGAAACCCACGATGCTTTTCGCAAGCGTGTCGGCAGTTTCGACCATGCAATGAACGCCATAGATTTGATTGCAAATGAGAAGCACTTGCCGACATACGACATTGTCACCTGCGTAAGCCCGATGAATTTAGGTCAACTTGACGAAATGAAGCGAATGCTGATTGAACATAAGGTCAAGGCATGGCGTTTCTTCACAATAGCACCTATTGGCAGGGCAGCAACCGACAACAACTTGCAACTCAACGGCGAGCAACTTCGTCAACTTATGGATTTCATTGTCGCCACGCGCAAGGAAGGTAAGATTGATGCAAAGTTCAGTTGTGAGGCATATCTCGGAAAGTACGACCGCAAGGTGCGTGACTGGCATTATTTCTGCCGTGCAGGAATCAATATCGGCTCGGTGCTTAACGATGGCTCTATTTCCGCCTGTCCTAACATCGATCGCAGGTTTGCGCAGGGTAACATTTATTCCGATAACCTTATCGATGTGTGGGAAAACAAGTTCGAGAAGTTCCGCAATAGGGAGTGGACAAAGTGTGGCGTTTGTGCCGATTGCCGTGAGTATAAGAATTGCTTAGGTGGAGCAATGCATTTGCATACAGCGGATTCTGGCGAAATTATGGATTGCCACTGGAGGAAATTGTCACCGGTCATCCCGTAAGACAAAGCGAACAGGCGCAGGAACGAGCCTTGTGAAGACTGCTGTACGGAATCTGCTTTAATACAATGCGTTAGCAGATTACGGACAGCAGTCTTCACAACGCTCCACATTCTGTATCGCGTGTTACGACTAGCTTCCGCAATGACGGTTGGGTTACGTACATCGTTCTATCACATTCTTCCCATATCTTATCCACATCAATCCGCCACGGAAAACAAGGAATAGGAGGAAGGCAACCCAAAGTCCATCGTTACCGAAAATAGGTTGCAGAATGAAATATCCTGCAAAAAATACCGATGTGGCAATGAACATTATGTTTCTCATTGATTTTGCTGCTGTTGCACCAATGTAAATTCCATCGAAAAGGAAGGCGGAGAATCCGCATAGCGGTATCAGCAGTGTCCAGCGGTTGAAAATCATGGCTTCGCCAACGACATTGCTGTCGCTTGTGAGTATGTAGTAGATGTCTTCGCTCCAGAAAAAGTATATTATTGTAAATAATGCAGTGAAAATCAGTCCCCAATAAATTAAATACCGAATTGCTTTTTTCAATGGTTCGCGTTTTTTTGCTCCTATGTATTTTCCTACAAGCGATTCGCCTGCGTATGCAAAACCATCCAAAATGTACGAGAACAGTGTGAATAACTGCATTATCAGCGTATTGGCGGCAAGTGTGAGGTCGCCCATGTTGGCCGAAATGGCAGGAATGAAGGTAAATACAGCGCAGAGACACAATGTTCGCAGGAATATGTCGCCGTTGAGTTTGAAAAAGCGTTTCATTTCGGCTTTGTGCAGACTTCCGCGAATGTCAATTAGATGACGCATATTGCCATAATGCTTGAACCACAGGATTATAGCCAGTGCAAGTCCTGAATATTGTGCAATAACCGTCCCGAGTGCCACGCCCACAATGTCCATTTTTAACCAGATGACGAAAGCAAGACTAGCGATTATGTTAACTATATTCAGCACAATCGCAACAGTCATTGGCGACTTTGAGTTTTGCATTCCAATGAACCATCCCTTTAGGGCGTACAGACCAAGCGTTGCAGGTGCTGCCCAGATGCGTACATAAAAGTATGATAGTGTGAGGTTTAGAGTCTCGTCACTGCAGTTTAGTATTAGTCCAGAAAGTTTTGCAATAGGGTATTGCAGTGCGATTAGTATTGCAGCGGCACAAAGTGCGATTGTAAGTCCGCGCACAAGAATCTTCATGGCTTCGTCCTTGTCGCCAGCGCCGTATGCTTGCGCGGCAAGTCCGCTTGTGCCCATGCGCAGAAATCCGAAGTTCCAGTATATCAGGTTGAAAAGTGCTGTGCCAAGAGCAATAGCGCCAATGTAGGTTTCGTTGCCAATGTGTCCGACAATAGCCAAATCGACCATTCCGAGCAATGGAACGGTGATGTTGGTTATTATGTTCGGCAGGGCGAGCCTGAGGATTTCCTTGTTCACCTTAAATTAGTTCAACGAGCTTGTCGGCGGCCTTTTTTATTCCCATCCAAATTTGTGAAATTGATGCATCGAGCATATAGCATGGTGCTGTTATTACGTGCTTTTCGGCATCGTAGGCAATTTCGTCGAAGTTGCAAACGGTATTTTTTCCGCCCATTGCATTTATGTTTGATGCGGTGCCAGCGTCTTCGCCTGATGTTACATTAGCTCCAAGAACTTTTGCAACAATTACAGGAGCTATGCAGAGTGCAACTATCGTTTTTCCTGCCTTGTTGAATGCTTTTATTGCGGATTCTACATCGGAATCAACCTTCATGTTTGCGCCTTCGTAGAAGTAGGAGCAGAGGTTCTTTGCTGCGCCAAGTCCACCTGGAATCCACAGTGCATCGAAGTCGGCGACATTAATTTCATTTATTGGTTTTCTGTTTCCGCGTGCTATGCGAGCACCTTCGACAAGCATGTTTCTTTTTTCTGACTCTTGCGCTTGCGTGAAGTGGTTTACAACTTCGGTTTGGTTTTTGTTCGGTGCAAAGCATTGGTATTTAAGACCGTTCATGTCGATTGCCAATAGCGACAATGTTGCCTCGTGGATTTCACTGCCGTCACGGCTTCCACATCCCGAAAGTATAACTGCGATTTTCTTCATATTCGTTTGTTTGAAATTTCGTTGCAAAATTAAAATAAATTGATGAATGTTAGTCTGTCGGCCTTTTGGCTTTTAGCCTTTCAGCCTTTTCGCCTTTCATCCTTCAATTGTCCTTTCTATACCTAATTCCCTGTGTTTCAAGATAACTTTTACTCCGTACTTTTCGTGTATGTACTTTGCTATGTTTTCGGCAGAATAGACGCTTCGGTGCTGTCCGCCAGTGCAACCAAAGCAAATCATCAGACTGGTAAAACCTCTGCTAATGTAATTCTCTATGGTTGGCGAAATTACCGCCTTTGTGTTCTCGATGAAAACATCAATGTCGCCGTGCTTCTTGAAAAAGTCGATTACTGGCTGGTCTAGACCTGTTATTTTTTTGTATTCCTCGTAGCGACCGGGATTATGATTTCCTCTGCAGTCGAAGATAAAACCTCCGCCGTTTTCTGTCTTATCTTCTGGCAGTCCGTTCTTGTAACCGAAACTCATCACATTGATTGTTAGCTCGTTGTATTTTACATATTCGAACTTTTGTTTGCACTTAACCACTTCGGAGATTACTCTGTCAAGCTCTTTGTATTCGCCAAGTATAGGATGGGTTTCGTGGAGATCCTTCAGATTGTCGATGGCAAACGGTATGCTTTCGATAAAATGGCGCTTCTTTTCAATTAGACCGCGATTTCCGTATGCGCCAAGCGTTTGAAGAATACGCACATACAGGTAGAACCAGAATTCACGTTCAAAATCTGTCTTGTCAATTTCGGTATTCTTGGCGACCTCGTCAATGTAGAATTTTAGCAGTTCCAACTTTTTGTCGTTGGGAATTTTTGCCTTTGCCTGCCAAAGCAGCGATGCCATGTCGTACTGTATTGCACCTTTGCGTCCGCCTTGATAGTCAATAAAATAAACTTGCTCATCATTCACAAGTATATTTCTTGCCTGGAAGTCGCGGAACATAAATGCCTTGGTTCCGTTTTCGGCAAGGTGTTCAGCAAGTGCATCGAAGTCATCCTGAAGAAGTTTCTCATCGTATGGAATGTCGAGGCGGTTCAGAAAATAATACTTGAAGTAGTTGAGGTCGAACAATATGCTCTGGCTGTTGAATTCCGAAATAGAGTAGGCGAGGCTGAAATCAATGGCTTTGCCTGCAGCAATCTGCAGTTTTACCAATGCACTGATGCTTTTGCGGTAAAGATCATCGAGGCGGTCGGTAAACTCGCCGTATTGCTTGTATTCGCTTTCAACGACCTTCAGTAACAAATCGTCTCCAAAATCCTCAATGAAGTATGAGAGTGTATCCTCGCTAACGTGGTAAATTTTCGGTGTGTTTAGTTCCAGATTGCTGAAAATTACGCTGTAGTACAGAAATGTCTTTGTCTCAGGTATATTGTTGCTGTAAACACCCAGCACAGTATCTCCGTTTTTGTCGTAAAATCTGTAATAGCTTCTATTGGAGCCTGCTTTGGTTATTGCTTCAACTTTCAGAGGTTCGCATTTGTAGAACTCTATATATCTTTGGGTTAGTGTTTCTTGTATTGTCATAACGATATGTTTATGTGGGCTACGCCCGTTTCTAATTGTTTCTAAGTTTCTTGCTTTGCTGTTTCTAAGTTTCTAGTTGTTTAAAATAGTTTCAAGTTGTTTAAGGTTGTTTGAAGATTAGATTTTTTTTGAGCGTAGCGAAAAAACATTCGTGCTATTCGTGTTATTCGTGGTCATTCAATCGTTTGAGCGCAGCGAAAACTCTTTTGCATCTTGTCGTTAAATCTAAAATCGTACTTCCTAAATCGTCAATCCATTCATCTCATCATCACCATCGTCGCTCCAAATCCGTATTCCCTGAACGAAGCATCCTCGTAGGGCAGTTTGTACTGTTTTTCAAGTGATTCACGGATTGCGTTTTTTAGTGTTCCGTTTCCGATGCCGTGAATTAGTACAACTTTGCCTGCCTTGTTCATTATTGCATCGGTCATGGTTTTGTGGAATGTCTGCATTTGGATATTCAGTATTTCCGCATTCGAAAGACCAATTACGCTGTCAATTAGCTTGTTGATGTGCAGGTCAACTTCTACGGTTTCGGGCTGTTTGCGTTTGTGGTAGCGTTGCGAATTGTCTTCTTCGGCTTCGTCCTTGCGTGCTATCTGGTCTTCAAATTCCTTTTGTGTCTTTATGGAATTTCCAAGTCCGAGGTCTTCTTTCAGAAGTTCAAAGATGTATGCTTTCTCGTCAAAGAAATCGTTTTCCACAAAAGTATGCTCTTGGAAGAACTTAATAGGTGTAATCTTTATTCTGCGTTCCAGCATCTCATGGTAGGTGCAATGCGGATTGTCATACAGAATGCTTTGGATAATGATTTCCTTGGAGTTGTTGATTTGGTCGCGAGTAAGTTGTCCGACAAGAATCTTAGTGTTGGGTTCGAGCGTTTCAGTGTCGATTTTCTCGAATCCGTTTTCTCCTCGCAGTACAATATGGTAGAAAACAAAGTAGTTGGAGTCATTTACAAGGTAGCAGTCGAAGCCGTCAAACTTGTCATCGTAGTTGCGGATGAAGGCGAACATGTATTCAGTCTTCTGGTCTTTCTTGATTTCAATCTTCGGTTTCGGTATAATTGTACCTTCTACCTTTTTTATGTTGTCCTTGAAATTCTCCTTTATGTTCTCGACTATGTTGTTGGCAATTTCCTTGAACTGCTGCTTTGAATTTTCCTTTGCCTTTTCAATCACGACAACCTCTGCCGCTGGAATCGGATATTCAAAATCGTTTTCGTCCCTGACAACTATCTGATTTTTAGGAAGTATTTTTACAACGGTTCCTCCGCCAACATCATTCAAAAACCTAACTTTATCGCCAATGCTAATTAAATCCATAAGAATTATTATTTTTGCGCAAATTTAATAAAAAAGTGGTTCGCAACATTAACATAAACGACTATAATTACGATCTGCCCGATGAAAAAATCGCTAAGTATCCTCTTGCCGAGCGTGATATGTCAAAATTGCTTGTGTATGATGGCGAAAAGATAGAGGAGGACAGGTTTCGCAATATAAGCGCACATCTGCCATCTGGCGGACTTCTGCTTTTCAACGACACCAAGGTTATAAATGCCCGTATGATTTTTGAAAAGGAGACTGGCGCAAAAATCGAAGTTTTCTGTCTCGACCCGATTTCACCATCGGATTATGCGCTTGCTTTTGCTGAAAACAAATCTTGTTCGTGGAAATGCTTGGTGGGCAACAGCAAGAAGTGGAAGGAGGGAAAACTTCGTAAGGAGGTTAATGTCGGAGGCGTTTCGCTATACCTATATATTACTCGTGTTCGCGAAATTGGAAATTCGTTCGAGATACTTTTCGAGTGGGACAATCCAGATATCACATTTTCGCAGATAATTGATGCTGCTGGCAACATCCCAATTCCGCCATATTTGAATCGCAACAGCGAAGAAATTGACAGCGTTCGCTACCAGACTGTTTACAGCCACTACGAAGGTTCTGTTGCCGCACCGACTGCCGGACTGCATTTCACAGAGCGAGTGATGGACGACATCCGCAATCATGGAATCGATTGTGATGCTGTGACTTTGCATGTCGGAGCCGGAACTTTCCAGCCTGTGAAAACCGACAATGCCGCCGAGCATGAAATGCATACCGAGCATTTTGTTGTAAACCGCTCTACAATTGAAAAAATCGTTGCCAAGCTTGGTAATATAACAATTACGGGAACCACAACGGTTAGAACTGTCGAAAGTTTGTATCGTGTGGCTGTGCAAGTGTTTGAAAACAAGACTGTTGAAACAAATGAATTCGCCGTTTCGCAGTGGGAGGCATATTCAGGAAAACAGGATTACGACACAAAAGAACTTCTTCTGAACCTTCTTTCGTGGATGGAAGCCAAAGGTTTCGACAGCATAAGATGTGCAACGCAGATAATGATAGTGCCTGGATTTAGGTTTAGGATTGTTGACAGGCTGATTACGAATTTCCACCAGCCGAAATCGACTTTGTTACTTTTGTTGTCGGCGTTCATTGGTGAAGACTGGCGGAAAGTTTACGGATATGCGCTTGAAAACGGATTTCGCTTTTTAAGTTATGGCGATTCATGCTTGTTTTTGCATAAAAAAGAAAGCATATGATTGATTTTGCGAATATAGAGAAACGCAGAGCGTCATACGAAATATGCTACATATGGGTGTGGTATGCCGTGGTTAAGTTGTTTTTTCGCAAATTGGAAGTCAAAGGAAAGGAAAATATTCCAGATGAGCCATTTCTCATAATTTGTAATCACCAGAATGGATTGATTGATGCGATGCTGCCAGTTTTTGGCATTCCGAGCCATAGGATGGTTTTCATTGCTCGTGGCGATATTTTCAAGAAGAACAAGGTTGCCAAGATTTTGAAATGGTGCAGGGTGCTTCCTGCTTTCCGTGTGCGCGACACAGGCAAGGAAAATCTTGGCGAGAACGACAAGATTTTTGAACTTGCAGCCAATATACTCAACAATGGCAAGATTGTGGGGCTTTTCCCAGAGGCGGCTCTGCAGTACGACAAGTCGATGGGCTCGTTCAAGAAAGGTTTTGCAAGAATAGCTTTCCGTGCCGAGGAAATTTCGAATTTCAACCTGCATTTGAAGGTGCTTCCCATGGCAAACTATTACGAAAATTTCTATAGTGCAGGACATAAGGTTTTGCTCAACATTGGAAAACCTTTCGAATTCGGCGAACTGCTTGACACTTACCGCGAACATCCCGAAGCGGCATATCGTCAGCTTGCACTGAAGGCGCAGGAGCATGTACGACCGCTTATGCTCGACATTGCCGACAAGGAAAACAATGAGCAGTTGGATTCGTTGATGGAAATATACCGAGAAGCCAAGCATGGCAAAAAAGCAAGGCGTATGCGCATGTCGGAGCGTTTGGCATCTGACCAGACAATGCTTGAAACATTCCGTAGGTTAAAGGAAGTTTCGCCAGAAAAGTTTGCGTGGTTTATGGAAAAGGCAAAGTCGTATTCCGACTTGCTTGGCAAATTGAATTTCAGGAACTGGATGATAGGGAAGAAGTTAGGTATTTTTGCAATGTTGCTTTTGTCTTTGTTGTCGGTTGTGTTTGCTCCATTATATGCAGTGCTTTGGCTGTTGAACATTGTCCCATACAAGATACCAGAACTTGTTGTCAATAAGTTAAAAGACAAGCGAATGTCGGCATCCATGCGAATTGGCATAGGTTCGGCGGTGACATATCCAGTATGGAATTTGTTGGTGTTCGGACTGTCGTTCATAATTCCGTGGCCGTGGTGGTGTTCGTTCATATTGTTGGCAGTACTTACGGTTTTATTTGTCCCATTCATTGCGTTAAGACATTGGTATGTAAAGTTTTACCATAGATGGAGATATTTTGCAAAGCAAGGTAAGAATGCAGAATTGAAGCAGGCGGTAAGTTTGAAGGCAGAACTTGTCGAAGAATTGGGAGTGATGTAAGAAAATGTCATTTATTAGTTCGGCAAAACAACATCAAACCACCTATAGGTATGGTGTGAAATACACTGGCATACATGTGGTAGCACCGTCCTTTTGGAAGTCTTTGGTATATAGCAATATACGGTCGCTGATGCGCGACGAATATTTCTCGCAGAAAACATCCAACGACTTGTGCGACTTGTATCCAGATGATTTTACCTCTATGGGGCAGAGTTTGTTGTCGCGTGACAATAGAAAATCGATTTCGTAGTTGTGCTTGCCTGTTTCGGTTTGAAATGTGTAGTAATATAGTTCGTTGCCACTGGCTTTTAGCATTTGTGCAATTAGATTTTCATATACATAGCCTAAATTTGCATTCAGTTTGTCGTTGAGAAGTTTTTGATATACAAGATTTTCGGTGTATGCTTTGTCTCTGAAAGCCAAGGTTACAAACAAGCCAGTATCGCCAACGAACATTTTGTAC
The DNA here is from genome assembly GCA_017551515.1 of Bacteroidales bacterium. Lineage (GTDB taxonomy): Bacteria > Bacteroidota > Bacteroidia > Bacteroidales > ML635J-15 > Bact-19. The sequence goes on along the minus strand of JAFZLK010000081.1, from coordinate 44,308 downwards.
CGATACAAGTCCTTGCTCATGCCTAGTCCTACATTGGGGTCGTTGGCGTGGTACGACAAGTTGATTACCATGCTGTCTGCCATGTTCGCCACAACAGAACTAACTCGCTCTGCATTCTGATTCTCAAGTACACTCGACACTTGGTAGCGTCCTGCATTGTTTGACAATTGTCCTGGAATTGCTGCAAATAGTTGCGATGCTCTGCCAGTTGAGTCAATTTTGTAAAAATCATCATCGTAAAGTTGTAGGATTTCACGTTTGACATTATCCACCTCACGAAGATTGTTTGTTTTTATGTATGTGTCAACAGCTTGAGGCATACCTCCGATAAGCATATATAGTCTTAGGTCGCGCATCCATTTTCGGTGTACGGCATCGCCAATACTTCGTTTCATGTCAAATGCTTGTCGGATGAAATCTGGCGAAACTCCATCGTTGATTGCCCAGCGAAATTCATCGTAATCCATTGGATATAAGGTTAATCGCGTTTCCTCGCTTGGAATTACAATCTTTTCCACATTTTTCTTTATCGAAAGTAGCGAACCAGTTTCTATGTAGTCGTATCGTCCGTCTTTAACAAGATGCTTGATTGCTTGTCTTGCTAATGGTTGCATCTGCACCTCGTCGAAAATTATTACTGACTTGCGCTCGTATAGCTTGACATTGAATATGTTTTGCAATTGAAAGAAAAACATCTCCAAGTTCATCATGTCCTCGAAAAGAGCATCAACTTGTTTTGAGGTCTTTGAAAAGTCGATAAGCAGATAGGATTTATATTCTTGCTTGGCAAAAGATTCCACTAAGGTGGATTTTCCAACTCGACGGGCACCATTTATAAGTAATGCTGACTTGCCTTTGCGGGACTCTTTCCAGCGTAGCATTTCGTTGTATAATTTTCTTTTGAATGACATAAGTGCTAATGTGTTGATTTGTCGCTGCAAAGATAATTATAATTTCCTTTTCCTCAAAATGTTTTTTGTTAAATATGCATAAATCCTCAAAATGTTTTTGATTAAATATGCATAAATCCTCAAAATGTTTTTGGTTAAAAGTGCACAAATCCTCAAAATGTTTTTAGTTAAAAATGTATGAATCCCCAAAATGTTTGCGGAGAATCAACAATGTTGGAGATGTAATTTTACACTAATGGAATTGTATGTAGAGTGCAATATATGTAGTTTAAGTATGTGTCATAAACCTGTTCGGAATGTCAAATTTTTTAACAAAAAATCATTGCCGCTGTTTATAAGGTTGATTAGTAGCGTTTTGCATTATTCGTATACCGTGAATAACTCCCCTCAAAATATGCTTTGAAACATTTTTGTAAGTGTCGGAAAATTTGTATCTTCGTGGACTTAAATTGTAAAAATAAAATAATAGAAATATGCAGAAATTATTGTTATTAGGAGACGAGGCGATAGCTCAAGCATTCATCGATGCTGGCGGAAGCGCTATCAACAGCTATCCCGGAACTCCGTCCACTCAGATTACCGAATATGTAATCAAATCGAAGGAAGCAAAGGAAAAAGGTGTTATCGCCAACTGGTGTGCTAACGAAAAGACCGCTCTCGAAGCATCTATCGGTGTGGCATACGCTGGCAAGCGTGCTATGACATGCATGAAGCATGTTGGTCTCAATGTTTGCGGTGACCCGTTCATGAACGCAGCAATCATTGGTACCAAGGGCGTACTCATCGTAGTTGCTGACGACCCGAGCATGTACTCGTCGCAGGACGAGCAGGATAGCCGTTTCTACGGACACTGGGCTATGATTCCAATGCTTGAACCATCGAACCAGCAGGAAGCTTACGACATGGTTTTCTTCGGCTACGAACTTTCGGAAAAACTTGGAACTCCTGTTCTTTACAGAATTCCTACCCGTTTGGCTCACAGCCGTGCAGGTGTTGAACGTCGCAATCCGTTGCCACAAAACCCGTTGACAGAACCGGCAGATGCTAGTTCTTTCGTTTTGTTGCCGGCAAATGCTAAGCGTTTGTATCGCAACCTTATCGACAAGCAGCCGTTGTTCACAAAGTCCTCGGAAGAATCTGGATACAACAAGTATTTCGATGGCGAAAACAAGAAACTCGGTATCATCACCAGCGGTATCGCATACAACTACTTGATGGAAAACTTCAAGGACGGACATTGCCCATATCCAGTTGTAAAGATAACCCAGTATCCGTTGCCATACAATATGCTCAGCAAGTTGTACGATGAGTGCGACGAACTCCTTGTTCTCGAAGACGGTCAGCCATTCATCGAGGAGCACATCAAGGGATTCCTTGCAAAGGGCAAGAAGGTTATGGGTCGCTTGGACGAAACCATCCGTCGTGATGGAGAAATGAACGCTGAGAAGATTGCAGCCGCTTTGAAACTCGCTCCTGCAAAGGGAATGCCAGTTCCAGAATTGGTAACAAACCGTCCGCCAGCATTGTGCCAGGGTTGTCCTCACGTTGACAGCTACACAGCATTGAACGATGTTATGGCTAAATATCACGGTAAGGTATTCGGTGATATAGGTTGCTACACCTTGGGCTTCAACATGAAGGCTATCGACACAACCGTTTGTATGGGTGCATCAATCACAATGGCAAAGGGTGCTGCCGAGGCTGGAATCTTCCCGTCAGTTGCAGTAATTGGTGACGGTACTTTCGGTCACAGCGGTATGACAGGCCTTTTGGACTGCGTAAACGAAAAGGCAAATGTTGTAATCATGATTCTCGACAACGACATCACTGCAATGACAGGTGGTCAGCCATCATCGGCACACTGCAAGATTGCACAGATTTGTATAGGTCTTGGCGTTGAACCAGAGCACATTCGCGAGATTGTTCCGCTACCAAAGAACCACGACGAATTTGTAAAGATTCTCGAAGAGGAAATCAACTACAACGGAGTTTCGGTAATCATTCCGCGCAGAACTTGTATCGTTGAACTTAAGAAGCACATAGGCGAAAAGAAATAACCTTTTAATAATAGGAGAAATTATCATGAAAAAAGACATCATATTGTGCGGCGTAGGTGGCGACGGTATAGTATCGGTAGCCAAAATCATCTCTGATGCAGCACTCAACAAGAATTTATATTTGAAGCAGTCCGAAATCCACGGAATGTCACAGCGTGGCGGTTCGGTTTTCTCGCACTTGCGTATTTCCGACAAGCCGATTTATGCTGACGTTATTCCAGAAGGTCAGGCTGACATCATTTTGTCGAGCGAACCAATGGAATCGTTGCGTTATCTGCCTTTCCTTGCTGCTGACGGTTGTGTAATCACCAACTCAGAACCTTTCGTTAATATCAAGAATTATCCTGATATGGACAAGGTTATGGCAGAAATCAAGAAGGTAAAGACAAATGTAGCTTTCAATGCAAACGAAATTGCAAAGAAGGTTAACGCTCGTTCCAACATGGTTCTGCTTGGTGCAACTGTTCCTTTCCTCGGAATCGAACTCGCTGAGTTGGAAGCTTCTATTCAGCGCATCTTCGGACGCAAGGGCGAAGCTGTTGTAAATTCAAACCTCGCTGCTATAAAGGCCGGCTACGAGTTTGCAAAGAACAACTAACAGGTGATATTATTTCACTTCATATTGAGGCGTGAGAGGAGACTTTCTCGCCTTTTTTTGTTTGCATTAATTACTAATAATAATGCATTGATTTATTATTGGTTGACCTTTACTTCAGATAGATTTTCTGTCCTATTTGTAAAATGCTTGTTTCGCTGAGGTGGTTTATCTGGCAGAGTTTTGCAACTGAAGTGTGGTACATCCTTGCAACATGGCTAAGCGTGTCGCCCTTCTTGATGACATAATATTCTGCATTCGGGTCGTCAGGAACATACGAATATACCTGTGGATTGGGGTCTATGACGGTGAAATGGTTGCTGTTCTTGTCGAGGTTTTTGTAAGCGAGTTCCATCGTGGCATTGTCGATGTGAATATCCTTGTGAACCTGTCGTGCAGAATCGGCAAGTGAGTGTGAGAAAAGCCAATCGTATGTGTCGGGCAGATAGAACATTCTTGCCAGACGGCTGTGGTTTACACCGCTTAGCCTGTCGAAAATAAGGCGTGAAGTATCACCGCATTCTATCATTTTGTCCACCACAGCCTGCGACTGACTTACGCCAACGGCTTTGTCTGCAGTGCCGTGCATTATCCATAGAGGAACTTCGTTGAGACCGCAGTATGATTTCAGTGTGCCGCCACCGCATAGAGCCATTGCAGCGGCAACCTTTTCGGGGTAAGTGCCTACGAAGTCAATTGTTCCATAGCCTCCTAGACTCATGCCGAGAACATACAAACGATTCGTGTCAGTGCGGTATTTTTCTGTAGTCCAGTCGATTATTTTCATTATCTTTTCAGGTTTCCAAGCATCACCAGGGTTTTGTGGAGCTACTACTACGGCATTTATTTTTCGTCCCATTAAAAGAGCATCGAGCGGACCGTAACGGCGTACCATAGATAGGTTTCTACCGCAGAGGCTTCGTCCGTGCAGGAAAAGTACTGTCGGTGTGGTTTCGTTTATAGAATCGTAACATTCAGGCAGATATACCCAGAAATTGTAACTGCCTTGCACAGAATCGCGGAAAGCCATAAGCTTTTGCGAACTTGCGTAAAACGGAATGAGTATCAATATTGCAACGATTATCTTTTTCATTTGATTGAAAGTTTATAAATGTTAGTGCCTCTCGAACCAATCACAACATGGTTGTCGATGATTATGGGTGATGATTCGAAGTTGATTCCTATAAGTTTGGTTACTAGAAATTCTCCAGTTTTACCATCAATTATGTATGCATGTCCAACGCAGTCGAATGTCAGTACAAACATTTTGCCTTCGTTGTTGGTGATTGCCACTGGCGACGACCATGCGTAGTGTTCTAATTTCTTTGTGTATGCGATTTCGCCAGTTTCTTTTTTCAGTGCACAGAAAATTCCTGCGGCTGGTGGATCGTTGGTGCAGATGTTGGTGAAAAGTAAGTCACTACAGTCACCAGTACCAAGGAGCATTGTGGAGTACATTCCACCGTCGAAATGTTTGTCGCCAAGTGTCATTTTCTTGCACTCGATTTTCTGCTCCCAGATGCGTTCTCCTGTGAGAGCGTTGAGTTTTACGAGGTATGAAATGCCTTCGTACCCTTGTCTGTCCATTTCGCAACCTGAATAAAGGTATGGAATGCCGTCTTCGAGTTCGATAACCGGTGTGGCATCGGTGTCATCGTGGTTGTCGTAGTGCCATACTGGCTCAAGATTGTTGAGATTGATACATAGAATGTTGCCGTGATTGTCGGTAGTGTAGCCGTAGTTTTTGTAAACCGCCATCGATGATTCCATTCCAGCTGCGCTGTCATCGGTTTTCTTGTATCTGAGAGTTGAATGCAGGTTTATTTTTCCTTTTTCGCGTGTGTATTTGTAAATGGTTCCGTTTTCGCCGATGCGGAAAAGGAATCCGCCAACAACGAGAGGTGAAGCATCGTAGGCACTCCAGCTACGCCAAGCGTTAGGGTCTTCGGGGAAAAAGTCGGAAACTTTGTGCTCGAAAAGGTCAACGACCATTGCACCTATCGGCCGCTTGCGCGGAATGCCCTGACCGATGTAAAGGTTTCCGTTTAGGTCGGGGTCGAGCATGGCAGTACCTTTTATTGGGTTCAGGACATCTATTGGTTTCCGTGACATTTTGCCAGTTTCGTAGTTTATGAAATACAATTTTCCGCACAGCGAGCAAACCATGATTTCCTTGTTGCCGAAGTTTTCCGTCAAGGAATCGTTTGCTTCACGGAATTTTTGCATCATGCTGTCGCTCCATTCAACATATAGAGGCTGACCTGTCCAACCGCTTCCTCCGCCCCAAGTGCCGAAACTTGTTTTGGTGGTGTCGTAGCTTGTTTCAAATGCCCAGTCGATGTCGATGTCGGTGGGTGTGCTGTCGATGTGACCGCAGAATGGTGTGTTGCGCAACGGACCGCCTCTGAAAGTAAAGATTCCCTGTGCATTGGCGTACAAGTCTTCGATGTCGGAAAGTTCGCCAGAGGTTATAGTGTCGAAGATTGTTATGTCGTATTTCAGGTTTGCGACAGAAGGGTAGGTGGTGTCGGGAAGTGGTATTGTTGATTCGTCAACAACTTGCGTAACGGTATCGCATTCAATTGTTTCTGTATTTTCGTTTCCATTTTTGCCGTTGCACGACTCAAGCATGCATATTGCAACACAAGTTATTACTGTGAATAATATAATTATGCGTTTCATCGCAATCAAAGCCTCAATTCAAATTCGGTGCAAAGATATGGAAAAATGTGGGAATGGCAAAATCGTTGGTTTATCGGTTCCGATGTGTGATGCATGTTCGTATTTTGATGTTTGTGTAATTTGTTTATTCAGAGGTTTTTATGTCGTGAAAAAATTCGATTAGCTCCTTGCTTCAAAATTTTTAATTTTTTTGGAAAAACTTTCGTTCGTAAAAAGTTTTTCATTATCTTTGTAGGGTAACTTTTTGATTTATGGGATACATTAGTTTTGACAAGAACCAACTGGTAAATCTTGAGTATTCGCTCAAGCGCGAACTTATCCGCACAAGCCGAAGCGGGGCATACGCAAGTTCCACCATAATAAATTGTAATACAAGGAAATATCACGGATTATTCATCTGCCCGATGGAGGACATAGATGGTGATAACCATATACTAATCTCGTCGCTTGACTTGTCGGTTGTACAGCACGATGAGGTATTCCACCTTGGCGTTCACAAGTATCCCGACGGTGTGTATTTCCCAAAGGGACACAAGTATTTGCGCGATTTCCAGATAGAAACCATTCCGTATTTCATATATCGCGTTGGCGGTGTGTTGTTGAAAATGGAACGAATCCTAAGCGATGATGACCGCATAATGCTGAAATACACCTTGCTTGAGGCTAATTCTGAAACAAAATTGCGTTTCCAGCCGTTCTTGGCATTCCGAAATGTACATAAGTTGAGTAAGGCAAATTTCTTCGTCAATACAAAGTATATCCCAGTAGAAAATGGCATTAAGTTGAGAATGTACGATTCGTACAAGTATCTCTATATGCAACTTTCGAAGAAGTGCGAGTATGTTCATGTGCCAGACTGGTACTACAATAACGAGTACATTGAGGAGCAGGAGCGTGGCTACGACTATCGCGAGGACTTGTATGTGCCCGGATATTTTGAAGTGCCGATAAAGAAAGGAGAATCGGTGATTTTCACTGCTGCATTGAGCGAAATTTCACCTTCAAGTATATCGCGTAAGTTCAACACAGAATTGGCAAAGCGTTCGCCACGCAACAACTACGAGGAATGTCTGCGCAGTGCTGCCCAGCAGTTCATTTGCAAGCGCAACGGCAAGACCGAAATCGTGGCTGGTTATCCGTGGTTTGGTCGTTGGGGACGCGACACTTTCATCTCGTTGCCGGGTTTGACGCTTCACGCTGGCAATGCAAAGGCTTGTCGCGAAGTACTTGATACGATGTCATCGGAAATGAAGAACGGTTTGTTCCCGAATATCGGTGCTGGTGACGATGCTGCGCTCAATTCGGTTGATGCACCGCTGTGGTACTTCTGGGCTTTGCAGGAATATTCCAATGTGCTTCCCGACAGAAGGCAAATATGGCAGATTTACGGCAAGAAGATGAAAGCGGTGCTTGATGCTTATCGCAACGGCACAAGTTTCAACATAAAGATGCACGACAACGGCCTTGTATGGCAGGGAACTCAGGGCAAGGCTCTCACTTGGATGGATGCCGTGGTGAACGGACGGCCTGTAACTCCGCGAATGGGATTTGCCGTTGAGATAAATGCTCTGTGGTACAATGCGATAATGTTCTCGCTGGAATTGGCATCTGCTTGTGGCGATGCCGAATTCATCGAAAGGTGGAAAGATATTCCCGAAAGGACAAAGTCTTCGTTCCTTGCGATGTTCTGGGACGCAAACCGTGGCTATCTTGCCGATGTCGTAACTTACGATTACAGTGATTTTTCGGTTCGTCCTAACCAGATATTTGCATGTTCGTTGCCATACACGATGGTTACGGTTGACATGGCGGCCTCTATTCTCGAAAAGGTTCAGTCGAGATTGCTGACGCCTAAGGGATTGCGCACATTGTCACCCGATTCGCCTGACTACAAAGGTGTTTATTTCGGAAATCAGGAACAGCGCGATTCGGCTTACCATCAGGGAACTGTGTGGCCGTGGTTGCTCGGTCATTTCTGCGAAGGACTGCTGAAGGTTTACGGAAAGCAGGCATTGCCACAGGTGAAGAAGATTGCTTGGGGCTTCGAGGAGGATATGACAATTGCTGGTATCGGCAGTATTTCCGAAATTTACGATGGTGACCCGCCATACAATCCGCGTGGTGCAATAGCACAGGCGTGGAGCGTTGCCGAGGTGCTGAGAATTATGTCGTTGATAAAGAAGTATGACAAGTAAAAAATATTGAAAATGAATAATATTAGAAAATATATCTTCCCGTTTGCAGTAGCATGTATGTTGTTATTGTTAATGGGTGGATGTAAGAAGAATGGAACATACACCATAATATTTGATGCAAATGGCGGAACTGGGACAATGGAACCGCAAATCGTCAAATATGGAGAGCAGTTTACCCTTAAAAAAAATGTGTTTACACGAGAAAACTATGTTTTTGTCAATTGGAATTCAATACCAGACGGTAGTGGCTTGGCAATTGATGATGAACAGACCTATATTGCTTCTTCCAATTCCGAATTGACCTTGTATGCGCAGTGGGAAAGAAACACAGCAATCGTTACTTTCAATGCTAATGGTGGTACTGGCGAAATGACTCCGCAGACATTTACTATTGGCACTCCGCAGGTATTGTCAGCCAATTCGTTTGCCTGGGAAAATCACGAGTTTATAGGATGGAATAGTTCTGCTGATGGAACTGGAAAGTCATGTTTTGATGCTCAAGAAATAACGATCTATGCAGATGTTACGCTCTATGCGCAATGGATGACGATAACAGGTCAACAAGGAGGGCATTGTTATGTCGACTTAGGTTTGCCAAGTGGAACAAAGTGGGCGACTTGTAATGTTGGTGCAAATTCTCCAATTGCGTACGGCGATTACTTTGCATGGGGAGAAACTTCTCCTAAGAGCAATTACATCTGGAGTACATATCGTTGGTGCAATGGTTCAGAAAGTACCTTGACCAAATATTGTGATAAATCAAGTTATGGGAACAATGGGTTTACCGACAATCTTACCACTCTTGAAGCGGCGGATGATGCAGCAACAGTAAATTGGGGTGAGGGCTGGAGAATGCCTACGAAAGCAGAAATGAACGAATTGCTCAATAGTTGCACTCATACCTATATTAAACGAAACGGTATGAACGGTCGTCTTTTTACGGGTCCTAATGGTAACAGTATTTTCATACCATCTGCTGGCACTTACAATGGAAGTACCAACTATGGTGCGAATTCCTATGGTGAATATTGGTTGTCTAATATAGTTGACATGTCTCCGAGTTTTGCTAATGACTTATATTTTGAAAGAGGTATTTACGATATACAAGGTTTAAGTCGTAGCGAAGGAAAACCGGTTCGTCCAGTATTAATTGAAAATAATTGAATTAAGAATATAATTAAGTAAAAAATATACGCCAATGAAAGTTTTGATGTTCGGCTGGGAGTTTCCCCCACATATTACGGGTGGTCTTGGAACAGCCTGCTATGGCTTGACCAAGGGTCTTTCGCATTTCGGCACCGAAATAATATTTGTTGTCCCGAAGGCTTACGGCGACGAGGATCAGAACTATGTGTCGATACGCAATGCCAGCGATGCTGTAATTACCGAAAAGGATGTCAAGGAAACCAAGGTGTGGAAGAATTTCCGCTACATTGAGGTCGGTTCGCGCCTTGTGCCTTACATGGACCCCGAAGATTTTGCAAGGATGTACGAATCGAACATCCCGGGAGTTAAGATTTCCGAGAGTTTTCTTAATACCAAATACACCTTCTCCGGTTCTTACGGACCCAATCTTTACGATGAGGTTTCGCGTTACGCTCTTATCGCTGGTCATATTGCCGCTCACAACGATTTCGATGTCATTCACGCTCACGACTGGCTGACCTATTTTGCAGGCGTTGCTGCTAAGAAGGTTTCGGGAAAGCCGTTGGTTGTGCATATTCATGCAACCGAGTTCGACCGCAGTGGCGAGCATGTGAACCAGCATGTTTACGACATCGAAAGGGCAGGCATGGAAGCTGCCGACAAGGTTATCGCTGTCAGCAACCTTACGCGCAACATCGTCATCAACCGCTACGGCATAAGTCCCGACAAGGTTGTGACCGTGCATAATTCTGTGGAGCCGATGTCGTTGCCAGAATTTACCTTGCACAAGGGCTTCCGCGAGAAGGTTGTAACTTTCCTTGGCCGTGTAACTTTCCAGAAAGGTCCCGACTATTTCATCGAGGCGGCAAAGAAGGTCATCGACCGCGACCCGAATGTGCGTTTCGTTATGGCTGGAAGCGGCGACATGCTCAACAAGATGGTGCGCCGTGTGGCTCAACTCGGAATTGCAACAAAATTCCATTTTGCAGGCTTCTTGAAAGGCAACGAGGTGTATGAAATGTTCGGCATGAGCGATGTGTATGTGATGCCATCTGTAAGTGAGCCGTTTGGTATTTCACCGCTTGAGGCAATGATGTCCGATGTGCCGGTAATCATTTCAAAGCAGTCGGGTGTTGCTGAGGTCTTGAAGCACGCCATCAAGGTGGATTTCTGGGATGTGGACGAACTTGCCGACTCAATTTACGGAATGCTTCACTACGATGCGTTGTCGCAGATGTTCAAGAAGTACGGCAAGCAGGAAGTCGAAAATTTAAGGTGGGAAAATTCCGCCTACTATGTCAACGAGGTTTATAAAAGTGTTTGTGGATATTAAAGTTTAGGTATATGCGTTCAATTTGCTTCTATTTTCAGGTACATCAGCCGTTTAGATTGAAAAAGTACAGATTTTTCGACATTGGCAACGACCATAGTTATTACAACGACTACGAAAACCGCACCATTATGCGCAAGGTGGCGGAAAAGTGCTATCTGCCAGCAAACCAGTTGTTTTTGGACTTGGTCAACGAGTATGGCGACAACTTCAAGATTGCCTATTCGCTTTCGGGTACGGTAATCGACCAGTTTGAACTGTATGCTCCCGATGTGCTCGAAAGTTTCCAGAAACTTTTCGCAACAGGCAGGGTGGAACTTCTGGACGAAACCTATTCGCACTCGCTGTCGGCACTTCGTCCCGAGGATGTTTTCGAGTATCAGGTGAACCGTCATAGAAAGAAAGTGAAGGAACTTTTCGGCTTGCAACCAAAGATTTTCCGCAATACGGAGCTTATCTATTCCGACGAAATAGGCGAGAAGGTGGCAAAACTCGGCTACGAGGGAATGCTTACCGAAGGTGCGCGTCACATTATGGGTTGGAAGAGCCCGAACTATTTGTACTGCAATGCGATAAATCCAAAGTTGAAACTTTTGCTCAAGAACTTCAAGTTGTCGGACGACATTGCATTCCGTTTCTCAAACTCTGCCTGGGACGAATATCCGCTTACCGCGGAAAAGTATGTTTCGTGGCTCAATGCCATCGACCCGAACGAGGAAGTAATCAACCTGTTTATGGACTATGAGACCTTTGGCGAACACCAGTGGAAGGAGACTGGAATCTTCGATTTTATGCGAGCTTTACCCGAAAAGGTTTTCAAGTATTCCGACTACCAGTTCCATACTCCGAGCGAGGTAGTTGCAAAGTACAATCCAGTTGGCAAGTTGAACGTTCCGTATCCAATTTCGTGGGCCGACGAGGAGCGTGACCTTACGGCATGGCTTGGCAACGAACTGCAGAACGAGGCTTTCGAGAACCTGTATAAACTTTTTGAACGCGTAAAGGAACTCGACGACCCCGAACTATGGCGCGACTGGCTCTATCTGCAGACCAGCGACCATTTCTACTACATGTGTACCAAGTGGTTCTCCGATGGCGATGTCCACAAGTATTTCAATCCATACAGTTCGCCCTACGAGGCATTTATCAACTACATGAACATCCTAAGCGATTTCAGGATAAGGTTGGGATTGTAGGGATAAAAGTTATAATTCATATGGATTCCCATAACTAGTTTGACTAGTCTGTCTAGTTAAACTAGTCTAACTAGAAAAATATTATGTCTGACTCAAATAATAATGGCAACTTAGATAAGAGCACTGGATTTCTACGGAGTAATGGTAGTTGTAGAAATATGTATTTTTATCGGAAGTCTGTGGTGATATATGACTTGACCTTTTACTTTGCTAATAAGTATTTGAACAAAAAAGATAGGACTGTAGACCAGATGATTCAGGCGGCACGCTCTGGAAAGCAAAATTTTGTAGAGGGAATGGCAGATGGAGTCACATCCATTGAAATGCAGATAAAACTATTGAATGTAGGCAAGAGCAGTTTGTTGGAACTCAAGGAAGATTATGAGGATTACCTGCGTACAAGAAATCTAAATTTGTGGACAGAGTCATTTCCGCGTTATGCCAAGATGGTTGAATATTGTAAGGTTCATAATGATTTGGTTGATTATCAAGGGTACTTTGAAAAATGGAGCGATGAGGAAATAGCAAATATTGCTCTTACATTAATACATCAGACCGATAGGATGTTGCAAAGTTTTTTACAATCATTGGAAAAGCAATTTATTGAGCATGGTGGCATAAGGGAAGCAATGTACAGGGCGAGAATGGCTGGTGGAGCAAAAAAGCAGTAAGTATTTCAACGGTAAGGTAAGCAATATTGTACTTATTACTGCTGTAGAATTTCCTTTTTTGTTATTTTTGCACTCACAAAATTTCATTTATGGATGCGAAGGATGTAAACCTTGAAATGTTTCCGCAGTACGATAACCTTGAGTTTCTTGCAAGTCAGGTTGTCGAAGGGTTTATTACGGGTTTGCATAAAAGTCCATTTCATGGTTTTTCGGTTGAATTTGCCGAGCATCGTCTTTACAACAAGGGCGAAAGCACTAAGCATATAGACTGGAAACTTTATGCCCGTACCGACAAACTTTTCGTAAAGCGTTACGAGGAGGAAACCAACCTTCGCGGACAAATAATAATAGATGTGTCGTCATCGATGCTGTTTCCGTACAAGGAAAAGCGCATGAACAAGTTGCAGTTTTCCATATATGCGGCTGCATCGTTGGTATATCTGCTTCACAGACAGCGCGATGCCGTTGGATTGACTTTATTTGACGATGATGTAAAGTTTCATCTTGATGCAAAGTCGTCTCAGGTGCATTTGTCGATAATGTACAACGAAATGCGCAAATTCTTGAAGCCAGACAGCATTCAGTTGCAAAGGCGTACCGATACGGCTGGTACTTTGCATAAGATTGCCGAAATGATACACAAGCGTTCTCTGGTGATTTTGTTCAGCGATATGTTCATCGATGGTAACACCGAGGCTTTGTTTTCCGCATTGCAGCATTTGAAGTACAGCAAGCACGAGATTATAATTTTCCATGTCATCGACCGCAAGATGGAGGAGGAGTTTGCTTTTGCAAACCGTCCGTACAAGTTTGTGGACTTGGAGACTGGCACGACCATGATGCTTAATCCCGCTGAGGTTCGCGATGGCTATGTGAAAAAGATTTCGGCTTTGACATCTGAACTGAAGTACAAGTGCGGTCTGTTTGGAATTGATTTCGTTGAGGCGGACATTAACCAGCCTGTCGATGATGTGTTGAAGCCTTATTTGATAAAGAGGGCGAAATTCTTCTAAAGTAGTATTGCAATGGAAGGCATCGGAGCGCTTTTCGACAGTATTTCAAATCGTTACGATAGATTTAATCATACGTCCTCGTTGGGTATTGACCGTGCATGGCGGCGAAAAGCGATAAAGTCATTGCCCAAATGCAAAACAATCCTTGATGTAGCAACTGGAACAGCAGACCTTTGCATTGGTGCGGTTAAGCGAGGCAAGACGGAAAGGGCTGTCGGAATCGACATTTCGGAAGGTATGTTGGATGTAGGTCGCGAAAAGGTTCGCAAATCGGGACTTGAAGGCTCTGTGCAACTGATTTTGGCAGATTGTGCCAAACTTCCTTTTGCTGACAATTCATTCGATGCTATAACTTGCGGTTACGGAGTAAGAAATTTTGCAGAACTTGACAATTGTCTTTCCGAAATGTATCGCGTGCTAAAACCGGACGGACAACTTAGGATTCTTGAATTTACCTATCCGCAAAGCCGTTTCGTTCGATTTTTCTATGATTTTTATTTTACGCGGATTGTGCCAAAGATTGGTCGTAAACTTACCGACAACGATGAGGCATTTGCGTATTTTGTCAATAGCGTTAAAAACTTTGCGAAAGGGAACGATTTTTTGGCAATTCTTGAGCGAAACGGTTTCTCCGATACAAGTTTTAAGTCACAAACATTTGGAATTTCAACACTTTATTCAGCATGCAAAAGATAAAATTGTGGTTTGGCGTTTGTCGCCCGTATTCTCTGTTTGTTTCGGCGAGTCCTGTTTTGGCGGGATTGCTTGTGCTGGGATATGTGCCTAATATTCCTGTCGCAGTGGTTACTTTGCTGTGTGCTATGTCGTTGCAGGTGTTTTCCAACCTTGTCAACGACTACTACGATTTTGTGCGTGGTTGCGACAAGGCTGGTCGTTCTGGTCCGCAGAGACCTTTGGCAGAAGGTATTGTGAATATTAATCAGATGCGAAATGCTTGCATTGTTGCCTTGTCTGTTTCTCTGTTGCTTGGCGCATACCTTATATGGGTTGGCGGTTGGGTGATACTGATTGTTGGCGTGCTTGCTGTAATTTTTGCATGGTTGTACACTGCAACGCGCTTTTCGCTTGCATATCTTGGTGTTGCTGACATTGTTTGCTTCTTGTTTTATGGACCGGTAGCATCGGCAGGTACGGTTTATTTGCAGACGGCTACATTGCCACTCGAAGCGGTATGGGTTGGTTGTGCTTGTGGTTGCATTGCCGTATGTGTGCTAGCATCCAACAATATTCGTGATATAGAAGAGGATAGGTCGGTAGGAAAGCGTACTTTTCCAGTGCGTTTCGGAAAGACTGCGGCACTTGTGGGCGTTGCAACAATACTTTTAGCATCGGTGGCATTTGCAGTATTAGGTTTCCGTTCATGGTTGATGCTTGTGATGATTGTTCCCAATGTATACCTGTTTATACGCCTTGTCCGTGCTCAAGGAAAATCGTACAACAAGTGTCTTTTTAGTTTTGTAATTCTCGATGCTTTTGTTGTGGTTTTGGCTGTAGTGGCATTTGTAATTGAAAAGTATGCTTGTAGTTGTTTGATTATCTGAATGTTGCCTTTGGTATAATATTATAAACTTTTGTTATAAAATATAATTGCTATCAATCTCTTTTGTGTGAAAAATGTGTACATTTGTCGCTATTAATGGTTTTGTAATATGAAAAGTTCGGAACATACATTTAAGGCGGCTGATGGAACAAATATTTTCTATCGAGTTTTTCTCCCCGATACAGCACCCAAGGCAATTTTGCAGATATTTCATGGAATGGCGGAACATTCGGCTCGATATGCGGATTTTGCAAAATATTTGACAGACAATGGTATCGCCGTGTATGTAAACGACCATAGAGGGCATGGAAAATCAATTGCGGAGCCACGCGATTATGGTGTGTGGCCACATCGTGACGAATGGTGGCGTATTGTTTCCGACATGAAGCAACTTAAAGATATTGCCACAGCCGATTTTCCATCAATCCCATATTTTATTATGGGGCATAGCATGGGTTCGTTTCTTGCGCGAACTTTCATAACAAGATATAGCACAGAACTTTCGGGCGTAATAATAAGCGGAACAGGAACCAATCCGACACCAGTTTTGCGTTTCGGAAGGTTTGTCGCAAGTTTTGCTTGTGCGTTAGAGGGGCGCAGGTCTAAGGCAAGCCTGCTCGACAAACTTTCGTTCGGTGGGTATAACAAGGGCTACAATGCACCATATCAGTGGTTAAGCCGCGACGATGCACAGGTGAAGAAATATATTGATGACGAGTTTTGTGGTGGTGTGTTCTCAAATTCGTTTTACCGTGCATTCTTTTCAGGACTTATCTACATAAATAAGCGTTCTTCTGGCGACTTGATAAACAAGAACTTAAAGATGCTTTTTGTTTCTGGTGACAAGGATCCAGTTGGAAATTGTGGCAAAGGAGTTGAGGATGCCGTGGAATTCTACAAGGAACTTGGCATTGCCAATGTACAGATGAAGTTGTATCCCAATGCTCGTCATGAAATACTAAACGAGATAAACAGGGAAGAGGTTTACGCCGACCTGTTGCATTGGATTGCTGAAACCAATAATGGTTGACATTAGGGTGATTTAGCGTACACTAACAATATAAAAACAAAAGAGTTCAGATTTCCGAACTCTTTTTTGTGGTACCTCCTGGAATTGAACCAGGGACACCAGGATTTTCAGTCCTGTGCTCTACCAACTGAGCTAAGGTACCAGTCAATTTTGCGATTGCAAAGGTATAGCATTTTTTTTGAATTGGCAAAATTTTATTTCAAAAAATCTTGTTTTTTTGAATAGTTGAAGTATGTGTGTTGTAATACAATGAATTATGAAGTTTAATTGATTATGAAATTCTTGCAACAGAATCGAAAATCGTCATTCGTGAATCGTAAATTTACTTTATTTTTGCGCAAAATTTTCCAGAGTGTACGAAACGATTACATTAGCCAATGGAATACGCATAATCCACTACCGTGTGAAGTCGGATGTGGCTCATTGTTGCATGCTGATGAATACGGGCACGCGCGACGAGAGCGAAACGCAGCTAGGAATGGCGCATTTTACCGAGCACATGCTCTTCAAAGGTACGCAGAAGCGCAAGGCATATCATCTGCTCAACCGTATGGAATCGGTTGGGGGCGAGGTGGATGCATATACGACAAAGGAGGAAACATGCGTGTCGTCGAGCTTTATGGTTGAGTTCTATGATAGGGCAATCGAACTAATCAACGACATTGTTTTCTGCTCTATTTTTCCGCAACGCGAAATTGAAAAGGAACGCGATGTGATTGTGGATGAGATAAATACATACAAGGACAATCCTTCGGAAAATATTTTCGATGAGTTTGAATCAGCATTGTTCGCTAATCATACGCTTGGTCATAATATTCTAGGTACAAAAAAGTCGTTGGCAAAGTTCCGTACTAATGATTTCCTTGATTTCGTGTCGGAAAAGTACAATACCAACCAGATGGTTTTCTGTTCAATCGGAGACATTGATTTCCGTAGGCTTGTACGTATATGCGAAAGGCATTTCGGACTGAATACTGTAAAATTGCGTAAATTTGAGCGTGTTCCGTTTGTTGGAAAGACAAAGTTCGACAAAGTTGTGAAAAAGAAAAGCCTTCAGGCAAACACGATTATCGGAAACTATTGCTATTCGTACAGCGACCCCAAGCGTGTGCCTATGTTTTTGGTTTCAAATATTCTTGCGGGTCCAGGAATGAACTCACGCTTGAATATGCAATTGCGTGAGCATCATGGACTTTCGTACAATATTGAATCAAATTTTACCACTTATCAGGACACTGGTTTGTTCAGTATTTTTTTCAGTTCCGACCACGAAAAGGTTGACTTTGCCGTGGACATGATTTTCCGTGAACTTGACAATATGAAGAATAACAAGTTGGGTGTTTTGCAGTTGGCTCGAGCCAAGAAGCAGTTGATTGGACAGGTGGCTATCGAGTGCAGTTCCCATTCAAACTTGCTTTTCCCAACGGCAAAATCGTTTATGAATTACGGAAAAGCCGAAACATTCAAGGAAACAGTTGCTCTCATTGAGGCTATTACTGCTGAGGATGTCATGGAAGTCGCAAACGAGATATTTGTGCGCGACAATTTTTCTTCAATAAAATACCTATAATTTATGTCATCGGAGGAATTGCGTTTCGAGTACATTGAGAACTTTGGTTGTAGCGACGATGAGCTTCTGCGCGCACTTGAGCGAGAAACTGCGTTGACGCAAATTCATCCCAAGATGCTTTCGGGCTGCTATCAGGGGCATTTGCTTGCAATGTTTATAGAAATGACAAGAGCTAAGCGTGTGCTTGAAATAGGAACTTTTTCGGGATATTCAGCGATATGCATGGCTAGGGCTTTGCCTGTTGATGGTCATCTAGTTACCATCGAGGTTGACGATGAAATTGAATGGCTGTCGTCGAAATATTTCCAGAAGGCTGGCTTGATGGACAAGATTACAGCCATTGTTGGCGATGCATCGAAGGTTGTGCCTACTCTTGAAGGTCAGTTTGATTTGGTTTTCATCGATGGTGACAAGCGCGAGTACATATCATATTTTGAGGCTGTGTTGCCAAAACTTGCGCCAAACGGAACCATTATTGCCGACAATGTTATATGGTATGACAAGATTTTTGCCGAAACAGCATCAAACGACCACATGACACACGGCATTCAGGCTTTCAACGAGTATATTTCCAATCGTGATGATGTCGAGAAGCTTATTCTTCCTGTCCGCGACGGTCTTATGCTGATAAGGCGAAAGAAGTAATTCTGACAAATCTGTTCGTTTTTTGCTGATAATTGTTTTGTGGCTTTCTTTTCTTTGAAAAAATTAATAATTTTGCAGTTGGAATTAATATTAGGTTTGTTAACAATAATTGTATTATGGAAAGATGTGTTTTAGTGCCTTACGAGTTTAGCAACGAGGCGAATTTTGCTCTTAATCATGCTTACGAAATAGCTAAGTATGAAAAACTTCCTATTCATATCCTTTATGTGGCCGATTCGGATAAGATGATTGACGAATGGCAGGCAGAACTAGAAAAGGTTGCCGAAAGATTTGTGAAGGAAACTGGTTACGAGAAGGTTACGACAATTGTAAAGAAAGGTTCGGCTTTCGATGTTATTCACCAATACGGTATCGAGCAGAATGCCTATCTTGCAGTGATGGGTGTTCATGGTATCAAGACCATAGATAAGCAGGTGAAGTTGATTCAGAAATTTGAAAAAGTACCTTTCGTTTTGGTTCAGAGTCCGTTGGCATTCGGCGAATACGACCGTATTTGTATTCCTATTGACTGGGATAAGAAGTCGCGGGCAAAGTTCATGTGGGCAAAATACTTGAATCTTATTTTCGAAAGCCATGTGTACGTGGTGTATCCTAAGTCAAGCAATGCAAACCGTCAGGCTGACATAAACAGCAATATTGCTTTTGCGACCACTTTGTTTGCCGACAATGCTATAGAATTTGATGTTGAGGGTATTCCGGAGGATGATTACTACGAAAACATTTACGACTATATGCGTGGCGTTTCGCCAGACTTGGTGCTTTACATGTCGGAAAATTACAAGAAGGCTTTCACAAGCATTAAGCATCCGCGCAACATTGAACTTAGCAAAAAGATTCCTGTAATGTGCGTAAATCCTCGTACAGATATAGTTAAACTAGGTGGCTTCAACTACTAATATATGTCGTTCAGGGTTCATTGCCGAAATATGCTCGTTGCGGCAATTTTGCTTGTCGCAACAGTTCTTCTGCCGTGTCGGGCTTTTGCTACGCACAACAGGGCGGGGGAAATAACATACAGGCAGATTTCGGCATTAACCTTCGAGGTGACCGTAATTACTTACACTGCAATAACAACCAACACTTGTCCTGCATGGACAGCCGATCGTCCCGAACTTGAAATTTCGTGGGGCGACAATACAACATCTACACTTCCTCGGTGCGAAAGGATTGACCTGCCCGATTGCTATCGTCGCAACAAGTATGTGGGACAGCATACATACAGCGGTCCGGGCATTTTCAGCATAACAGTCGAGGATCCGAACCGAAACGCCAATGTCACCAATATTCCAAATTCGGTGAATACGCTTTTTGCAATATCCACGACTATGATAATAGACCCTACGCTTGGTCTTAACAATACGCCGATACTTACTCAACCTCCTGTAGATAAGGCAGCTGTAGGACAAATATTTGTACATAACCCTGGAGCCTACGATCCTGATGGCGATAGTCTTTCATACAAAATTACACCTTGTCGTGAGGAAAACGGAGTGCCAATTTCCAACTATTCATATCCAGCTGCCTCAAATTATATCAAGGTTGACGAAATCACAGGCGACCTTATCTGGAATACTCCGATATATGTGGGCGTTTACAATGTTGCAATGCTGATTGAGGAATGGCGCGAAGGTGTGAAAATTGGCGAGATAATCCGTGATATGCAGATTGAAGTTTTCGACAGCGGGAATACTATTCCGCAAATTGACCTAACCTCGCTTGACACTACATACGGAAACCACGATAGCATTTGCATAGAGGCAGGAACTGCACTCATTTTTGAAGTCGAGGCACGCGATGTTAACAACGATTCCATAATACTTACCGCTTACGGTGCGCCTTTTGTCGCCAGCGACGATGCTCCGGCGCATTTCGAGCAGACTGTTTCGCAGTTGGGTTATGCAAAGGGAACTTTCGAGTGGTACACAAGTTGCGAGATAGTAAGAAAACAACCGTATATATTGAATATCAAGGCTCAGGACAAAAATCCGATGGTAAACCTTGTGGATTTGAAAAGTATATACATAACTGTTGTCGGTCCTGCTGTGGAAAATTTACAAGCTTATCCATCAATGAATTACATTACATTGTCGTGGGAGCAGTCAGTATGCAGCAATGTCATTGGCTACAACATATACCGCAAAATTCAACCGTCGGGATTTGTGCATGATTTCTGTCAGACTGGAGTTCCGGCAAGCACTGGTTATGAACGTGTTGGCTATGTTGAAGGTCGCGGAAGTTCTTCATATGTTGACAGGGACATTGCGCAGGGGCACGAGTACTGTTACATGGTTTGTGCTCTATTTCCTGATGGGGCAGAAGGGTACGCTTCGGATGAGGTGTGCACTTCGTTGCCGAAGGGACTTCCTACGATGACCAATGTCAGCGTACTTTCAACCGACAGAGTTACGGGAAGTATTTATGTCGCATGGGTGAAACCTGATGAATTGGAACTAGGAACATCTTCTGCACCATACAAATATGTGCTTTTCCGTTCTAGTGGATTCCTTGGCGAAAGTTTTACGCAGATTGCTGAAATCGAGGGTTTGGACAATATTGAATACACCGATGACAATATAAACACAATAGATTATCCTTATACCTATAAAATTGAGTTTTATGGTACGGCTGACGGTCAGAGCGTTTTGATTGGAACCCCGAGTTTTGCATCATCGGTTTTCGCAGATTTGACGCAACAGGAAAATTCTGTTAAAATTAGGATTAGAAACAATGTGCCGTGGACAAACTACAATTACGAATATTACAGGTATGATACTATTGCTGAGACATATAATTTAATTGCATCGACATTAGAAAAGTCCATTGTTGACGAAAACGTAGAGAATGGTCACGAATACTGCTACTATGTAAAGTCGTATGGCCGTTATTCACTGTCTGGATACCCCGAGCCACTAGAGAATTTTTCGCAGCAGGTGTGTAAGTTCTCGGTAGATACGGTAGCACCATGTAAACCGGAAATTTCAGTGTCATCGGTATGTGACTCGACGTATAACCTAATTCGTTGGTCTGTGCCAGATTCTTGCAACTACGATGTCAACACATACACCTTGTATTATACGCCAGTTCTCGATGGGGAATATCAGGTTTTGTCAATTTTCAGTTCCGATGTTACCGAATACAGGCATTATCCCGACGATAGAATGGCAGGTTGTTATTACATAAACGCTACCGACCCATACGGAAATGTCAGCGAAAATTCGATGGTTGCCTGCATTGACGAATGTTCTTACTACGACCTGCCAAATGTGTTCACCCCTAATGGCGATGGTATTAACGACTATTATCATCCGATTGGCGAATACAAGTTTGTGGAGAAAGTTGACATGACTATACTTAACCGCTGGGGACAGGTGATGTTCGAGACCAACGACCCCGATATAATGTGGGACGGACGAAACAGAATGACAGGTAAGTTGGTTGTTCCTGGTGTTTATTTTTACATTTGCGAGGTTTATGAACAACGGTTGACTGGACTAGAGGCCCGTCATCTGAAAGGTTTCATACATGTGTTTAAAGCTGATAATATTGTACCAAATCACGATTGATGGGAGAGAGGTTCGCACATATTGCCCTTATGCTTTTGTTCGCTGTCTGTTGCAATGCACAGATTGACGACCTTCAGCGTGATTATTTCCGTGCGCAGAATTTCGTACTGCATGGCGAAACAGATTCTGCGGTGGCAATATGGCAGAGCCACGAGGACACAGAAGAGTTTTTGCTATGTTTTGCCGATTATCTGATAGATGCAGAACAATATTCACAAGCGTTAGATGTATCGCGAAAGTTAGGCGATTTTAATTCGTCTGAAGCACAGTTCCGTATGTCAAGAATATATGCAGGCATGGGCTTCGCCGAGGAATCTGTTGAATATTTGGGAATGCATCTATCTGGCAAGAATGCAAGAACATATTCGCAGATAATTAGGTGCAAGGAATTTGAGAGCATTAACCGCACGTCAGAATGGCGCGAATTTTGGGACACACCTCGTTATTCAAAGTCTGACGAAGTGTTTGCAGATGTGGAATACAATATTTCGCAACAACATTACGACTATGCAATTGAGATGCTTGACGCAATGTCAAACACAAAGTCAGCAAGACGCAATTATTTGTATGCCAAGGCATATTATGGTATGGAAAACTTTGTGCTGGCAACGAAATATATCGAACTTGCCAATTCCAAGGACAAGGATGTTGTTGGTTTGCGTTTCGCTATTCAGAAGGCATCGGGAAACTATGCATCAGCTTATGAAACAGGCAAGTCGCTTCTGGCTGTTGATCGCTACAATGCCGAAAATCTTCTCGACTTTGCAGATGTATGTATGCACCAGAAGAAATATTTGGAAGCACGGCGATACACAGGTCGTTATATGCAATGTTTTTCCGACAACGAGAGAGCTTTGTGTCTTGATGCGATGTTGGCTTTGTCGGCTGAATGTAAGGATGATGCGCTGGTTGAGATTTCTCAGCTTATTGCACAAAATCCATCCAATACCGATTATTTCAAAATGCGAGGCGAGTTGTATTATGACTATGCCATGTGGGAATTGGCATCCTATGATTTTTCCATGGCACTTGATATTACTCCAGACGATGCCCGATTGAATTACCTTATGGGAATGTGCTGGTACAATCGTGCATCTCTCGAGAAGTCTTGCTTTTACTGGCGCAGGGCAGCTACTGGCAAGTCGCACGAAGCAGCCGAAATGTACTATTTGTATTGCGAAGGTGAATAATAAATGTTTGACAATGTCAGCCTTATTGTTGTGCATTGTGCTAAGCATAGATTGTGAACTTCGGAAGCAAGTGCCTTGTTTGCTGAGATTTGTGCAATATTGTTAATAAATTTGCTGAAAAACATGTTTTTTGTATGCTCCATTCTGCCATAAAAAACTTACCTTTGGTTTTTCAATTTTTAGAACAATAAAATTAAAATACTAAAATGGATTTAATTCAAGAAATTATTAGAAATGCGCAGGCTAACAAGCAGCGCATCGTGCTTCCAGAAGGTGATGAACCTCGCACATTGAAGGCTGCCGACCAGATTATTGCTGACGGTATTGCAGATGTTATACTTATCGGTCCGGCACAGAAGATTGCCGAAATGACTGCTGAATTCGGTTTGAAAAATATCAGCAAGGCTCGTATCATCGACCCGAAGAACAATCCCGAAAGACAGAAGTATGCCGAAATGCTTTACGAAATCCGCAAGGCAAAGGGTATGACAATGGAACAGGCTCAAGACCTCGCCGAGAATTTCATGTACCTCGGAATCCTTTTGGTTAAGGCTGGCGAAGCCGATGGTCTTGTAAGTGGCGCTCGTTCAACTACTGGCGACATGCTCCGTCCTGCATTGCAGATTATCAAGACTGTTCCGGGTGTAAGCTGCGTATCTGGTGCATTCATCATGTTCTTGCCCGAAGGTAGCAAGTACGGAACCGATGGCAAGATGGTTTTCGCGGATTGTGCTGTTACTCCTATGCCAGATGCTAAGCAGTTGGCAGAAATCGCTGTCTGCACAGCCGACACAGCAAAGAACATTGCAAAGATTGACCCTGCTGTTGCTATCCTCAGCTTCTCGACAAAGGGCTCTGCAAAGCACGAAGTTGTTGACAAGGTTATCGAAGCTACCCGTTTGGCTCAGGAAGCTCGTCCCGACCTGCTTCTCGACGGTGAACTTCAGGCCGATGCTGCTATCGTTCCATCAGTTGGTTCGAGCAAGGCTCCGAACAGCAAGGTTGCTGGTAAGGCTAACACCTTGGTATTCCCATGCCTCGAAGTAGGTAACATCGCATACAAACTCGTTCAACGTTTGGCTGGTGCCGAAGCTGTTGGTCCGGTTTTGCAGGGACTTGCTAAGCCGTGCAACGACCTTAGCCGCGGATGCTCGGTGGATGATGTTTACAAACTTGTTGCAATCACTTGCAATCAGGCAATAGCTCAGAAGAAATAATCATTAACAACAAAATAAATTTAAGGATGAAAATATTAGTTTTAAACTGCGGTAGCTCGTCAATCAAATATCAGCTCATCAATATTGACGCAAACAACAACTCTACCGTAATGGCAAAAGGTCTTCTCGAAAGAATTGGCCTCGAAATGGGTGAATTCACTCACAAGTACAACGGACAGAAGTATTACGAACAAACTCCAATCGCCGACCATACAGCAGGTATCAAGATGGTTCTCAAGGCTCTTACCGACCCGAAGATGGGCGTTATCAAGGACTTGAAGGAAATCGAAGCAGTTGGTAACCGCGTTGCTCATGGTGGAGAATTGTTCAAGGCTAGTGCTCTTGTTAACGATGAAGTTATCGAAAAGATTAAATCGTTGATGGAACTTGCACCGCTTCACACTCCTGGTAACCTTGCAGGTATCTACGCTATGCGCGAAGTATTGCCTAATGTTCCGCAGGCAGTTGTATTCGACACCGCTTTCCACCAGACACTTCCTCCGAAGTCGTTCCTCTATGGTTTGCCATACGAATACTACCAGAAGTATCATCTCCGTCGTTACGGTTTCCACGGAACAAGCCACGGCTTTGTTGCTGAAAAGGCTGCCAAGATGATTGGCAAGGACTGGAAAGACCTCAAGATAATTAGCTGCCACCTTGGTAGCGGTGCATCTATCGCTGCTATTGACCACGGAAAGTCGGTTGACACCACAATGGGACTCACTGCTCTCGAAGGTCTTGTAATGGGTAGCCGTCCTGGTGATGTTGATCCGGGTGCAGTATTGTATATTGTAGAGAAGGAACTCGCTGAAGGCAAGACCATGAAGGATATTACAAATGTTTTCTACAAGAAGAGCGGTCTTGTTGGTATCAGCGGTGGCAAGCAGGATATGCGCGACATCCGTGCAGGTCGTGATGCAGGTGACGAAAGATGCACCTACGCATTCGATATGTTTGCACAGCGCGTAAAACGCTACATTGGCGGTTACATGGCCGAAATGGGCGGTTGCGACATCCTTCTGTTCACAGGCGGTATCGGTGAAAATGCATGGTTCATGCGTCACCCGATCCTCGAAAACATGGAATGCCTTGGTATAAAGGTTGACATGGCTTTGAACGACAAGATTATGGGCGAAGATGCAGTCATTTCTACCCCCGATTCAAAGGTTACAACAATCGTTGTCACCACCGACGAGGAATATGTGATTGCAATGGATACCATGAATCTTGTTTTAGGAAAATAATAAATAGGTATTAACAGAAAAAACGGCAACCGTCATTCTGAACTTGTTTCAGAATCTGGTGCCGTTTTTTTTATGGCCTGGCAATCCAGATATTACGACCGCATAATCCATTCTGCAGAAATGAACCGCATTGCCGAATATATTGAAAACAATGTGGCAGAATGGGACGTGAATAACGGCATTGACTATCAAATAAATTGAAAAAACAATTACCTTTGCAGAAATAATTTTAAAAAAACGACAAGGCATGAAACGATTTTCAATTATGCTGATTTTGCTGCTGTCCGTGTGCGTGGTCATGGGGCAGAAAACCTCTGTAGAGCGTTCGCGCGTTCCTATATATATTAATACAGGTGTAGGCTTGGGTGCATCCAATTATTACGATGCCGGTGTGTCGCCTTTGCGGTATCATGGACTGGGACTGGGTGGCGATATGGGAGTTACGGTGGATTGGAGCCGTTTCCAGGCATCGCTCGAAGGTCGGGTTGAAGGTTGCCTGGGTGCAGGAAATAAGGCCGACAGTAGTGCTGGAGCATACGGCGTAACCATTATGCCAAGAACATCGTTTATGGTTCGCTTTGCCGAACCTGTGGAGGGTTCGTTGAGACTTTGGGCTGGAGCATCCGTCGGTTCGTATATTGATATGCGCTTGAATTCCAAAATGATGAATGCCGCTGTAGGTCTTACAATGATGTTCAATCTGTATGGTAATTTCCGTCTCGAATACGACATCCCGTCGCGACGCAGAACCGATTTGTTTACCCTGACCGCCGATATTTCACTGCCACTAATGGGTATTGGCGAACGTCCGGGCTATGCCTACGTTTACAATGCAACATCATCGAGCGACCCAGTGGAGTATTTGCTTGATAGCTACGAATCGTTTGGCATTTTTATGTCTGGTGCTACAACCGATATAGGATTTTACTTTAATCTTAAAAACCGCAACAAAATCGGACTTAACTATCGTTGGGACTATTGCACAACCCGCCATGAATCGGCGCACCGTTTCGACAACGCCTACCATATTGTATCACTAAAGTTAATGTTTAATATCAATTGATTATGAAAAAATTACATATAGCACTAGCATTTCTTGCCTTTGTTTTGCTGTGTTCCTCCTGCGAAAAGGCTTTTATGGAAAAGGAGACCGCCAGCGACCCCGTTTCAACTTTCGAATATTTGTGGAAAACCGTTGACGAGCAATACTCGTTCTTTGATGTGAAAGGTGTTGACTGGGATTCGGTGTACGCTGTTTACAAGCCAAAAGTTTCGGAAAAAATCAGCGACGACAGCCTATTTAGCGTTCTGGGCGCAATGCTTAATACTTTGAACGACGGACACACCAATTTGGTGTCGCCGTTCGATATTTCGCACAACGAACAGGTTTACCGTAAGATGTATGAGAATAATAACATAAATACCAATGTCGTTGTTTTGAATTATCTCACAATCAATTACCATACGACTGGTTCTTTTGCGCATAATGCTTTGCGTGACGGAAAAATCGCATATCTGCGTTATTCTTCGTTTTCAAATTCCATTGCCGACGATGATTTGGAATATTTGGTAAACCGTTACAAAAACACCAAAGGTATGATAATCGACTTGCGTCAGAATGGTGGTGGCAGTGTGGATAATGTGTGGAATCTGATGAAACTTTTCCCAAGTGGAACTCGTCAGCTTTATAAAACGCAGATTAAGAACGGCCCAAAGCATGATGATTTTTCCGATATTAGCATTGTTAAGCAACCCGAACACGATGAGAAGACAACATACGGACATCCTATTGTTGTGCTTACCGATAGGGGTTCATACAGTGCGACATCTTTCTTCTCGTTGTGCATTAAGTCCAATTTCCCCGAAGCTACTATAGTAGGCGATACCACAGGCGGCGGACTTGGTCTTCCAAATGGTGGCGAATTGCCCAACGGCTGGACTTACCGCTTCTCAATTACTCGTACACTCGACAACAACGACAACAACTACGAAAACGGTATGCCGCCCGATGTTACAGTTATTCTTGACCCGTTGCAAACTGCACAAGGCATTGACAATGTGATAGAAACGGCTTGTGATATATTGTTGGGAGAGTAGCCAATAAACAGAAAAATGGAATGTCATGCAGAACTTGTTTCGGCATGGCATCCTTTTTGTATTCAGGAACTTATAAACGGCGTCAGCCATTTAAACTTTGAAACTTTCAAACGGCGAAGCCATAGAAACGCCGTAGGCATAGAAACTTTCTTTTGCCAATTAACAAATTTACTCCAACTTCCATGTTTATTATTGCTTTCGGTTGTTCATAAATATTAAAACAAATCGGTGGTCGGACTACAAAAAAGCCGTAAGTTTGAAACTTGTTTGTTAGGATGGAATTTTGTGTCCTGACGAGTTGTAAATTGTTGAAAATGAAGATAAAATTTATTGGTGCTACACGCGAGGTTACTGGTAGCAAGCATTTGATAATTACCGATTCGGGAAAGAAGATTCTTCTCGACTGTGGAATGTTCCAAGGCAAGGGAATGGAAACCGATGCCGCTAACCGTAATCTGGGATTCGAACCATCAGAAATTGACTATGTGCTTGTGTCACATGCACATATCGACCATACGGGACTTATACCTTATATTTATAAGAACGGCTTCAACGGCAAGGTGATTTGTACGCCTGCCACCAAGGACCTTTGCTCGATAATGCTTCCCGACTCTGGATTCATTCAGGAACTCGATATTAAGTGGTACAACAAGAAGCTGTTCAAGCAAGGACTTCCGCGCGTGAACCCGATATACACCCATATGGATGCCGAGCAGTGTATGAAGATTTTCGTCTCGGTGCCTTACGACAAGGATTACAAGGTTGACGAAGGCATAACCGTACGCTTTACAAACAGCGGTCACATGCTCGGTAGTGCGGTGGTTAACATTACTTTGGAGGAAAACGGCAAGGTTACTCGCATTGCCTACACAGGCGATGTCGGTCGTCCTCACAATAGGATTGTGAAGCCGCCAGTACCTTTCCCACAAGCCGACATCCTCATTACCGAGGCAACTTACGGCAACCGTATCCACGAGCAGGATAGGGAAACCGAACTCGACCTGTACAATGTTATTAACAACACTTGCGTACAGCGTGGCGGAAAACTTATTATTCCTTCGTTCAGCGTTGGTCGTACACAGGAAATTGTGTATATGCTCAACAATTTCTACAACGAGGGTATTCTTCCAAAGATTGACATTTATGTCGATAGTCCGCTGTCGGTGGATGCTACCGAAATATTCAAGATGCACAAGGAATGCTACAACGAAGGCATTATCGAGAGCATGAAGGATGACCCGCATCCGTTCCATTTCGACACTTTGCATTATGTGAGAAGTGCGGAGGAATCGAAGGAACTGAACACAACAAAGAAGCCGTGCATAATAATCTCGGCATCGGGAATGGCCGAAGCAGGTAGGGTAAAGCACCATATTGCAAACAGCATCGAGGATTCGCGCAACACGATAATGCTTGTAGGTTATTGTGCTCCAGAAACCCTTGGCGCAAGAATACAGGAAAAAGGTCTGCACGAAATTTCAATATTCGGTCTTGTTCACCCGTTGAATGCCGACATCGAAAAGATTGAATCGTTGAGCGGCCACGGCGACTATATTGAGATGGGCGATTTTATTTCGTGCCAGAATCCCGAAAAGTTGCGCAATATTTTCCTCGTTCACGGTGACTACGATGCACAGAAGTTCTACCGCGAATACCTTATGAGCAAGGGTTATAGCAACATTCAGATTCCAAAGTGCGGAGACGAATTTTACTATTAGGATATGGAAGAAAAAAGGTTGTCGCCACACGATATTCTAAAGAATTACCTTGAAAGCCATTCGCTTAGGAAGACTCCCGAGCGTTTTGCAATCCTCGATGAGATATATTCCGATTCGGGACATTTCCGCATAGAGGAATTGTATGAGGCGATGAAAAACAAGAACTATCATGTGAGCCTTGCAACTTTGTACAACAATATTGATATTCTGATAGATGCAGGACTTCTCGTAAAGCATCAGTTCGACAAGGGCAACACCTACGAGAAGACTATGGACAACATCAAACACGACCATTTTATATGCCGTCAGTGCGGAAAAATATACGAGGTGTCGCTGTCGAAAGTGGAGGATGTGAAGGAGGAAGTTTCGCAGAAGTACGGTTTCGATGTGGTATCACATTTTCTTACCTTTTATGGTATATGTAGCAATTGTAAAGAATTAAAGAATAGAAAATAAATTCAACAAATGAAAGTAGATGTCTTATTAGGTATGCAGTGGGGCGATGAAGGCAAGGGAAAGATTGTCGATGTGCTTACGCCCCAGTATGACATTATTGCCCGTTTTCAGGGCGGTCCGAATGCCGGACATACCTTGGAGTTCAACAACATAAAGCATGTGCTTCACACGATTCCGTCAGGAATTTTCCGTCCGAAAGCCATGAACATTATCGGTAATGGGGTAGTGGTTGACCCTGTAATTCTGAAGGAGGAAATAGAGTCGGCAATGAAGCTCGGTGCTGACTTGCACAATAATTTGTTAATCAGCAAGAAAGCTCACTTGATAATGCCTTCGCATCGTCTTTTGGACAAGGCATACGAGGAGTATAAGGGTGCTAGCAAGATTGGTTCCACGCAGAAGGGCATAGGTCCAACCTACACCGACCGTACAGCCCGTATAGGTTTGCGCATGGGCGATATGTTCAGCCCCGACTTCGTGCAGAAGTACAATACGACCAAGGCTCACCATCAGAAAGTAATGAAAGGCTACGGTTTTACCGAAACAAACGAGGAGTACGAAAAATTGTGGTTCGAGGCAATCGACTACCTCAAGACTTTCAACTTTGTGGATTCTGAGATTTATGTCAACAAGGCATTGGCAGAAGGCAAGTCCATTCTGGCTGAAGGAGCTCAAGGTTCTATGCTCGATGTAGATTACGGTTCGTATCCGTTTGTAACATCTTCAAACACATTGGCATCTGGCGTGTGCTCTGGTATCGGTGTTGCTCCATCGAAGATTGGAAAGGTTTATGGAATTGTGAAGGCATACTGCACACGCGTTGGCAGTGGTCCGTTCCCGACAGAACTTTTCGATGAAACTGGCGAAACCTTACGCAGAATAGGTAATGAGTTTGGTGCAACAACTGGTCGTTCTCGCCGTTGTGGTTGGCTCGACTTGGTAGCTCTCAAATATGCTGTAATGCTTAATGGTGTTACTGACATCATCATTACCAAAGCCGATGTAATGAACGATTTTGACAAGTTGAAAGTGGCAGTGGCATACAAGATTAACGGAAAGGAAGTGGATTATGTTCCTTTTGAGATGAATGATGGCATCGAGCCTGTTTACATCGAGTTTGACGGATGGAAGCAGGACATTTCGAAGTGCCAGAGCGAAGCCGATTTGCCGAAGCCGTTGAAGGATTACTTGGCGTTCATAGCAAAGGAAACTGGCGTGAGAATTTCGTACTTGTCGGTTGGCCCCGACAGGGTTCAGACATTAAAGGTAAACATCGAATAAAATGGAAATTACTGAAGACTTTTTGAAGGAAACCCCTTTTGCAGTAACCGTTTGTGACAACGAAGGCATAATCGTTTACATGAACGACAAGGCTGTTGCTACATGGGAAGCTCGCGGAGGCGCTTCTCTTATTGGCAAGTCATTGTACGACTGTCATGGCGAAAGGGCAACTGCAATGATAAAGAACATGCTTGCAACTGGCAGCACAAATGCATATACCATATCAAAAAATGGACAAAAAAAACTTATCTATCAGAGTCCGTGGCACAAGGGTGGCAAGATTGCAGGTCTTGTTGAATTGTCGATTGTCATTCCAGAGGAAATGCCGCATTTTGTAAGAAGTTAAGGGATTTACGATTGACAAATTACGATTTACGATTGAATTTTTGAATCATCAAATTATCGAATCATTGAATTTAAAATAAAAGTGCTATCTTTGCCGTTTGTTTGCAAATAACTGCCTTATGCAGAAGACTTGGTGCTTGATATTGATTTTTAGCGTTTTATGCCTGTTGACGGCAAAAAAATCAAATGCACAGGATGCTCCTGTGTACGAGCAATATGCCTTCAGCAACACTCTTCTTAATCCTGCTTTTATAGGAATTGTGGATTTGATTGAAATGAAGGCCGCTCACCGTCAGCAATGGATGGGTATGGGCACTAGAAATACTCCAAGTACGACTTTTTTGATGTTTCGTTCACGAATAAAGGATCATGATGGAGGTCTAGGCGGCTTCCTATATACCGACAGAAATGGAGTGAATTCGCAGACGGGACTTCAGATTAACGGTTCGTTTCAGTTTCTTATGCGTACTAAGCGTCAGACTCGCACCATACTTTCATTTGGATTCGGAGCTACTGTGTTCATGCATACCTACGATGAATCCACTTTCGACCGCGATATATACGACCCTATTGTGAACTATGCTAAGACCAACTATTTCGGATACGATGCCAATTTTGGTGTGTTGCTGACACACGGAGGTCTGATTGCTGGCGTTAGTTTCAATAATTTGTTGCAGTGGACATGCCCAGTGTACAATGTAGAGCTTGAACGTATCCCAAGTGTTAACATGAATATCCATGCAGGAAAGACTTTTTGGCTTATGACTGGACTGCAGCTCTGTCCGCTCTTTATTTATAAGACCAATATGAAGAACCTCAACCAGATTGACCTTGGTTTCAAACTAAAGTTCCTTTCTGGAAATAAGATTCATACGATATATACCAAGGATGAAAACGAATTTATCTTAGGCCTAACATACAAGCAAACTCTTGATGTAGGCAACGTAAGTCCTCTGTCAATTTCTCCGATGGTAGGTTTTGTGTTGAAGGGAATATCATTGTCTTATCTGTGTGATTTTGGACTTACTGGATTGCAGAAATATAACTATGGAACACATCAGATAGCGTTGGGATTCAGGTTGTATCGTGACAAGTTCACAACTCTCGACAAGCATAACGTTGCATCAATGGTTTACGATTTTTAGAATTGCCTATGAAGAGAACCTTTGCTTTGATATTGTTTCTGATATGTATGACGGCGACATTTGCTCAGCATGCTGGCGATAGCATTGACTGTAGTGATAGAATCGGATATTCGTGGATGAAAGGTTTTGGTAACACTGAGTCCGAGTATGTTTCCGATGTTGCTGTCGATGCTTCCGGAAATATTTATATGACTGGCTCTTTTTCGGGTACGCTTTCAATCGACGGATATTCGGTTACATCGTTGGGTAATACCGA
The DNA here is from genome assembly GCA_017551515.1 of Bacteroidales bacterium. Lineage (GTDB taxonomy): Bacteria > Bacteroidota > Bacteroidia > Bacteroidales > ML635J-15 > Bact-19. The sequence goes on along the minus strand of JAFZLK010000081.1, from coordinate 11,173 downwards.
TTTCTATGTTGCAAAAATGTCTCCTGAAGGTTCTGTGTTGTGGCTCAAGAGTGGTGGTAGCAGTGCCGTGGAGGAGGGAAATTCTATTGATGTAGATGCTGACGGAAATGTATATGTTGTTGGTCTTTCCAATGAGAATACCACTTTCGATGGTAATTCGTATTCATCGTTAGGAGGAAGGGACGGTTTTTTACTGAAACTTGATAATGATGGTAACTTTGTGTATGTCAGGGTTATAGGATGTTTTAACGATGACAATGCAAATGATGTTGTTGTTGATGGAGACAACAATGTGATTGTTACAGGATATTTCAATTACGCATTGCAGATAAGTACTACTTCGTTGTTCCAAAGTGCAAGAGGTGCGAACGATGCTTTTCTAGTAAAGTTTGATAGCGAAGGAAACTTCTTATGGACGATGTCGTATGCTTCGACATCACACGACTACGGTCGCCGTGTGACTTGCGATAATGAAGGCAATATATATTTGGCTGGAGAGTTCAAGGGAACTATCAGCATGGACGGTAACAACTTGCAATCGCAAAGTGACATGAATGTTTATCTTGCTAAGTTTAACCAGTATGGTGCAGTGCAGTGGGCAGTACAGCGTGGCGCTTCGGGTAACGACAGCGTGAAGGCTATGGGTGTGACTTCGGCAGGAGATGTTTATCTAGCTTATAAACAAGCAAATGCAAATCCGTACATAGCAAAGTATTCTGCAACGGGAATTTCTCAGGGAACAATCGCGTTTTCGGGAAGCGGAACGCTTGATATTGTCGACATTTTATGTGACTTTAATGGTAATACTTACATCGCTGGAAATTATACTGGAACTGTTGAATTTGGTTCAAACTCATCTACATCAAGCGGTAATGGAAGCGACTTCTTCATAATTAGATATGGTCCCGATGAAAATGTGAATATGCGCATTTTTGGAGACCAGAATAATACAAACTATATAAAATCTATAGCTATTGATTACGCAAACAATGTAGTGGCTGGAGGTGGATTTGCATCTAGCATTAGTATGAATTCAGATGTGGAAACATCAAACGGTCAGGACGATGCTTTGATTGTTAAGTTCGAGCGTTATATGAGTTTCGGACAGACGGAAATATCAAGTGTCGGTTGTAATGCTAGCAACATGAGAGCAAGCATTGATATTGAAGGCGGTATGTCACCGTACTTTTATTATTGGTCCAATGGCTCCAATGGAGAATCCTTGTCGGGTGTTTCGGCAGGAACATATACGCTTACGGTTGTCGATAGCGACAAGTGCTACATAACGACATCGTTTACATTGTCGGCTCCACAACCGCCAGTTGTCGAATTGCCTTCGATTCCTGTTTTGTGCCCGATGGATACAGTCTCGGTAGGGGTGAATAGTGGCATGTCGGCATATACATGGAGTACAGGGGAAAATACTCGCGAAATTTCACTGCATAGTGCAGGAACTTATTCTGTTACGATAACTAACTCTAATTCGTGTTCGGCATCGGCGGCATTTACAGTTTCACAGTATCCTAATCTTGATGTATTGCCGCAAACCGACTATTATTTCTGTCCCAATGAAATGTTAACATTGGAGGCGACAGGTTTTCTTTCTTATTATTGGTCAAACGGAATATCTTCGTCAACATTTACGACACCGCTCGAATATACCTACTGGGTAAAGGCATACAACGGAATTTGCTACTATTACGACACTATAACAACTCACAAGTATCCCCAACCGACTATTGAACTTGGTGCAGACACTTATTTTTGTGCAGGTGACAGTGTGAGGGTTACTGCTCCCGAAGGTTTTGTATCGTATTCGTGGAGTAATGGAGCTCAGGGGCGTTCTATTTGGGTTTCTAGTGATGGTGTGCTTACTGTTGAGGCTTCGGACGAGAATTCTTGCAAGGCGGTCGATTCTATAAATGTTGATAAGGCAGAGTCTCCAATTGTTGATTTAGGCAGAGATTCAACCTATTGTACCGATGGAAAAGTGGATCTTTCATCGTCTGTGTCGTATCAGAATTGTAGTTTTGAGTGGAATACGCATGAGCAGACAGCGTCGATAGGAGTGACTTCGTCAGGAACATATTGGTTGCGTGTTACTAACCAGTACGGTTGTGCCAGCGCAGATACAGTAACGATAAGAGTGATAAATGTTCCTTCGTTTGGTTTGCCAGATGAGTTGGATTTCTGCGAGGATTATGCAAGGCTTTCGTCTCACAACAATTATCTGTCGTACGAATGGAATACTGGTGAAACTTCAGCCTACATCGACATTTATTCTTCGGGTGTATATTCCGTTACTGTTGCCGATGCTAGTGGGTGTACTATTAGCGACAAAGTTAATGCCACTAAACATGATATAGAGGATCCGTATTTCGGTGATGATACTGTTTTCTGCGGACTTCAGTCGCGCCGGTTGTATCTGAACACGACCTATGCTACCTACGAATGGAACAATGGTACTTCAAATCCATACATTGACATTTCTGTCCCGGGATATTATTCTGTAAGTGTGACCAATACAAGTGGCTGTACGGCAAGCACTTCGATGCGGGCAGACTTTTCCGACAATTATCCCGAGATTGTTAATATTACATCGGGGAAAGGTCTTGTGGTTGTTGAGGTGCAGGGAGGAACTCCGCCATATTATTATTCAGCAGATGGTCGTACTTGGCAGTCGTCAAATATCTTCGACAATCTACCATCTTCGTTTTACGACATTATGGTTCAGGATAATAACCATTGCATAGATACAGAACAAACGTTCTTGGATGCTTCTGTTGGCATACCATCTTTTTTCACGCCAAACGGCGACGGATTCAACGACACATGGGTGCTGACAGGTCTTTATATGTATCCTGATTCAAAGGTCGCCGTATATGACCGTTACGGCAAGGAACTCTTTACGTCTAAGGGTGCTATCTGTGAGTGGGATGGAATGTATGGCGGTCGTCCACTGCCAAGCGACTCGTATTGGTATGTGGTGTATCTCGGCGAAGGATTTCCTGTAATGAAGGGTTGCGTTACGATAAAGAGGTGATTGGAAAGTTGCATCGTAACGCCTTGTGATGCTTCGATTCAGCGAAGTTGTATCGCAATGCTTTGCGAGAAAAGTCATAAAATAGCAAAACAAAAAAATCGTCAATCGGTACATCGTCAATCCAAAATATAATTGTACATTTGTCGTATAAACAATAATTATTATACTTATGAAAGAAATTATGCCCGTAAACGGGATTTTTGAAATGCCAGCTTTGCCATTCGAAGCATCGGCATTGGGTGGCGTTATAAGCGAAAACACTTTGAGCTTCCACCATGGCAAGCACCTTAAAGCTTATGTTGATAATATGAACAAATTGTTGCCTGGCAGCGGACTTGAAAACTTGTCGCTTGTTGAGGTCGTAAAGCGTGCTGAAGGCGGTATGTTCAATAATGCAGGGCAGGTGCTGAACCACACCATGTATTTTGAGCAGTTCGCTGAAAAACGCGAAAACAACCAACCAGAAGGAAAACTTTTGTCGTTGATTGAAAGGGATTTTGGATCGTTCGATGCTTTCAAGACGGAGTTTGTGCAGAAGGGCGTTGGTTTGTTCGGTTCGGGTTGGGTTTGGCTTTCGCTGAATGCAGAGGGAAAACTCGTCATCACACAGGAACCAAATGCCGAAAATCCACTTCGCAAAGGTCTGAAGCCATTGCTGACCTTCGATGTATGGGAACACGCCTACTATCTTGACTATCAAAATCGTCGTGCCGACCACCTCGCAGCATTGTGGAGCATCATCGACTGGAAGGTGATTGAAGGCAGATTGTAGGATTTCTTTGCATAGCACATATTGGAAAATGTCGTATAGTCGTATCGGATTTTAATAATCTGAAACGGTTTAGTATTAGCGTTTGTAATGTGATTCGGCAATAATCAAACATGCTAATGTGTTGATAGTTAAGTTTTATTGATAAAAGTAAAAAAAATATGGTAAAATGCATGGATTTTAATAGAAAAAATCTATATTTGCAGTGTCGTTATCTTTGACATCTGTTAAATGGACTTCGCAGAAACAGAGGGACCGACATAAAATTGTAAAAAATAGAAGTCCATAAATTAAATATCTAATAATATGAGAGCAAAAAATCTAATTTTAGTAGTGTCGCTATTGTGCTTTTCTTTTATGATGGCTAAGGCACAGAGTGTTCAAATCAAAAACAGTGCAGGAGATGTGTTATATCGAGGCGTAAAGAATCCTGTTTCGATAGTGAATTGCGCAAATGATGGCGCACCATCAATATCAAATGGCGCAAAAATATATTCTGGTAAAGTTCCTGGATTTGAAGGTCAATATGTCGTTGAAATAACCGATCCGGATATTAAATCGGTGACAATAAGTGTAGGAGAGGCCTCTTGCCAGTTTAGTGTGTTGAATCTTCCTACGCCGACAATCACAATTGGAGGATATAGGGTTGGAGATGAGATTCCTAAGTCAGTTTTTACAAAATCGACAAAAATTGATGCTGTAATAGGCGATGTAAGTTTTCCTTTCAAGGATGTTGAATATACTGTAACTCAATTCACATATATGAAGGAAGAAGGAGGTATAACATCAGCTCAATTAGTAAAAGGGAACCAAATCCCCGCTGATATTTTGGCTGATATAAAAAAGAAGCCTTCTGGCACTAAGATAGCTTTCATCGGAATTAAGGTTTCTACACCTGCTGGTGTAAGAAATGCACCTGTTTTTACTGCGAAATTGAAATAAGAGTTTTATCCCCAATTGAGATGTACTATGATTTACGGCAGTCGGCGAAAGTTGGCTGTCGTTTTTTTTGTTGAATCGCTTTCAAAAGATATTTGTATGTTTCATATTTTCACTATTTTTGCGACATCAAACAAATGAGAATCGGATTTATGTGTACGGTAACAATCGAATATAGTAAAAACAGAAAGGAAATAGATGCGCTTTTGTCCGTTATGCAGAAGCTAGGAGCTATTGTGACCGTGTCGAAAGATGAAGAACCGCAATATAATCCAGAAATCGTGGCAAAAGTTGAGCGAGGTCGCGAAGCATACAAGCATGGCGAATGTGTTAAAATTGCTATTGAAGATTTATGGAAATAGTCTATACACCAGACGCGTTAGAAGATTTGGAATACTGGAAACAGTCTGGCAACAAACAAGCATTGAAAAAAAATAACGCAATTGTTGACAGCTATTCTTGTCGATTATAAAAATGGAATAGGTCAGCCAGAGCCATTAAAGAAAAATTTGACTGGCTGCTGGTCGCGGCATATTGACAAGAAAAATCGTCTTATTTATGAGGTGTACGAAGAAGACCAGATTATTAATGTCGTATCTCTTCGCGGTCATTATTTAGACAAATAATAATCTGATAAATCATTAAATTTGTAAATTACGGCAGTCCCCAAGTTTGACTGTCGTTTTTTTGTTAATAAATATATCTTTTATAAGGTGCGTTCGCTCGGCTGATATGCTTATCTTTGCTATTTGTAAATTGAGAATAAAATGCGATTTGACGAACTGACATTGCACGATTGTCTTCACGAGGCTGTAGAATCCTTCGGATTCGAGGAAATGACACGCATTCAAGCGGAAACTTTTCAGCCTGTGGTGGATGGTTGCGACATTATGGCTTGTTCGCAGACGGGCTCGGGAAAGACGGTCGCTTTTCTACTTCCATTGATGGAGAGAATGTTGCGTTTCCCGAAGAAAGGCATCAGGGCATTGGTGATTGCTCCTACGCGCGAGCTTTGCATGCAGATTGAGGAGCAGATAGAAGGTCTTGCATATTTTTCCAACCAGTCATCCATCGCAATATACGGAGGAAATGACCAGCAAGGTTTTGGTGACCAGAAAAACGCGCTTGTCAATGGTGTTGACATTGTGGTGGCTACTCCGGGTCGTTTGATTTCGCATTTGAATCTCGGTTATGCTGACTTTTCCACACTCGATTTCCTTGTGCTTGATGAAGCCGACGAAATGCTTGACATGGGTTTCTATCCCGACATCATGAAGATTGTCAAGCAGTTGCCCGAAAAGCGACAGTCGCTGATGTTCAGTGCGACAATGCCTGCGCAAATCAAGAAGCTTGCAGAGCAGATTCTGGTAGAGCCAAAGTTCGTTGACCTTAACTTTTCTAAACCCGCCGCCGAAATTGACCAGAAGGTTTACATGGTCTATGAAAACGACAAGATGAAACTTTTGCTTCACACTTTGGAGGAGCACAAGGGCGAGAAGGTCATAATTTTTGTCGGGAAGAAGCAAAGAGTTGGCGAAATCTCATCTTTTTTGCGGATGAACAATATTCCTAACCGACCGATAAATTCAAACTTTACGCAGGAGGAGCGCGAAAATGCCGTGCTCGATTTCAAGAGTGGAAAAATCAACATCGTGGTGACGACAAACCTGCTTTCGCGTGGCATCGACATCGACAATGTGAACCTGATTCTGAACTACGACATTCCGCACAAGGCCGAGGATTATGTTCATCGCATAGGTCGTACCGCCCGCGCTGGAAAGGACGGTATGGCAGTAAGTTTCATCGGTGAGGACGAAATCGACCATTTCGGCAGGATTGAGAAACTGCTCGAGCGCGTGGTAGAGAAGTCGCCTTTGCCCGATGGTTTTGGCGAAGCACCTGAATATAAACCGGGTAGAAAACCATCAAGACGCAGACATGGCGGTTCACATCGTGGTGGACGAAAATTTTCGGGACGAAAGAAAGTCGTGTCAAAAAATGCCGATGGTGTTGCAGGCGAGACAAAGTCGCATAAGTCGCATCGTCGTGGAAGACATAGTAAAAAAACAACTGAATGAGGTGGGCGTAATTGAGGTTAACCGATAGCCTAAATGTTTCCAAAAGTTCTTTCGGATTTGTAACCTTTAGCTCGTTGCCTAAGCAGTAATCCGAATAAATATCTCATTGTCTTACAAAATCAGCAACCGCTTAATCTTAAATTGCTTTCACAAATTATTTCTCGCTCACAATTTTGCATATTTTGTTTATATTTATTATCTTCGCAAGATAAATTTGACAAAAATTAGCAGCTGATGGACACACAAATAAAACTTTTTGAAAACAAAAAAGTACGCACGCTTTGGGATAAGGAAACTGAAGAATGGTATTTCTCGGTAGTGGACACAATTGAGGTTTTAACCGAAAGTCCTAATCCTAACAATTATTGGAAAGTGCTGAAAAACAGACTAAAAAAAGAGGGTAGCCAGTTGGTTACAAATTGTAACCAACTGAAAATGCCTGCCGCAGATGGAAAGATGTACAAGACTGATTGTATGAATGTTGCACAACTTTTCCGTCTTATCCAATCCATTCCTTCACCCAAGGCAGAACCCTTTAAACTGTGGATGGCGCAGGTTGCAAAAGAACGCATTGACGAAATGCAAGATCCGGAACAAGGAATCCAACGCGCTTTACTTGAATACAGGGCGTTGGGGTATTCCGATGCGTGGATAAACCAAAGGCTCAAATCTATAGAAATACGCAAAGACCTTACCGATGAATGGAAGAAGCACGGATTGAAAGAGGGTGTGCAGTTTGCAACACTTACCGACATAATTTATAAGACTTGGGCAGGTAAAACCGCAAAGGAATATAAGGAATTCAAAGGTCTGAAAAAAGAAAATCTGCGTGACAATATGACTAACAAAGAATTAGTCTTGAATATGCTCGCCGAACTTTCCACAAAGGAAATCTCGGAGAATTCAAATCCGCAAGACTTTAACGACCATATACAAAATGCTGTTGATGGTGCGACTATAGCCAGAAACGCAAGAATGGAACTAGAACAGAAAACAGGCAAAAAAGTTGTAACCAGTCTCAATGCCCGTGATGGAATAGTATTGTCAATAGACGCAAACGCATCGGCAAGTAATAGAGAAGAAAATTAAAGATGAGTGTGGTAATGTTATTCGAAATGATTACATAAGACCAACATCAAATAAATATCTCATTGTCTTCCAAATCTACCGACCGCTTAATCCTAAATTTCTTTAACAAAAATATTCCCACCTACGATTTTGCATTTCATTATCTTTACAATAGTTGTGAATTTTCGGCGTATGTGTCAAAAAAATCCCAAGATTTATTTCCCTAATACATATTTTTTGTACTTTTGTCCTGTCTCTCGCTGGTAAGTCGCTTGCGACGGGTGGGCGGGGACGAACTTGATTGGAATATATTCTCATCGGTTTTGCAATATTAAAATAGTACATATATGAAAGCTATAAAGGAAACGATTCATGCGCAAGGTCTAGAAATCAGTATATATACGACTGATTTTGAGAATGAGTACATATCGCTTACTGATATTGCAAGGTATAGGAGCGCAGAACCGAGATTTACCATACATTCATGGCTTAAAAGTCGTGATATTGTAGAGTTCCTAGGACTTTGGGAGTGTTTGCACAATCCCGATTTTAACCGTGTCGATTTCGATACGTTTAAGCAGGATGCTGGAACAAACGCATACACATTTTCTATTAAGGACTGGAATGAAAAATTACATGGGAAAGGTATTGTTACCAAATCGGGACGGTATGGCGGCGGTATTTTTGCACATTCCGATATTGCTATGGAATTCGCTTCGTGGCTCTCTGCAGAATTTAAACTATATATTATAAAAGATTATAAGCGATTGAAAAACGATGAAAATAGTCGTCTTTCGCTAAATTGGAACTTGAATCGGGAAATATCAAAACTCAACTATCGGATTCACACTGATGCTATAAAAGACAATCTTATTTTGCCTGAACTTACGCAGCAGCAGAAATCTTTTGTATATGCAGATGAAGCCGACATTTTAAATGTAGCCCTTTTTGGAAAAACGGCAAAAGAATGGCGCGAAGAAAATCCCAAACTAAAAGGAAATATACGCGACAATGCCAGTATTGGACAACTTTTGGTGCTTGCAAATTTGGAAAGTTACAATGCCGTTTTGATTGAACAGAAAGTTGAGCAGGGCAAAAGGCTTGAACTTTTGCGGCAGACAGCCATAGGCCAACTTACAACAATTGCAACCTTGGAATTGCCGATTTCAAACTTGCCCAAATTGATTTCTGGCAATAATGGAAACAATCAGTAGTAGTGCAACGCATAGCACAGTTTTTGCAAATATTTTCTCGTAAATTATTTCGCCAATACATATTTTTTGTACTTTTGTCCTGTCTCTCGCCGGTAAGTCGCTTGCGATGAATGGTGGGTGACAGACATATAGAAAGACGTTTACTGACGTTTTCCTTTGACGGTTCCAAATCTCGCAAATTTAGAATTATCTGTCAAAGAAAAAGCAGCGGTGAATGTCTGCGTTAGTGTATATTGGTATAGTTTGTCAATAATATCACAGCGTGGGCTTCGCGTTGCTCAATCTTACAGATAATGGGCAATGCGAGAGCCTCGAACCGTGGGAGCGAGTAACAAGATTCCCACGTTTTTTTGTATGCCTATCTGTAAATAGATTGTAATTTGCAGAGTTGAGGAATCATCTGCTTGAAAATATTGTAAAATGAAAAGATTATTTTTAATTTTAGTTGGATTAATGATTTATGTATTATCTTCTACAGCACAAGGGTTGTCTATAAAAGAATTGGAAAACCTGTGTAGATTACCATGGGATTCAGGACAAAATATTTTGACTAATAAAGGTTGGAGTTTTTCTGGTTCTACAAAAGGTGATGCCACTAGTTATTCTATGATTAATTATGCTTATGGCAGAATTGGAACATATGCAGAAGGATGGTTTAAATTTTATATAGATGATAATGACAATGTAGTAGCTATTGATTATTTAGTGTTTAGAGACACATATTATAATAGCATTAACGAATGGATACATAAAAAAAGAGGCTAAGATTAATGATTCTACTTTAATAACAACATATAAAAAGACAGAGCCTTATTTTATAACCCTAAAACTAGGCATGTCTTCAAAATCATTTAATACATCATACGAAATTTATCTTGAATGTGAAAATACATCTGATTACAACAACAAACCATTATCAGGTGTTCATAATAACCATGAATGGATTGATTTAGGGTTGCCAAGTGGACTTCTATGGGCTACATGTAATATAGGAGCCACTAATCCTGAAGATTATGGAGACCTATTTGCATATGGAGAAACTAGATCTAAAAGTGTATTTGGAAATAACAATTATTATTCATCAAGTTATGGTCGTTTATCATTTAGCAATGATGCAGCATCTGTCAATTGGGGAGGTGGATGGAGAATGCCAACAAAGATTGAATTTGAAGAACTAATTAATAATTGCACATGGAAATGGATTACACAAAATGGTAAAAAAGGATATAAGGTAATAGGACCTAATGGTAATAGCATTTTCTTGCCTGCGGCTGGTTATTGCCCTGATAATGATCGTTATTGTACCGAAAGAGATGGAATATATTGGTCAAGCAATGTTGGCTCTAATGGTCATGCATGGACTCTTTATTTCTATTCGGGTACTTATAAGTCGCATGAATACTTGAGATATTGGGGGCATTCTATTCGTCCAGTATGCACCAAATGATTAAATATTAGGTTCGCGTGTTATTATTATTGCCTCTTCTTTGATATCATAATATGAATCGCATATTAATAAATTTGGCATTTCTGACCATATAGAATCTCCTGCTCTGTTAGAAATACCTCTGTTTTCAAAGAAAACTCCATATTTATATATGCAAGTTTCATCGAATAGTTTTTTCAATACTTCATACTGAGAAGATGAGAATGCTGATTCATAATGTGATATGTCTTTCGCTCGATTTATTATGATACAATCTATGCACCCTTCAATGTCTAAATAAACATCCTTTTCTACTTCTACTTTTTTTACAATTCTGAACTCTTGTTCATATTGCCAATCAGTTGTCTTCTTAAAAAATGTTTCATGCAAATTATTGGTAACAAATTCTTTTACATCTTTTATTATATTAGAATTGCTGTTACTATTAATGTCAAGAGTATTATCATAGTTTTCAACATATTCAATATTGCCATAATTACAATCGTATTTTGAAAGTTTTGCCAATAGTTTTTCTTTGTTTAAAACGATACAAACTCCATTGCCACTGTCCGCATAGTGTCCCCACATTGGATTTATACAAAAACCATATTTGTATGGTTTGCAAGAAAAATCATC
>JAFZLK010000080.1 GCA_017551515.1 Bacteroidales bacterium | reverse complement strand
ATTTTTTAATCCTATATACATTCTATTCTTGTGCATTGCCTTAACGTTTGTTTTAATGTGTGACTAGTCTAATAAAGCACTGATATATAGTTTGAGTTTAAGCCAAAAATGAATTGTTTTTCCCATTTTGGCTGAGACTCGGTACTGCTGTTCTTCGGATTTATAATCCGAAGATATTGAATATCAGGATTTTTTAATCCTATATACATTCTATTCTTGTGCATTGCCTTAACGTTTGTTTTAATGTGTAACTAGTCTAATAAAACACCGATATATAGTTTGAGTTTAAGCCAAAAACGAATTATTTTTCCGATTTTGGCTAAAACTCAGGAAAAAGAATTATCTTTGCTTCCGTAATAAATTACTTGTTATGCAGGAACTTATTGGCAGAAAGAACGAAATAGAAGAACTTGAACGCTATGCACAATCTGCAAAGGCAGAGTTCGTTGCTATTTATGGTCGCAGACGTATCGGAAAGACATTTCTTGTGAACAATGTTTTTCGCAACAGGCTTGCTTTTTCGATGACTGGAATTATCGACGGCAGTTTCGATGAACAGATGCACGCATTTGCCGATGCAATGAGCCTTTATGGAAACAAATTGGAAAAAACGCCAAAGACTTGGCTCGAAGCATTTTCCATACTGCGCGATTATTTGTCAAAAAAGAAGAGATTGCGTCGCCGCATTGTGTTTATTGATGAACTTCCTTGTCTTGACACCCAGAGGTCTGGTTTTGTACGCGCCTTGGGATATTTCTGGAACAGTTGGGCTTCGTTGCAGGACAATATTCTGCTTATCGTTTGTGGATCGGCCACATCGTGGATGGTTAGCAAAATTATTGATAACCGAGGAGGACTTCACAACCGCATAACACAAGAAATGCACTTGCAGCCATTTACACTTGCAGAAACCGAAAAATACTTTTCCGCAAATGGCTTTTCGTGGGGACGAACTTCAATACTGCAGTCATATATGGTGTTTGGCGGTGTGCCTTATTATTTGAGTTTGCTACGCAAGGAACAAAGTTTGGCAAATAACATCGACAGGCTTTTGTTTTCATCGGATGCGGTGCTTAGTTACGAGTACGATAGGCTTTTCCAGACTTTGTTCAACTCACCGGAACCTTACAAGCACATTGTGAAGTTGCTGGCGGAAAACAAATCGGGGCTTACGCGCAAGGAATTGTCGGAGAAACTTGGACTTAAAACAGGCGGAAATCTTACTATGCTGTTGCAGAACCTGATACGATGCGATTTTTTGCGGATGTATAATGTCAAGGGAAAAAAGATAAAGTCGTCGTCGGGCATATATCAGATTAAGGATTTCTTTTCACTTTTTTACGCCACATTTTTGCAGAACAATGTTACTACAAACGAACATTTCTGGACAGACCACATTGAAACTCCCACACTTAATACTTGGTACGGACTTTCGTTTGAAAGAGTTTGTATGTCGCATATACCGCAAATAAAAAAAGCGCTTGGCATTGATAGGATTAATACGGAATACTATTCATGGCGTAGCAGAAAACAGGTTGATAATGTGCAGATTGACTTGGTTATAGAGCGTTCAGATGGCAATGTGAATATATGTGAAATAAAATATTACAAATCTCCGTATTCAATTGATGCAGATGAAGAAAAACGCTTGGATAGGAGAGTGGAAGTGTATAAGAGCGAAACGAAAACAAATGACGGTGTGCTGCTTACAATTATAACGGCGAATGGTCTGAAGATGAATTCGCATTCGGACAAGGTTTCGGCTTCTGTTACGCTTGACGATTTGTTTTCTGAATGATATTTGCTGCTTGAGTTTCAGCCAAAACTGTAATATCTTTCCCGTTTTGGCTAAAACTCAATGATGTTGTTTTTGAGTATTATAATTGTAATATATTAAATGTTAATATTTTATAATTTTATGTACATTACTTTGTCGTGCATTGGTTTGTCTTTTGTTTTAATGTGTAAATAGCCTAATAAAACACACTATATAGAGTTTGAGTTTAAGCCAAAAATGAATTATTTTTCCGATTTTGGCTGAAACTCGACATTGATTTTGTCTATTTGGACTATATGATTTAGAAAAATAAAATATGTCTTTGCCGTTCCAATTTTTATTACTATTATTACATTCTTAAATTTAACGATATGAAAGTAGCAGAAGGAAAGATTGTTAAGGTCGAATATGATTTGTTCCTTGATGGTTATAATGAGGAACTTGCATATTCAACAAAGAATGAAGAAGACGGTTCTGGTTGCATAGAGTTTGTATGTGGCAAGGGCGAACTTCTTGAGCCGATGGAGGCAAAACTTGTCGGAATGGAACCTGGACAGGGGTTCAAGTTCATGATTCCGAAGGACGAGGCATACGGCGACATAGATGAGGATTTGTTTATCGGATTCCCGAAATCGGAGTTCATTGATGAGACCGGCGTTGAAGATATGCCTGAGGAAGGTGACATTGTTCCAATGGAGGACGAGGACGGCATTGTTATGAATGCTGTTGTCAATGAAATAACAGATGACCATGTAATTTTGGATTTCAATCCGATATATGCTGGCGAAGACCTATATTTCATAGGTAAGATTGTTGATGTAAGAAACGCAAAATGAAACTCGAAGGCGGACACGAGAAAATATTGGAGCAGATGCGGGAAATCGCAATGAAGCATCCCGAAAAGATTCGTATTGTGGAAACTAATGTGGATGCCGATGTTCAGCTTGAGTTCTACGCTATGATGCAGGACGCTGGAAAATCCGATGCAGAGGATTTGTCTGCCATTTTTGCACGGCTTTCCGATTGCACCGATTTGGAAGAGAGGAAGCGAATGCTCGTGTCGCTGGCTTGTACTGGCGAGATAGAGGCGTACAGGTTTCTGGAAAAGTATCTCGAATCATGTGATGATGACATCAGGAAATGGGCGATGCTTGCATATCAGCAGTGCCAGATGTTTCTTGAGTCGTCTTTGCTCGATGAGTCGAAGATATATGTGGCATCGGGACTTGGAGGCAAGGATCATCGTTTGAGGTATATATTTGTGCTTGGCGGTGTTACTAAAGATCCGTACACCGATTTTCAGAAAAAGGTAATCGCCAACGAGACGAAATATTACCTCGAAAAATGCGATTCGGTGGATGAATCCATACAGTACGATGGAAATTATGCTATTTGTACGGCGTTAATTCCTATTTATGAGGATGTTGTGGCATTGGTACAGAGCATAATTGATGAGGTAAACCAGTATGGCGGTTTTGTAAAACATAGCATATTCATTACCAACGAGAAACCAGTCGGCAAGAATGTGCTCGACAAAATGTTTGATTCTGATGAAGACGGTAAAAATAGATGATTCGTGGTACGAACGGCTAAAGGATGAATTTTCGAGCGAGTATTTTGCTCAACTGAAGAGTTTTCTCGTTGCCGAAAAGCAGCAGTATGTGGTATTTCCTCCGGGAAGTCAGATTTTTAATGCCTTCGATACAACTCCGTTCGACAAGGTGAAGGTTGTAATTCTTGGTCAAGATCCATATCATACTCCGGGATTTGCTCATGGATTGTGTTTTTCTGTACAATATGGTGTGCAGATTCCAAAATCCTTGCAGAACATATACAAGGAACTCAATAGCGACATAGGTTTTCAGATTCCGAATCACGGAAATCTTACGCATTGGGCAGAACAAGGCGTTTTCTTGCTCAACGCAACACTTACGGTGCGTGCACATCAAGCAGGTTCGCATCAGAACAAGGGATGGGAGAGGTTCACCGACAAGGTGATTTCTATCCTCAATGAGCAGAAAAATAATCTTGTTTTCCTGTTGTGGGGAAACTATGCCAAGGCAAAATCATCGCTTATTGACCACAACAGGCATCTCGTGCTTACGGCAGCACATCCATCGCCTTTAAGCGCACATAGCGGTTTCTTTGGATGCAAGCATTTCTCGCAGGCAAACAACTACTTGAAGGCACACAGCATTGCTCCGATTGACTGGAGTTTGGAGAATGTGTAATATTTGGTTAAAAGGCGAACCGGCTAAAAGGCTAAAAGCCCCAAGGGTGCGCAGACAATTAGCTAGCTTCAAGCCTTTTGGACTTTGATCCTTCAAATCATAAACAACTAGAACCCTAAAATCTTAAATCAAAAATCGTAAATCGTAAATTTTATTGTACTTTTGCATTTCTATGCTAAGGGCTATAAGAAATATCATTATCGCAGTAGTTGACTGGTTTTACAAGCCTTTCCGTAGGTTTATCCCGCAGACAATATTCAGATATGGATTTACTGGCGGAATGAATACTCTGCTTGATATTGTCCTATACTATATACTTTACAATTACGCATTTGGTGCAAGCAATGTGGATTTGGGCTTTGTTGTGATTTCTCCGCATATTGCAGCATTCATAACAGAATTCCCGATAACATTCACCATAGGTTTCCTTTTGGCAAAATACATAACTTTTACCGCATCTACCTTGCAGGGATACAGGCAGTTGATTCGCTACGGACTAACGGTGTGCGGTTCAATATTGCTCAATTACTTGTTGCTAAAAATGTTCAACGAGGTGGTATTTGCCGATGCAGACTTCATTGGTTTCTGGGGCTGTTCGTTCTTCGGAATGACAAACAAGGAAATTGCAGCAATGCTTTCGAAGATAATAACAATGGTAATTGTGATTGTTTACAGTTACTTTATGCAGATGTATTTCAGTTTCTCGCGTAGGCAGAGGGATGAAGTCGCAAAAATTGAAGAATAATTTTATGCAGGATATTTTTAAGTTAATTTCCCAAGGAACAGGTATTTCCGAAAGACAGGTTTCGAATACGGTTGCTTTGCTTGATGATGGTTGTACTATTCCTTTCATTTCGCGTTACCGCAAGGAACGCACTGGTGGACTTGATGAAACGCAGATTGAATTGATATATAAGCAATATGAGCATTTCAAGGAAGTGCTTGCTCGCAAAAAATCTATACTCGAATCCATCGCAAAGCAAGAAAAGCTAACGTCCGAACTTGAGCGTGCTATAAACGAGTCGTGGGATATGAACGACTTGGAGGACTTGTATCTTCCATATAAGCCTAAGCGCAGAACTCGTGCTGCCGTTGCTCGCGAAAAAGGGCTTGAACCATTGGCGAAACTCATTTTGGCACAGAAATCAGTCGATGTATATGCCGAAGCAAAGAAATATCTGAACGATGATGTAAAGTCGGTGGAAGATGCAATTGCAGGAGCAAGTGACATAAATGCCGAAATAATCAGCGAGGACAAGTCGGCACGCGAACGTGTACGCCGTTTGTTTGCACAGGAAGCCGTAATTTCATCAAAAGTGGTGAAATCCAAGGCGGATGAAGCCGAAAAGTATCGCGATTATTTTGATTTTAGTCAAAAACTTTCCACTTGTCCTTCGCATAGGATTTTGGCGATGCGCCGTGGCGAAAGCGAAGGTTTTCTGCGAGTTGACATTTCGCCAGACGAGGAGCATTCGCTCAAGCAGTTGAAATATTTGTTCATTCATGGCAAGGGACAATGCTCCGACTTGCTAACCGAAACTATTTCCGATGCTTATTCTAGGTTGATAAAGCCATCCATTGAGAATGAGTTCGCCGCATCGAGCAAAGAACTGGCGGATGTTGCCGCCATTGAGGTTTTTGCCGCTAATCTGCGTCAATTGCTTATGACTCCGCCACTTGGCAAAAAACGAATATTGGGTATTGACCCTGGGTATCGTACTGGTTGCAAGTTGGTTTGCATCGATACCGAGGGGAATCTGCTTCATAACGACAACATTTATCCGCATAAGCCACAAGAGCAGACTGCAATGGCAATGAAAAAACTTTCATCAATGGTTTCGGCGTATAAGATTGATGCCATTGCTATTGGTAACGGAACTGCCAGCCGCGAGACCGAATATTTTGTCAAACGCATACATTTCGACCGACCTGTGCAGGTTTTCGTAGTTAGCGAGGATGGTGCATCAGTATATTCGGCATCATCGGTGGCAAGGGAGGAATTTCCGCAATACGATGTTACGGTGCGTGGCGCTGTTTCCATTGCTAGAAGGCTTATGGACCCGCTTGCCGAACTTGTGAAGATTGAGCCAAAGTCGATAGGAGTGGGGCAGTATCGGCACGATGTCGACCAGAAACTTCTCAAGGATAGCCTCGACCGAGTTGTGGTTAGTGTAGTTAACAATGTTGGTGTGAACCTTAATACTGCGACCAAGCATTTGTTGAATTATGTTTCGGGACTTGGTCCTGTGCTTGCGCAGAATATTGTCGATTACCGCAAGGAACATGGTGCGTTTACAAATCGCCGGCAGCTTATGGATGTCACTCGTCTCGGAAGCAAGGCTTTCGAGCAGTGCGCTGGTTTTCTTCGCATTCCCGATGGTGACAATCCTCTCGATAATACAGCAGTTCACCCCGAATCGTATGGAATAGTTGCAAAAATGGCAAAGGATTGCAAGGTTACGACTGAAAAACTTGTCGAAACACCTGAAATTCTTGAAGGCATTGACCTTTCAAAATATGTTACCGACCAAATAGGTATGCCAAGTCTTACGGATATAGTCACCGAACTGAAGAAGAAAGGTAGAAATCCGCGTGGTCAGGTGAAGGTGCTCGAGTTCGACAAAGGCATACATCGTATTGATGACTTGGAAGAAGGCATGATTTTGCCAGGAATAGTTACAAATATTACCAATTTCGGTGCATTTGTCGATTTTGGAATCAAGGAAAACGGACTTGTACATGTTTCTCAGATTTCCGAAAAGCGCATAGAGTCTCCAACCGATGTGCTGAAACTTCACCAGTATGTGAAGGTTAAGGTCGTGTCGGTGGATATGGAGCGGAAGCGCATACAACTCAGCATGAAAGGCGTAGAACAAGATTTGTAACATAAAATATTTTCTCGGATATTAAATTTGTGATAATTTTGCAGATGTGACAAACGCTTATGTGTGGAATTGCAGGAATATATTCGTTTGGCGGTAAAGAACTTGACAGCAAGATAAAGTCGGCTGTTGATGCCTTGTATAGCCGTGGTCCCGACAGCAATGGCTTCTTTGTCCGCGACAATGTTGCGCTTGGACATACGCGCTTGTCGATTATCGACACATCTGATGCTGGAAGTCAGCCGTTTTTTGATGCATCTGGAAATTATGTACTGGTTTTCAACGGCGAGTTTTACAATCATAACGATTTTCGTGAGGAACTGCTTGCAGATGGCGTGAAATTTCAGTCGAAGTCCGATACCGAAGTGCTTTTGTATCTGCTGATTAAGTACGGCAGTAGGGCATTTGAAAAGTTGAACGGATGCTTTGCTTTTGCTTTTTATGACATAAATAAAAAGGAGTGCCTTGTGGTGCGTGACCGAATGGGCATAAATCCAGTTGTCGTATATTCCGATTCCGATAAAATAATGTTCGCATCGGAAATGAAAGCCCTGATTGCCATGGGAATACCACGCAAAATTGACAATGAGGCACTTGCAACATATTTCCAGCTAAACTATATACCTACAAATCAAGGCATTTTCGAGAATACGCGCAAATTGTGTCCCGGAACTTTCTTGCGGATTACTCCATCTGGTGTTGAGGAACATGCATATTATAAGATTCCAAATCGCAGGGAAGTGCAGATTGACGATGATTACGAAACCGCAAAAAAGAGGCTTCGTGAATTGTTGTCGGCATCTGTGCAGAGAAGGTTGATTGCCGATGTGCCTTTGGGTTGCTTCTTAAGCGGAGGTATTGACTCTTCGATAGTTACAGGACTTGCATCGCAATTTACGCAAAAGCTGAATACATTTTCGGTTGGTTTTTCTGACAACAAGTATTTTGATGAGACTGACTGTGCAGAAATTATTGCCAAGCGTTTCAATACTAATCATACTGCATTCAAAATCAGCAGTAAGGATTTACTTGACAATATTTCGCATACGCTTGACTACATTGATGAGCCTTTTGCCGATTCATCAGCGCTTGCTGTTGACATTTTGAGCAAACTTACACGATCAAAGGTAACTGTTGCTCTCAGTGGCGATGGCGCTGACGAACTATTTTCGGGCTATAACAAGCATTCTGCGCATTTGTGCGTGATGAACGCAGGAATCAAGGAAAAGACGGTTGCTGTGTTTGCACCTTTGTGGAAGATTATGCCTAAATCGCGTAACTCCAAGATTTCAAATACTTTTCGTCAACTTGACAGGTTTGCGTCTGGCTACAATCTTTCTGATGCCGAACGCTATTGGCGGTGGGCTAGCATTGGCGATGTCGACTATGTGTCGCGACTGTTGAAGCCAAAATTTGATAATGCAAAACTCGATGAGTGTAAGTCATTGTATTTGGATAGCAGTTTTGACGACATGAACGATGTGCTTTATGCTGACATGCACCTTGTGCTTCAAGGCGATATGCTTACAAAGGTTGACCTTATGTCGATGGCAAACAGTCTTGAGGTGCGCGTGCCATTCCTTGACCATACGGTTGTGAATTATGTGTCGTGTTTGCCGTCATCGTACAAGATTGATGCGCATTCGCGCAAAAAGATTCTTCGCGAAACCTTTGCCGATTTCTTCCCGCCCGAACTTTTGAATCGTAGAAAGCATGGCTTTGAAGTGCCTTTGCTGAAATGGTTCAACAATGAATTATATAGTCTGATAGAGAATGATTTGTTGTCGGAAAAGTTTGTGGAAGAGCAGGGTCTGTTCAGTTATAGAGAGATACTGGAACTGAAGAACAGGCTTCGTGGTAAGAATGTCGGCGATGCTGCTGCAAAAGTATGGGCTTTGGTTGTGTTCCAGTGGTGGTGGAAGAATTGGAATTTATAAACTCTCCGATAATTATTTTGGATTATCTTTGCGCCTTCATTACAAATGTTTGCAAATGAAGGAAGGAAAGATATACTTTGAAACATACGGCTGTCAGATGAATGTCGCTGATTCAGAAATGGTTGCTGCGATAATGAAAGCTGATGGTTACGAAACTACAGATGATGTTCAGTCGGCCGATGTGGTGATAATAAACACATGTTCGGTTCGCGACAATGCTGAAAGGAAGATTTGGAATCGCCTAGACTACATGAAAGGACTGAAGCATCGCAACAAGGGGCTGAAAGTTGGTGTAATCGGCTGTATGGCTCAGCGAGTTGGCGACAAGTTGTTCGACAGTGGGGCAGTTGACTTTGTGGCTGGTCCCGATGCTTATAGGCATATTCCAGAACTTGTGCGCGAAACCGACATTAAGCCTGTGGTTGATACTGAATTTGACATTGCGGAAACATACGCAGGCATAGAACCTTTGCGCCTTGATAGCGAAAGCATTTCGGGTTTTGTGTCGATTACTCGTGGATGCAACAATTTCTGTTCGTATTGCATTGTGCCATATACTCGCGGTCGCGAGCGTAGCCGTAGCGCCGATGACATTTTGCGTGAGTCGGAAAACTTGATGAAGCAGGGCTATAAGGAGATGACTTTGCTTGGTCAGAATGTGAACTCGTATCGTTTCGGCGATATGGATTTCCCAAAATTGCTCGAAACCGTGGCAAAGCATGTTTCTGGCATGAGAGTTCGTTTCACGACATCTCATCCAAAGGATATTTCCGATGAACTTTTGGAAACGATAGCTCGTAACAGTAACATTTGCAATCACATACATCTTCCTGTGCAGTCGGGTAGCAATTCGGTGCTCGAACGGATGAACCGTAAATATACTCGCGAATGGTATCTTGACCGCATTTCTGCTATTCGTCGCATTATTCCCGATTGCGGACTTTCTACCGATATTTTCTGCGGATTCTGCGGAGAAACTGAAGCAGATTATATGCAGACTGTTGACTTGATGGAGACAGTTGGTTTCGATTCCGCATTTTTGTTCAAGTATTCAAATCGTCCCGGCACTTTTGCATCAAAGAATCTAGTTGACGATGTTCCCGAAGAGGAGAAAGTCGCAAGGCTTGCAAGGCTTATTGAGATACAAAACCGCATTTCGTTGGAGCGTAACAAGTGCGATATTGGCAAGGAGTTCGAAGTGCTTGTCGAGGGCGAGTCGAAGCGCTCGAGTGAAATGTTTTGCGGACGAACACAGCAAAACAAGATGGTTGTGTTTGACAAAAAGGCATACAAAAAGGGCGATTATGTAAAAGTGAAGATAACAGAAGCCAGTTCTGCGACATTAAAAGGAATTGTTATTCAATAAATTACAATCGCATATTTCGTTCATATACATTGGTAAATAAAAATTGGAATAAAAATTTGTTGTCAAAAATATTTTGCGTATTTTTACAACCGAAAAATATAATTTAGAAAGGACTGTATTATGCAAGTTAAGAAATCTCCAAAAGCTGATCTTGATAGATTCAGAATCATCTTTTTAGAAATAGGTGCAATCGTTGCATTGGCTGCTTGTCTGGTTGCTTTTGAATGGTCATCGGAAGACGCATCGTTGGGTGCTCTTGGCGATTTGACAATTGATGAAGTCATTGAAGAGGAAATCGACAATACTATTCAGGAAGAGGAACAACCCGAAGAACCGGAACCAGAACCGGAACCAGAACCCGAGCAGATTATCGAGGAACTCGTTATCGTTGAAGACGATGTAAAGGTTGACGATATTAATATTAACTCCGAAGCAGATGAAAAAACTCAGACTCAGATTCACATTGTTGAGACAATCGAAGTAGAGGAGGAGGAAGAAGTTGAACCAGTTGCATTTGCTGCTGTAGAAAACAAGCCTGAATATCCGGGTGGCGATATGGCTCTTATGAAATATTTGGCAGAAAACACCAAGTACCCTGCAATTGCAAAGGAAAATGGCGTTTCGGGTAGAGTATTCGTACAGTTCGTAATCGACAAGACCGGTGCAGTAACAAAGGTTAAGGTTTTGAGAGGTGTTGACCCAGCACTTGATGCAGAAGCTGTAAGAGTTGTTAAGGCAATGCCTTCATGGAAGCCAGGTTCACAGCGTGGTAAGGCCGTCCCTGTAACATATCAGGTGCCGATCAATTTCAAGTTGAACTAAAAGATTGATATTTAAATAATTGCCCTGTCATACGGCAGGGCTTTTTTATGAACTAAAATAAGATAATTATGAAAATTAAGTCGTTGCTATTATATTTATTAATAGGTATAGTTTTCCCTGCTTTTGTTTATTCGCAGGAAAAACAGTATTCTAATGCAGTTATTGGCAGTGATGCTGAATATTCATTTGAACAGTTAGAGGTGAAGCCGGAATTTCCCGATGGGAATGCAGGCCTCGGTAAATATTTGTCGGAAAATATCAAATATCCGAAGAAGGCCTTGAAGAAAAATATATCGGGAAAGGTATTTGTACAGTTTATTATCGACAAGACCGGTAAGGTTATGGATGTGACCGTGCCGAGAGGAGTTGACAAGTCGCTCGACAAGGAAGCTGTCCGTGTTGTGAAGGCAATGCCCAACTGGAAACCAGGAATGAAAGATGGTGTGCCTGTAAAAGTAAGATATACGATTCCTATTAATTTTAAATTATAGCCAAATGTTTGAATGTCAGGAAGAAGAATTTGAAAAGGCTGTCCTTGTCGGAATCGTAAACCGCCAGCAGACGCGCGAGCAGGTGGATGAGTATCTTGCTGAACTTGATTTCCTTGCTAATACCGCTGGTGTCGAACCTGTTAAGAGATTCGTGCAGAATGTTGATTCTCCAAATACTCGCACTTATGTTGGAACAGGAAAGTTGGAGGAAATCAAACAGTTCATACAGGAGAACGAAATCGCATTGGTGATTTTCGATGATGAGTTGCAACCTACGCAACTTCGTAACATAGAGCGCGAATTACAAGTGAAAGTCCTTGACAGAACCAATCTTATACTTGATATTTTTGCTCAGAACGCTCGTACAGCACACGCTAAAGCACAGGTTGAATTGGCTCAGTATCAGTATCTTTTGCCAAGGTTGGCAGGTATGTGGACACACCTTGAAAGACAGCGAGGCGGTATAGGAATGCGTGGCCCTGGTGAAACACAGATAGAGATTGACCGCCGAATTGTGCTTGACAAGATTGCAAAGTTGAAACTCGATTTGCAGAAGATTGACCGTAATATGGTTCAACAGCGCAAGAATCGTACTGGCATTGTAAGGGTTTCGTTAGTCGGATATACCAATGTGGGCAAGTCAACCATAATGAACCTCATAAGCAAGTCGGAAGTGCTGGCGCAGAACAAGTTGTTCGCAACTCTCGACACAACGGTGCGCAAGGTTGTGATAAACAATCTGCCATTCCTTTTAAGCGATACGGTTGGTTTTATCCGTAAGTTGCCGACAACGCTCATAGAATCATTCAAGTCAACACTTGACGAGGCTCGCGAATCAGATTTGATAGTGCATGTTGTAGATGTTTCGCATCCGTGCTTTATGGAACAAATGGAGGTTGTTGAGCAGACTCTCAAGGACATTGGTATTATAAACAAACCGATGTTGGTGGTGTTCAATAAGATAGATGCGTTTACATACATTAAGAAGGACGAGGATGACCTTACGCCGATGAAGCGCGAAAATTATTCGTTGGATGACTTGAAAGAAATGTATTTTGCCAAGAATGAAAATAGTGTTTTCGTATCGGCTACCGATTTGCAGAATATTGATGAGTTCAAGACAAAATTGTTTGAAATGGTGAAGAAAATCCATTTCGACAGGTATCCGTATAATACGATTTAGGTAGTATTGAGTACTTTCCTGTTGATATTAATTGTTTCGGTTGTACTTGTTGCATTGTGCTTTGTTGCAATAGGAGTGCAGGTCTTTTTCGGAAAACGAAAGAAATTTCCCGAAACCGAAATCAGTAATAATGCCGAAATGCGAAAGAGGAACATTAAATGTTCAAGATGCGAGGAATTTGAACGATGTGCGTTGAAGGAAGGGAAAGAATGTGTGTGATTTCTGGTTTGAATGGCTTCGCCGTTTCAATGCCTGCGGCGTTTCTTGGTTTCTAGGTTTCTATGGGCTTTGCCCGTTTCTAATTGTTTCTGGGTTTGGCTTACGTCGAGCTAAAGGTTAACTTCGTTGGGGGCTTCGCCGTTTCAATGCCTACGGCGTTTCTATGTTTCTGGTTGTTTGAAATGGTTTAATGGTTCAATTGTAGGGTCGTTGCGCGTAACGTTACCCGCGAGTTGGACATTAGCATAGGTTAGGAAGGTTTGATGTTGTTTATGATTGTTTGAGATGGTTTGAAATAGGCTTTTAGCCTTTAATTGACTATTACATCCATAGCAGATGCTGAAACAAGTTCAGCATGACGTTGTGGGGGATTGTCGATTATCCATTGTTCATTATCCATTGTAAATTATCCATTGTCCATTAATCCAATATTCCTTACATTTGTGCAATCATTTTATTGCGATGGAAGAAGAAAAATACATTGTCCGTTACCTTGTGATACGGTTTAGTAGCATTGGTGATATTGTGCTTACTACGCCGGTTGTGCGATGCCTGAAACAGCAGGTCGAGAATGCTGAGGTGCATTTCCTTACAAAACCTGCGAATGCAGGAATTTTGGAGCCTAATCCGTACATTGACGAGGTGCATGTGCTTAAAGATACCTACGCCGAAACAATTGACGAACTGCGCGAAATACCTTTCGACTATGTGATTGACTTGCAGAAGAATCTGCGTTCTAAGCGAATAATCAACAAGTTGAAGATTTTGGATTTTTCGTTCCCGAAACTGAATTGGAAAAAATGGTTGGCGACATCGTTTCTCAAGATAAACAAATTGCCCGACATACATATAGTTGATAGGTACATGATGGCTACGCGCTTGTTCGATGTTCACAATGATGGAAAAGGACTTGACTATTTTATTCCCGAAACCGAGGAAGTTGATACGAAGTCGGCGTTTGGTTTGGATGCTGGTTCGTATGTCGCATACGCAATAGGTGGACAGCATGCAACGAAGCGTATGCCCAAGGATTTGATTTCCAAGTTGTGTGGCAAGGTGAATGCATATATTGTTTTGCTTGGTGGAAATTCGGATGTTGAGGCTGCGGAATATATTTGTGCCGAAAACGAAAATTGTATTAACCTTTGCGGAATGTTTTCGCTGTCGCAGTCGGCATCGGTGGTAAGGCAGGCAAAATATGTCATTACTCACGACACTGGACTTATGCACATTGCAGCGGCTTTCAAGAAAGACATTGTATCGATTTGGGGCAATACGATTCCGCAGTTCGGAATGATGCCATATATGGCAGGGGAGAAGTCCAAGATTTTTGAAGTCAATGATTTGCGATGTCGTCCATGTTCCAAGTTGGGGTATGAGAAGTGTCCGCGCGGACATTTCCGTTGTATGACTGAGCAAAACATTGATGAGATTGTAGAATATTGTAATAGCATTTAGTCCCATATTGTCATTTCGGAAGGTATGATGAACCATCGATACGGAACGGAGAGATGTGTGAATCAACCTATCCGAAATCTCTTAACGCAGTTTTATTAACACGATAATAATTAGGTATAAATATGAAATTTCGGTACAAAACGCAGGGAACCTGCTCGGAGATGATTGAGTTTGAAATAGTTGACGGAAAATTGCACAATGTTCAGTTTTATGGCGGTTGCCACGGCAATTTGCAGGGTATTGGCAAACTTGTTGAAGGTATGGATGCAAGTGAGGTGATTTCAAAGCTTGGCGGAATACGTTGTGGCTACAAGGAAACCTCTTGTCCCGACCAGTTGAGCAAGGCTATTGGTGGTGCGTTGAAGAAAATGTGATAAAAAAAGTCGCAAAATGCTTTGTTGCATAAAATTTATTATTAAATTTGTCATCGTTAATTTTTAGACTAATTAAAAGCCGACGGGCCTGATGGTATATAACTGGGCGTATATAATATGAAGAAAATTTTACTTTTTGTTGTGTCTGTACTCGTTGCGGCAACAATGTTTGCACAAGGTGCAGTAAAGAGCGAAATCCAGTGTTTGGATCAGAATGCAAGAATTGAGAAAGGAACACGTGGAGCTTCAGACTGGGGAACATTTACTAGTTTTACAGCAACAGACATGAATGGTGTGGAACACAACATTCAGAGTTATTTGGATCAAGGTAAATATGTTGCAATCGATTTCTTCTGTGCATGGTGTGGTCCGTGCTGGTCGTATCATCAGAGCGGTATTTTTGAGGAGCTGTACGAAAGATACGGTCAAGGTGGCACAGGAGAATTTGTTGTATTGATGGTTGAGTCTGAAACGACAAATACAGCAGCACAGATAACTCATGAAAGTTCGTCAGGAACATCATCCAATCACGATACATATTCTCAAGGTGATTTTACCAATGGAGGAACAAATCCAATTCCAATTATTGATGCAACAACACATTTGTCAAGTAATGTCTCTATATATGAAGGATATGTGCCATCAATTTATGTGATCTGCCCAAGTGGATATGTTGCAGAAATCAATGGTTATTTCCTTAATGCCACTGGAACAAATTTCCTTTCAGCATCGGAAGGTGCTCAAAATATATACAACTTTGCAACTTCTGGTTGCCCGACCGAAGAATCTTTGCCAATAGTTGATATAAGTAAGCCGACTGTTGCAAAGATGGGACAGACTGCTACAATATCTTCCACAGTTGTAAGCACATCTGATTTTACATACGCATGGACTTTCGAAGGAGGAACTCCTGAAACTGCTACAACAGCATCGGTAGATGTTGTGTGGGATACCGAAGGTCAGCATAATATTACACTTGTTGTTACTAATGTTAATGGTCCTACAACAGTAACAGCTGTTATTGATGTGGTTGATTGTACTGGCGGTATTTCAGAATTCCCATTTGTTGAGGATTTTGAGAACGGTCAGGGTTGCTGGGATTTTATTAGTATGAATACAGAAAATGAAGATGTTTTTGGTGTTGTTGAATATTCTGATGGTATGCATGGCGCTTTTTTCAATAGTTATGCATATGCAAATAATTATAATCAGTATATGATTTCTCCAGAACTTCATCATACTAGAGATTTGAATTTGTCTTTTAAGTATAAGAAACTTGATACAAATACCCAATCATCTGAGAAATTTTATGTAAAGTATTCTACAACAGATACACAAACCACTCACTTTACAACAATTGGCTCAGTTATTACTGTGTCATCGACAAGTTGGTCAACTTATGAAGGAGTCATCCCTGCCAATGCAAAGTATTTTATGATTAATTACGCTTCAAATTACAAATATTATTTGGTTATTGATGACTTGAGTCTAGAAGAAGTGCCTGAAGAAAATCCAGGAGATTATATTGATAATTCAATGGCAAATAGCATTTCTATCTTCCCGAATCCGACAACTGGTATCGTAAACATCGAAGCAGAAGGTTTGAACAAGGTTGTTGTTTATGATGTAACTGGACGTATGATGATGTCGGTTGCTAACGAAAGCACAATTGACATTTCAAATCTTGAAGCAGGCGTTTACTT
>JAFZLK010000079.1 GCA_017551515.1 Bacteroidales bacterium | reverse complement strand
TCGGTATATTCGCAGAATCAACCAGTTAGCTTCAAGCATTCGGAACTTTTGTCGGAAATTGACAATGTTGTTGTCGCTGCTCCCGATATGGTTCGGATTATGAACGAGGATGCCCAAAATGAAAAGAAAGGGGTAATGTATAGGACCGGTGTCGGTCTTGATGTAAATATCAATATGCAGAATTGTGGCACGACAGATATTCTCGCTGACGGTACAACGGTTTGGCGTTTGAAGATAACTTCGCAAGGAGCAATGGCTTTGAAGTTGATGTTCAACTATTTTTATATACCAGATGGAGCATCGTTGTTTGTATATAACGAGAATAGATTGCAATTGATGGAGTTGACATCGAAAGACAATCCTCGCTACGGAAATTATTTTTCACCTAAGTTCGTGCAAGGCGGTGATGCTTATCTGGAGTATGTCCAGCCTGCATCTGTCGTAGGAGCGCCTCGACTTGAAATGGATATGGTGATGTATCACTATAGAGGTGTGGAAGCTTTTGTGGGATATTATAAAAACAAACGTGAGGCTGGAGGAGAATCGGAAAGTTGCGAGGTAAATGTAAATTGTCCAGTAGGAGCTAACTGGCAGACACAGAAAAAGGGAGTTGCTGAGATATATTGCGTTAGTGCCGGATATTTTGGCATGATAAGTGCTGGTGCATGCACAGGAACGTTGGTTAACAATACCTCCAACGATGGAACGCCATATTTTCTTACTGCCGACCATTGTGGTGGAGAAGATGGCGATGGTTATTTCGATCAGTGGGAATTTTACTTCAATTTCGAGGCATCGGGATGTACAAATCCTACTACAGAACCACAGTATCAGACAGTTACAGGTTGTACATTAAAGGCACGTCCTTCTGGAAACCAGGCATCGGGAACGGATTTCTTGCTATTGTTGCTTAATACAACAGAAGATGAACTAGAAGAAATTGGCGCATATTATAACGGTTGGGATAGAAATACTACAGGGGCACAGTCGGGGGCTGGAATTCATCATCCTGGCGGTGATATTAAGAAAATATCTTTCTTTACCGAACAACTTGTAGCTCAGACATATCAGTCAACCAATACGCCAAACGGTCACTGGTGGACTAAATGGCAGAATAACAATAATGACATTACAGGAGTTACAGAGCAAGGATCTTCAGGTTCTCCTTTGTTTAATGGGGCGAACAAGTTGATTGTCGGAACACTAACAGGAGGTTCATCTTCTTGTTCGGCAACAGGACAAAACCGTAGTGATATGTATGGTCGTTTCGATCTTCACTGGGATAATGGAGGAACTTCAAGTGCTAATCAACTTAAACCATGGCTTGACCCACAGAATACTAATGATGAGACTTGTGATGGGCGTTATCCTAATTCTGGAACGGATCCGAATCCACCAACCCCATCAACAATCAATGCTGAATTTTCGGGAACCCCCACAACTCTTTCGGTTGGTGGAACTGTTGCTTTCCGCGATGCATCAACTGGCAACCCTACTTCGTGGTCGTGGTCTTTCCCAGGTGGTACCCCAAGTAGCTCAACTTCGCAAAATCCAAGTGTAGTGTATTCAACGGCAGGGACTTACAATGTTTCATTGACTGTGTCAAACGGAACAGAAGAGGATACTGAAACAAAGAATGCATATATAACAGTTAACGAAAATGGCGATGTTCCGCCTCCAGATCCAAACGGAGAATTGGCTGCGGCATTTGTCGCATCATCGTATAGTATTATTATTGGTGAATGCATTAACTTTACAGACAGGTCATCGGGTTCGCCTACATCTTGGACTTGGACATTCCAGGGCGCAGAAACCGTAAGCTCAACGCAGCAGAATCCTACAAATATATGCTACAATACTCCTGGAACTTACAATGTTACATTGTATGTCCAGAATGCTAATGGGGATTACGATTCAGAAGTTTGCGAAGGGTGTATAATTGTCGAAAATAATCCTATATTACCAATAGCAGATTTTGAGGCAAATATCACAATTATTCCTGTAGGCGGTGTGGTTAGGTTTACAAACTTGTCGCAAAATGGTCCGTTTGACCAGTGGGCATGGCGTTTCGACGGCGGAACTCCAGAAAACGTTTCTGATTCTGTGCCACCTGTAATTGCATATCAAGAAGTTGGTACATATAATGTTGAATTAAGATGTCGCAAGACTAATGGTGTACAAGATATTGAATTGAAGGAAAATTATATCAGAGTGGTTCCTCATTCAGATGAACGTCCAGTTGCAAACTTTACATCCAACAAGACGCTCGTTCATCCTGGTGAAACCGTAAATTTCATCGACCTCAGTACTGCATATCCATATAGGTGGACATGGGAATTTGAAGGAGGAACACCAGCAACAAGTAACCAACCCAATCCTTCTGTGGTATATAACACCCCAGGTTCATATAATGTAAAGTTGACAGTTGGAAATAACATTGGTACAGATGAAATTACAAAGGAAATGTACATAGTGGTATCCGAGGCTGATCCATGTAACAATCCTCCTCAAGTTGATTTCAGAGCTGAAAACAGGTTGATTGCTTATGGTGAAGTTGTAATGTTCGAAAATATTTCGACAAATAATCCATCTTATTCGCAGTGGATTTTCGAAGGCGGTTCTCCGCGTACATCTACAGAATTTTCACCATTGAATGGGGTTTTGTATTCTACTCCTGGTATATACAGTGTTACATTGACGGTATCAAATTCCTGTGGTTCATCGTCCATTACAAAGGAGAACTATATCCGAGTATATAATGGTCAGGTTGCTTCGTATTGCGATACCTTGAGCAATATTTTCACTGGAGATGTATTGGGCGCGAAATCGGTTTCTGGTACTTGGGGATTTTATGCGGGACATAACGGAAAGAAAGTCAAGGCTTATGCAGATTATCACAATACCTATACATTTTCACAGGTACGTGGATTGCTTGTGCCTGTAACCCAGTCTGTTTACGGAGATGTTAATACAAGGGTGACATTCTGTGTTTGGAATGATGACAATGGTATGCCTGGTGAAGAACTCGGAACTAAGAAGATGTATATGAGGGATTTGACAGCAGGTCAGACAACTCTTGTCAGCTTCGACAGTCCAATTGTAGTTACAGGTCCGTTCCATGTCGGTTTTAAGTTGAATTATAATGACAGTAACAACGATGATATTAATGATGATTTGTTTGTCGTGCCTGTTGTAACAAACAGAGCATACAACGGATTGAATACCATGTCGGTACAGAAGGGCGGAGTTTGGTACACATCACCAGATTTGCTCTCGTTCAATACTTCGTTGCCTATAGAGCCTGTTTCTTGTCTTGAAAACGACATTGAAGAATTAGATGCAGAAAACAATACTATTGAAGTATTTCCGAACCCAACATCAGGATTGCTGAATATATCATTCGGAAATCAGGATGTTAATGGCTACGATGTTGAAATGTACGATGCTCTCGGCAGATTGGTTTCGTCTGTGAAGGTAAGCGGAACTAGCGATTATTCAATGGATATTTCTTCATATCCTGAAGGACTATACATCGTTAGGATAAGCTCTTCTACTTTTGTCGCAAACAAAAAGATTATGTTGACAAAATAGCATAAAACATTAATTGTAATTGAAAACTTCCGACTATCTTTGTAGTCGGAAGTTTTTTTATGAAAAGGTTGATTTACATACTGCTTGCCCTTGCGCTTTTGTCGTCATGCAAGGATTACAGGCACGAAAGAGAGACTGTTGAGGGAAATCGCTATTCCCAGAATTTTGGAATTTCGGCAACGGATGCTGGTTATGACATAACACTTACGCGAAATGGCACATTGTTGCACCTATCTCGCGAAAAAACGGATTCGACAATTCAAATACCTATTCATAGCGCGGTGTGCTTATCGACTACGCATACGGCGTTTATTTCACAACTTGGCGAAGCCTCAACTATAACCGGTATCAGCGGAACAAAGTATGTTTGCGACCCTGTTGTGGCAAAGATGATTGAAGATGGCAAAATTTACGAAATCGGCTATGACAAGCAACTCGATATGGAACGCATAATTTCCCAGAAACCTGATGTTGTGTTCGCATACGGCATTGACAATGAGTCGATTTCGGGATTCCAAAAGTTGGAGAAAATTGGTATTCCCGTTGTGATTGTTGACGATTACCTTGAACCAAAACCTATGGGTAGAACCGAATGGATAAAGTTCTTCGGTTGTTTTTACGACAAGCTTGAAATGGCAGAAAACTACTTTGATAGTGTCGAAAACAGGTACAATGAAATCAAGGATATGCCAGTGGAGAAAAGTCCAAAGGTGCTTGTAAGTCTTCCGTGGAAAGGTACTTGGTGGGTTCCGGGTGGAAATAGTTTCTTTGCAAACTTTATAAAGGAAGCAGGCGGTCAGTATATATTTGACAATGAATCGACTGAAAGTCTGCCATATTCGCTTGAAAAGGTGTTCAGTCAGGCAAGTGATGCCGATGTGTGGTTGAATACAAACGAGAAAACAAAGCGTTCGCAGATACTCGATGTCGATTCGCGACTTGAGAACTTTGCTCCTTACAAAAATGCTTGTATTTATAATAACAACAAGATAACCAGCGAATACGGTGGTAGCGACTTCTGGGAATCCGGCATTGTGCATCCCGACATAATTTTGCTCGATTTGCACAAGATTTTCACTGGCGATGATGCCGATTTACACTATTACATGAAGTTGGAATAAGAAA
Organism: Bacteroidales bacterium; assembly: GCA_017551515.1. GTDB lineage: Bacteria > Bacteroidota > Bacteroidia > Bacteroidales > ML635J-15 > Bact-19. Next base: position 29,052 of record JAFZLK010000079.1, on the reverse strand, counting down.
TTTTTGTCCCAATTGTATGGATAATTATTTATATAATACAAAGAAACAACCAGTCATTCCGCAAGTTATAACAATAACGCGATACGGAACGGGGAGCGTAATATTGTTAAACTGTGCGGAATCTCCTACTGAAACGATTCCAGATGGAGATTCCGTACAAGCGAACTCACACGACATGTACCTTAGTCGGTTCGTTCAGCTTTACGGAATGACGGATAGGGATAATAAAACTTTCGAACATTGAACCGCAGTCTGTCATATATTATAAGGTATGCTTTGATAATAGTCGCGCTGATTGCGCTGGCAATCCTTGATGTCTGCACAGGTTCAAACAAAATTCCGCTGTCGGACATCTTCAGTTATATCTTCGGCGGTTCGGATTTGTCTGTGGATTACCAGTTTACGATTCGAGAGTTCCGTTTGGCTCGACTGATAACCGCGATGGTTGCGGGTGCAGCCTTGTCGGTGTCGGGTTTGCTGATGCAGACGGTTTTCCGAAATCCGCTTGCTGGTCCGTATGTGCTTGGCATTAGCAATGGTGCAAGTCTGGGCGTGGCGGTGATTGTGCTTGGTAGCGGACTTTTCCTGCCGTCGTCGGCAGATGTGTCCAACTTGGCAATACTTATTGCCGCTGGCATTGGTTCGGCTGCCGTGTTGATGCTTATTCTTGCAGTAAGCATGCGCGTGAAGGATATTTTGAGCATTCTAATCGTTGGTATCCTCGTTTCTGGCGTGGTGGCATCGGTGGTAAATGTGATGCAGTTCTTCTCGAACGAAGTCAATGTAAAGTCGTATGTGGTGTGGACTATGGGAAGCCTCGACTCGGTCTCGTTCGATGATTCGATTGTGCTTGTGCCTGTGTGCATTATTGTTTGCGTGGTGCTTTATCTATTTTCCAAAAAGCTCAACATCCTGCTTCTTGGTGAACAGTTTGCTGTTAGCATGGGCTTAAATATCAAATGGTTGCGAGTGATTGTCTTTGTCGGTGTAAGTGCGTTGACAGGTGCGGTTACTGCTTTTTGCGGACCGTTGGGTTTCATCGGACTTGCTGTGCCGCATATTTCGAGGTGGATTTTCAATACCTCAAATCATTTTGTGCTTATTCCTGCATCGATGATTTTGGGCGCGGCATTCCTGCTTTGTGGCGACATACTTTCGCATTGTCTTTATTCACAGGGAGTTCTGCCGATAAATGCGGTGATTTCGATACTCGGTGCACCGTTCATTATTTGGATTGTCTTTAAAAATCAGCGTACAGTGATATAATGGGAGAGGTGGTGCTAAATATTGATGGACTTGTTTTCGGGCATAAGCGTCCGTTGGTGTCGCAAGCGGTTGATTTGTCGGCAAATGCAGGAGATTTTATTTGTCTTGTCGGACGAAACGGCACAGGCAAAACCACTATGCTCAATACTCTCATCGGTGTGAAAAAAACATTGGGCGGACAAATAAGCATTTGCGGAGTTCCGTTGAGTAGGATTTCGGCACGCGAAAAGTCCCGTTTTATAAGTTTTGTTCCGTCGAAGGTTGAGGCGGTGCTGAATATGCGCATCCGCGACCTTATTGCTGTCGGCAGAAGTCCATATACTAACATTTTTGACCGCCGAACTAAAGCCGATAATGCTATCATTGAGGACTTTATACAGAAGTTTGGCTTGTCGGGCATTGCCGATTCTATGATTGCTGAGGTTAGCGATGGTGAAAGGCAGAAGGCTATGATTTGCAGGGCTATGGTTCAGCAAACACCTGTCATTTTGTTGGATGAGCCGACTGCCTTCCTTGACTATTTTGCAAAACGAAGGTTATTGTCTGATTTGAAGGACATTGCATCGGCAGAAAACAGGTGCATAATTTTCTCGTGCCACGACCTTGATGTGGCTGCAAAATATTGTTCTCACATTTGGCTTCTCGATGAGCAAAAACTTGTGCAGATTACCGTTGATGAATTTTTGAACGGAGGTTACTTCTCTAAATATCAGTAAAATGAATGTCGTATAATGATTCAAATAAAAATCTTTACATTTGCAAGATATTAGTCTTAAGTATAATTTTAAATTTTTTAGGATGAAAAGAAGTATATTCTTATTGTTCGCAATCGTTTCCGTAGCGGTAATGATAGCGATTAGCGGCTGCAACAGACCAGAAACCTACACGGTAATTTTCAATCCAAACGGCGGAACTGGAACAATGGAATCCCAGACCTTCACCGAGGGCGAGGCTCTGGCGCTCACACGCAATGCGTTCACCTACGAAGGTTACACTTTCACAGGCTGGAACACCGTGCAGGGCGGCAGTGGTGCAAGTTACACCGACCAGCAGACCATAACAGCCACGGCCGATATGACCTTGTACGCTCAGTGGACAAGCAATGGCACAAATCCGACGCCAGCTCCTACACCCGGGCCACAATCGACAACAGGTACATTAAACGGACACGACTGGGTTGATTTAGGTCTGCCAAGCGGAACAAAGTGGGCGACCTGCAATGTAGGCGCAAGTACACCTACTGACTATGGCAACTACTACGCATGGGGCGAAACTACCACCAAGAGTTTATATACTGAGGATAACTATACCTATTCCAGCAATCCGACCACTCTGCCTTCAAGTGCCGATGCAGCCACCGCCAACTGGGGTTCCGGCTGGCGTATGCCGACAGTTACGGAAATGCAGGAATTGATCGACAACTGCACAGTAACATGGACAACCCAGAGTGGAGTAAACGGACAATTGTTTACAGGACCTAACGGTAACTCAATCTTCCTGCCTGCTGCTGGCTACCGCTACTACAGTGAGTTCTACGAGGCCAGTTACTACGGCCTCTACTGGTCGAGTTCGCTCATCACGGACGAAACGGTCTTCGCGTGGGACCTCAGCTTCGATTCGGGCGATTACGGCGTGGACGGCTGCTACCGCTACTTTGGACGATCTGTTCGTCCGGTCTGCGTGTCTCAGAACTAACCATTGTCGGGCAGGAGTAGCAAGAATGGCAAGGATGGCATAATCGGCGGTAGCGCAGGCGGTAGCGCGTGGCGCACACGGAGTGTGCCACCCAGCCACGAGCGGACGGCTGTTGCACTGTCGATTAGCGTTTGGGTTTTTGGAAGAATGCGGAATAATTACCGCCTAAGGCGTTTTTTTTGAAAGATAACCAAACGAAATGTTTGCGGTGTATTGTATAGGCAGGGTTCAACCCTGCCTATACAAATATACTCCCGCAAAAATAATTCTGAATTATTGCCCATTCATATTTGTTGGAAAAAAGTTGTAAAAACATGCTTAAAACATTGGAAAAAAGTTGTATCTTTGCGCTGAAAATACTGGAAAAAAGTTGTAAGAATTATGCTTAAACGAAAGATTGTAAACGAACTACAAGAATGGTCAAAATTAGAGCGTAAAAAAGCACTAATTGTTGAAGGCGCAAGGCAGGTAGGAAAGACTACAACCATCAGGGAGTTTGGCAAGAAAAACTACAAACATTTTGTTGAAATAAATTTCATAAAGAAGCCGATTGCAAAACAGGCATTCGATGGTAACCTTGATACCGACACAGTAGTTATGAATCTGACGGCTATGGATTTTGGTCCTTTTGTTAAGGGCAAAACGCTTGTGTTTTTTGATGAGATTCAAGAATGTCCCAATGCCCGTACAGCAATAAAGTTTCTCGTTGAGGATGAATATTTTGATTACATAGAATCTGGTTCGTTGCTTGGAATAAACTACAAAGGAAGCGATAGTGAAGAACCAGTTGGAGAAATTGCCTCTATACCAGTAGGCTATGAAAGTCGCCTTGAAATGTATCCACTTGACTTTGAGGAGTTTCTTTGGGCATGTGGAATTTCTGGGGAAATAATAGATGTCCTGAAAAAATCATACAATAACAGGACAGAAGTCCCGCCGTTCATTCACGACCGCATTATGGAATGTTTTAGAAAATATCTTGTAATAGGTGGTCTTCCCGAAGTTGTTAATACTTTTGTTACAACTCGCGATTTCAATGCCATTACCAAAGTACAGAGAGATTTGATTGCTGGCTATCGGAAAGATATTTCAAAGTATGCAGGTTCCGACAAGGTTTTGGTAAAGAGGATATTTGATAGTATCCCATCCCAACTTGCTAAGCAGGACAAGCGATTTCTGCTTTCTGAAATAGAAGATGGGGCTTCTCGTCGCAGGTATGCCGACCCTACACAGTGGCTTGTGGATGCAGGACTTGCAAATTATGCAATAAATGTGAACGCTTTTTCTCTGCCTTTTGCCAATGTGGAAAACCGAAAACTGTTCAAACTATATATGCACGACACAGGAATTGTAACCTGTATGAGCCTTGACGGTAAGCAGTTCAGTATTATGAATGGCGAAATAGATGTGAATGAAGGTGCATTGACAGAAAATTTTGTTGCCAACGAATTTGCAAAAAAAGGACTCGCTTTGCATTATTACGACAAGAAGAGCAAGCACGAACTTGATTTTGTTCTGTCGGGTGATGATGGAATAATTTTGGTTGAAGTGAAATCGGGTAAGTCGTATATGAAGCATGCTTCGCTAGATTATGCATTGGCAAACGAGAAAGACAATATTTCGCGTGCAATAGTTTTGTGCGCTTCAAATGTGGAAATTGTAGATGACATAGTTTATCTTCCTTTGTATATGGCAATGTTTATATGTTAGTTGGAAGAAACTTTTTTGCTTCGGTAAATCATACATTCCTATGTTCTTCTAGTTCTTCTCGTACTTCGTGATTTGTACTCCCGAAGGCAAGAATATAAGGATTTGCAATTCGAATGGAACAGAATATATGTTTTATAATCATCAATTAATTCTCTGCAAACTTTATGACATCTCCTAGTTCTTTCGGATTTGTAATCCGAAAGCCTTGAATATCAGCATTTGTAATGCGCTAATAATTACCAGCAGTTGGCAAAGGTCGGCTGCTGTTGTTTTTAGAATTACCCAAGAAAAAGTTTCCTTAATTATTGTCGATTTCCAAATTATCATTACCTTTGTAGCACTTTTGGTGTAGCATTTTTGGTGTTACGTTAAAAGTATAATAATTTAAATTGTTTAATATGAGCAAATTATATAATCCATTCCTTGTTTTAGGATATGCAGGACACGAATATTTTTGTGGGCGCGACAGTGAAAGAAATGAATTGATTTCGGCACTCAAGAACGGAAGAAACATCACGCTTATGAGTCCGCGTAGAATGGGGAAAACTGGTCTAATTCAAGATGTTTTCTGCCAAATAGGTAAGGAAAACAAGAATACGGTATGTCTATATATGGACATTTTTGCTACAAAATCGCTTGCCGACTTTGTTGTGTTGCTTGGTAAAACTGTAATCGGCAAGTTGGATAGCATTCCACAGAAAACAGCCACTGCTATCGCAAATATTTTCAAAAGTTGTCGTGTTGTCTTTTATGCCGATGCTATAACCGGACTTCCACAGGCTACGCTCGATTTCAAAGAACAGGACACACAAAATACTCTCGGTGAAATATTCTCCTACATCAAGGAGTCTGAAAAGGAATGTATTATCGCAATTGATGAGTTTCAACAGATTTCCGAATATTCAGAAAAAGAAACGGAGGCCTTGCTTCGTTCATACATACAGTTTTGCCCTAACCTGCATTTCATTTTTTCTGGAAGCAAGCAACACCTTATGTCCGACATTTTCAATTCGGCAAAACGCCCATTCTACCGAAGTACGGAAAAAATGAACTTGAAACCAATCCCGATGGAAACATATTTCGAATTTGCGGACAAGTGGATGAAAACAAAAAAAATCATCCTCGACAAAAGCATATTCGAGACAATTTACAATATGGTCGAAGGTCACACTTGGTATGTGCAGTACATTCTTAACAAATTGTTCGAAGTAGCACCAAAAACAATTACCGAAAATGACATAAACAACTGCGTAATGAAAATTGTAGAGGCCGAAACCGATGGTTACGAGCGCATATATGACTTTTTGACAATCAATCAGGCGCAACTGCTTGTCGCGATAGCCAAGGAACATATTGTAAGGGGCATAAATTCAAACGCTTTTATTAGAAAATACAATCTAAAAGGATCAAGTAGCATAAACAAGGCACTTGCCCAACTTATCAATAAGGAGCTTGTTTTCCGTAGCGAAAATGGATACTCTGTTTACGATAGGTTTATGGAATTGTGGCTGAAGAAATTGTAAGTGGGATAGTTTCTCCCCGATAATCACTAACAACTCGTCCTTCGGGATTTGCACTCCCGAAGGCAAGAATATAAGGATTTGCAATCCGAACGGAACAGAATGTATGTTTTATAATCATCAATTAAATCTCTGCAAACTTCATCGCATCTTGATTTTGTGATTATTTTTGTGCGAAATAAATATCAGTAAAAATGAATGTCGGAATTATAATTATAGGTGACGAAATCCTTATAGGTCAGGTTGTTGACATTAATTCGTCGTGGATTTCGCGTGAGATGAACAAGATAGGTTTCCGTACCGAAACTGTGATTACAGTTGGCGATGACGGAAAGTCGATTTCGGATGCCATTGACATGTGTCTGGAGGTTGCCGATGTGGTGTTTATGACTGGCGGACTTGGTCCCACAAAGGATGACATAACTAAGAAGGTAATCTGCGAAAAGTTTGCTACCGAGTTGGTTCTCGATGAAAAAGTCCTCGCCAATGTTGCCGAAATGCTTGGTCGCCGTGGAATTGCACTGACAGAGAATAATCGTGGTCAGGCTATGGTTCCCGCTACAGCAAAGGTGATAAACAATGCTGTTGGCACGGCTCCTGGAATTATGATGGAAAGAAACGGAAAACTTCTCTTCTCTATGCCTGGTGTTCCTTTCGAGATGCGCTACTTGATGGAGCACGAGATAATTCCACTGATAAAGAAACACTACAACTTAAAACCCGTATTCCACAAGACTTTGTTGCTTACTGGTATTGCCGAATCAATTCTTGCTGAAAAGATTTCCGACTGGGAGGATTCGCTTGCCAAGAATGTGAAATTGGCTTACTTACCTGCATATTCAAGTATTCGTCTGCGCCTGAGCGTTTACGAACCAGACGATAATACTGAAAGTTACATTGCTACGAAGGTAAAGGAGTTGGAACAGATTGTTTCCGAAAACATTATTGCCTACGAAGATATAAAGTTGGAGGAACTTGTCGGTAAGTTGCTGAAAGAGAGGCACTGCTCGGTTGCTACTGCCGAAAGTTGCACAGGAGGCAAAGTTGCATCGTTGATTACATCGGTGTCGGGAAGTTCGGAATACTACAAAGGCTCTGTTGTGTCATATTGCAACGAGGTAAAGGCCAATGTACTTGGTGTAAGTCGTGCCGATTTGGAAAAGTATGGCGCAGTGAGCAGTACTGTTGCCGAGCAAATGGCATCGGGTGTCCGCAAGTTATTGGGTGTTGACTATGCTGTTTCTACCACTGGCATTGCTGGTCCTACTGGCGGAAGCGATGAAAAGCCTGTCGGAACGGTGTGGATTGCCGTTGCTATGCCAAGCAAGGTTGTAAGTCGCAAATATGTTTTTGGAAAGGACAGGGCAATAAATATTGAAAGGTTTGCTGCTTCGGCGTTGGCTATGCTGATAGTGGAGATGGAGAAGGATTAAAGGCTAGCAGGCTAACAGAAGACCAGTCTGCCAGACAAACCGTTAGCCTGTTATATAGACTGGAATACATGAAACAAAAAACGGAATGTCATCTTGAACTTGTTTCAAGATCAGATTCCGTTTTTTTAGAAACAACGCTGGCGATAAACGGCATCTGCCGCTAATTGTGACCAATCTCCTTTATGAAATTGTCAATTACATTTTTCATCTGCGGACCTTTGCCATCGTAGTTGTTGATTATGATGCAAAAGACAATTTTTTCGTTTCTTACATTGGTTATTATGCCTGCTAGTGAGCGGACTCGAGTCATACTGCCGGTTTTTGCTTGCACTTTTATTTTCCCGTCGGCACTGCACTTGTAGCTTTTGAGAGTTCCGCTTTTTCCTGCAACAGCCATTCCCGAGATGAAACTTTCGCCATATTTGCTCTTGACTATGTGTTTCATCAGTTGTGCTGTTTGCTTGGCGTTTATTGCATCGAAATGGCTTAGTCCGCTGCCATCCACAGGGTAGAAGCCACCGCTTTCGATGCCACGGTTGCTTAGGAAACTTTTGCCGTAGTCGGCAAGCGATTTGCCTGTTTTGCGCATAATCTGGAGCGCTAGCACTTCTGCGTAGAGGTTGTAGCTTACAAGGTTGGTGTAGTTTACTATTGTCCCCACGCTTGGTGACGAAAATGTATGGATTACAGTTCTCTCGTCTTCACCCTCATATTTTTTGTCGCTTACTAGGTAAGTGCCAGTCACGGCTACGCCATTGTTGCGAAGACGATAGTACAATGTACGTGCTACATAATGTGGCGGATTCGGAAATCCTCCTTTTACCTTGTATTCGGTTTTGTTGCAAGGAAGTGTCCCGCAAACAACAATGTCGTTTTCTCCGTATCCGCGGTATATCACAGTGTTGTCATCGCTAACGCTCGATGAGGCGGTTACTTTGTTTACAACGTTGAGTTCAAGGTCATCAGGAATAACTTTTACAAGTACCGCCGTGTCCTTGTCGCTGCCAGTGTTGAAGTAAAGTTCGTATGTGTTGTCCATGTAGTTTATGGAAAATCCACGGGAACCATAGTATGAGCCAAGGTCTTCCCATACCCATTTGCCTGGAGTAGGAACAGCACCGAAGTAACTTACATCGCTAATGATGTTGCCATTTATCTTTTTTATGCCTGCTTCCTTGACCTTTTCCGTCCATGTGTCAAATATATCTGCGCTGTAGGTGCTGGAATAGCGTTCGGCACCGAGGCAAGGGTCGCCACCACCAATAATATATAGGTCTCCGTTTACGACACTGTCTTCCAATGTGCCGCTGTATGCGATTTTAGTCTTGAAACGGGTTGTAGAACCAAGGGCTTCCATTGCCATTGTGGTGGTAAAGAGCTTCTGTATGGATGCTGGAGTTAATGATGCGCATGAATTGTAGTCTAGGACAATTTCTCCAGTAGTAATGTTTTCAGCATAAAGTCCGACAGCGGCGTTTTTCAATTCCTTATTGGCTAGGAAAGCATTTTGTAGTGCTTCGTATTTGGGCGATTGTGCAAACGCATTTGTCGCAAATGTCAGTGATATGATTATGAGGATTATCCTTATTGACTTCATTTCTTTTGTTTTACCATTGTCGCTACGCAACGGAATCCAATGTTTGCGCTTGGAAGTTGTTCTTCCTTGGAGAATATCCCATTGTTTTTCATTACAGAACCTTCAGCGGTAAGTTCGTAAACACTGCTTTGCAGTCCTGTTATTCGCTCGGTTCTGTTCTTGTCGGAAAGAATTTCGTAATTTCCGAAAGTTTTTATAAGCATACGGTATTGTTCTTCTGTTGGTAGCGTGTATTCAACTTTTCCAAGACCAGTTTCTTCGTTTACTGCATTGACGGCTGCCGTGCGCCATTTGCAATAATCCACAGCCTGTTCGTGCGTAATTCCTGTAAGCGGATGAGTCAACTTTTCCTTCGCCATCATGTCCTTTGTTGTGATGCCATTAGGAAAAGCGGACTTAAGTTCTTCTGAATCTTTTCCGTAGCGATGTTCTAGGTAGTTTATGTATTCCATCCAGTCGGCAATAATGATTTCGCTTTGGTCAATATAGATAACCTCCTTGTCGATTTTTACTTTTTTTGTGCCTGGTGGATTGATAGCCCATGCATTGGCAACGATTGAAGCGACAATTATAAGCGAAATAATTATCTTGTTCATGCGAATTGGAGTTTATGCAAACAATTCTTCGATTTCCTTTTTGTATCTTTCTGCAACAACGCCTCTCTTAACTTTTAGTGTAGGAGTGAGAACGCCTGTTGCCTGCGACCATTCATCGGATATAAGTTTTATTTTCTTAACCTTTTCGGTGTCGCCGAAGAAAGCGTTGTACTTGTCGAGTTCGCGGTTGAAACGTGCGATGATTGTCGGGTCGGTAATTATTCTCTTTTCATCGGTGTATTCAACATTATGTCTTGAGCACCAGAGTTTTAAGAATGAAAAATCTGGGTAAATTAGTGCTGCAGGGAACTTCTGGTTTTCACCGAAAACGACCATGTTCTCGATAAACGGAGATTCCTCGAACTTGTTCTCAATTGCCTGCGGGTTTACATACTTTCCGAACGATGTCTTGAAAATGTTTTTCAGTCGTCCTGTGAGTACCAGCTGGTTGTGTTCGGTAAGGTAACCGCAGTCGCCAGTATGGAACCAACCGTCCGGGTCTATGACTTCCTTGGTGAGTTCTGGATTCTTGTAGTAACCCATCATTACGTTGTTGCCACGGCACATAACCTCGTTGGTGTTCGGGTCGATTTTCACCTCGATTCCTGGCAGCGGGAAACCGACAGTACCGACTTCTCGACCGTATTTCTTACGGCAACTAACCGAAATTACCGGCGAAGTTTCAGTAAGTCCGTATCCTTCGAACACTGGCATTTTTATAGCCGAGAAGAAAGCAGCAATTCTCGGTTGTATGCTTGCTGCTCCCGACACTATAATGTCGAAGTTTTCGGCGCCGATTCCTGCACGTATCTGCTTGTAAACTAATTTGTCGGCAATCTTCAACTTGAAGTTGTACCATGCCGAGCGTTCAAAGTCCTGAATCTTGTATTGCTGAGCGAGGTCGATTGCCCAGTAGAAGATTTTTTTCTTCATGCCGCTCAACTTCTTGCCCGAGTTGTGAACCTTGTCGAACATCTTTTCCAAAACGCGTGGAACAGCGGTCATCATTGTCGGGTGAACTTCCTTGAGGTTTTCGCCTATTGTGCCGAGGTTCTGTGCGTAGTAAACCGACATTCCAAGATACTGGTACATAAATACCAAAAGTCTTTCGTAGGCGTGGCACAATGGCAGGAAACTGAATGCTCGTTTCGACCAGGGCGACGGGGTCATTATGATACCCATAATCTGGTGAACGATGTTTTTGTGCGAAAGCATAACGCCCTTTGGCGTGCCAGTGGTTCCCGATGTGTAGATTATCGTTGAGCAGTCTTCTGGTTTTACTGCAGATTTCAGTTCCTTGAGTTTATCAAGGTCGAGATGCTGTCTGCCGTTTTCTACGAGTTCGGTAAATTCTGGATAGCCTTCAACCTTGTTGAAAGTGTACATCTTTTGCAGATGTTGCAAGTTGGCGGAAACTGTCTTGATTTTTTCTGCAATTTTAGCACCTTCGACTATTGCTATCTTGGCTTCGCTATGATTCAAAATGTATTCGTAGTCCGATTCTGATATTGTAGGATATACAGGCACGATTATGCATCCGAGTTGCATTACAGCCATATCGACCATGTTCCATTCAGGCTTGTTTCCGCTGATGAGAGCAACCTTGTCTCCCGGCTTTATGCCGTCTTCGAGCAAACCGCAACTGATGCAGTTAACGAGGTCGTAGTATTCTTTCGGGCTATATTCTCTCCATTCGGTGTTTACTTTGCCAGCGAGGGCAACCTTCTGTTCTGGATACTCCTGTAAGTATCTGTCCAGTATGTCAAATAGTCTAGTTACTTCCATTTCCTTAAATTTTGTTGAAATAATAACTTACAAAGTAAAGCAATTATTTTGTAATCCGATGAAGGTTTGTCCCGAATAATATTAACCAATTTTGTTAATATTATATTGCGAATTATGATTCCTTATTTTATTGTATAATTCTGTTAATCATTATTTTAACATAAAAACAACACTCTGTTGAATAATTGTATTCTTGCTTTCGTTAAAAAAGTGTACCTTTGCACCTTATTTTTTGAAAAGGATTTGATTTGAAAGATACGATAATAAAATACTTCAACCGCAAAAGGAATATAGCCGCTTTCTTGGTTTTTGTATATGCTTTTGCTATTGGCTTTATTTTCCTTGTGAATCCATTTAATGTAAAGTCGTGGCTCGACTGGAAGGATACTGACGACTATGTTATGACTGTTTTGTCTGTCGTAGGAATCGGTTTCTTCGTTTTGCTTGCTAGTCGTTCGTTGATGTATATTCTCCGCAACAAGGTTGTCTTGAATTTCAAGGGTTTCTTGATTTGGGTTGCTTGCGAACTTGCTGTATTGTCGGCATTCTATACATATTTCACGCATGAATACGATCCTAAATATATAGGACAGGGATATTTCGACATTTTCCCGCGAATTTTTATGTATGTGGCCTTGTTGCTTTTGGTTCCTTATATCATTTCGTGGATGTATGTGGCACTGAAGGTAAAGCGTGATGTTGAGGATGATGCTGTTGTGCCAGCGAAAGCAACAGAAATTGACGATACCAAGTCAGACATGTCAAAGTCTATTTCCGAGACCGAACTTCTTTTGAAGGAACAGCCGGAAACCAAACATAATATTGTCAATTTCAGTGACGACAAGGGTCAGTTGAAACTTTCGGTTGATATTGATAACCTGCTGTACATCGAATCGGCAGATAACTATGTGAACATCTACTATTCCAACAAAGGAAAGTTTTCGCGTTTTATGCTCAGGTCAACGCTGAAATCCATCGAGGATACATTTTCGGAATGCGATTTGGTTCGGTGTCATAGGTCGTATGTTGTTAATTTTAATAAGGTTAAGGTGCTACGCAAGGAAAAGATGGGCTTGTTCATAGACCTTGACTTCGACAACTCGCCTGAAATACCTGTATCGAAAACGTATGCGGAATCCGTAATAGGACATTTTTCAAAACATTCGCTACTTCAATGAAAGTAAATGGCGTTCACTATAGGGCAATTTGGTTGGAAGGTTCAACCGTATGCATGATTGAGCAGAATCTTTTGCCGTTTGATTTTAAGATTTTCAGAGCTGAAACATTGGAAGATACTTGTATGGCTATCAAGACAATGATAACCAGAGGTGCAGGTTCTATTGGCGCGGCTGCCGCTTACGGAATGTATCAGGCGATTTGTGCTTCAAATGATTCTAATTTGCTTGATAATCTTATCGTTGCGAAGAAAAAGATTGATTCTACACGTCCGACGGCGGTAAATCTCTTTTATGCTACCGACAGGGTGTTGAAGGCAGCAAAAGTTTCACGCGAGTTTGCTATTAGCGAAGCGTTTGCAGTTGCTGATGAATGCGCCGAGGCTGGTCGTATGATTGGCGAATATGGAAATACGCTTATTAAAGACGGCTATGGTATTGAAACTCATTGCAATGCTGGCTGGTTGGCTCTTGTGGATTATGGAAGCGCATTGGCTCCGATTTATGCTGCTCAGTCGGCAGGAAAGAAGATTTTCGTTTATGCCGACGAAACTCGTCCTCGCAATCAGGGCGCAAGGTTGACGGCGTGGGAATTGGCATCGGCTGGTATTGACCATGCAATAATCCCCGACAATGCTGGTGCGCACTATATGTCTCTTGGTAAAATAAACATGGTGATTGTCGGTGCAGATAGAATTGCAGCCAACGGTGATACAGCAAACAAGATTGGTACAATGGAGAAGGCAATCGCAGCAAAATATTATGGCATACCATTTTATGTGGCTGCTCCATTGTCAACAATTGACCTCGGAACGCCAGATGGCAAGCATATCAACATTGAGGAGCGCGACGAGGACGAGGTTTTGAAGTATTCGGGACTTGCCGAAAATGGAAATATTGAAACCTTCCGTATGGCAAATCCGACTTCGCACGCAAAAAATCCTGCCTTCGATGTAACTCCTGCCGAACTGATAACAGGAATAATTACCGAAAAGGGCATTGTAAAGCCTAATGAACTGAAAAAACTTTTCTGATGTTTGAATTAGAACGAATAAGGGTAGCTGAAACAATGCGCCGTCTGTACGACAGGCGACTTACAACGGTAAGTGGCGGAAATGTAAGCCAACGCAATGCTGATGGTTATGTTTTCATAACTGCCAGCCAGAGCGATAAGTCATGCATTGACATGCGCAAGGTCATAATTTTGTCACCCCAAGGCGAAAACATTACGCCAAATCTCAAGCCAAGCATGGAGACACAGATGCACCTTAATATTTACAAGTGTCGTCCTGATGTGATGGCAATCGTGCATTCGCATCCTGTCTATGCTTCTACGTTAGCTGTGGCAGGTGAGCCCGTTGATTCTGCCATTACTGGCGAAGCCCGCTATGTGCTTGGCAATGTCGGACTTGTCGGTTATCATCTTATGGGTTCTGCAGAACTTGCCGAGGCTTGTGCAAAGGTTATGGAAACAAGCAATGCTGCGATTATGACAAAGCACGGTGCAATTACGGTCGGCAAAACTTTGTTTGAGGCATTCGACAGAATGGAAGTGCTTGAAAATACGGCTAATATAAATTATAATCTGCGGACAATGGGATGTAAATCTCGGCTTTCAGATGTGGAAATAAGTGAAATAGATAATTTTGGAAAACATTGAAAACTCGTTGATTATGAAAAAAATATTCTTCTTTTTGATGGCAACAGTCGCTTTTTTATTGGCATCATGTGATGCAGACGAGGAAACATATAATACTTTCATTGGCGACTGGCATCTATTTCGGATCAATGCGAACGGTGATTTCCGCAAGCCATTTCCCGGAGGTGACACTTGCTTCAATTTGCACTTTATGAAGAACAATTCGATGATAGGTGAGTCTGTGTCAAGTAGTTTTTCTGCTGTATATAACATAAAGAAAAAGAACAAAATGACATGGTCTGGTTTTACATATTTGCCTGTTGCTGAGGATTCTACCGATAATGTAGTTTTCATCAACAATATGCTAAAGGTAAATACCTATGAAATGCGAGCTGATACATTGAAGTTCTTTTATGACAAGAAAACATATATGGTGTTTACGAGGAAGTAGTTGGATGTGGTCTGAGGCTACGTCGTTTCTAGGTATCTCCGCCTCCTGAGCTTGTCGAAGGGTGGCTATATGCCGTTAGTTGTGGAGGTTTGAAATTTTGAAGATTTTACTTCGTTGAGCTAAAGGTTGACAATTTGATGATTCAAATATTGCTTACGCGAGCTAAAGGTTCAAAAAAATCAATCTAAATTCGTAAATCCAAAATTCCCCTTAGGTCTTCATCATATTGCTTTACAATGTTTTTCCAGTCGAATTGCTCGGCAATGGTGTCGAAATGTTCTCTAGGAACGATGTAGTTGTGCAAAAATTTGTTATCATGGAAGTCTATAATCTTGTTAGCAAGCGACTTATAGTCTTTCTTTTCAATAAAGTCGCCGTTTATGCCAGCTCTTATCAGCTTTTCGTTGTTGCTTACCTTAGTGGCAATCACATACTGACCGCAAGCAAGGGCTTCGAGCAGAGCCATGCTCATGCCTTCGGCAAGCGATGGCATGACCGTTAGCGATGCCGACTGGTATTCGGCAATGATTTCCGGTGTTGTTAGCCAGTTCTTGAAAATTACATTGTTTTCAAGTCCGTTTTGCCTTACAAAATCTTCCATCTTCTTACGCATTGCACCGTCGCCAACTATGTGTACTTCAAGGTCGGAAATCTTTTCCTTTGCTATTTTGATGGCTTTGAGGAATGTCATCGGATCTTTTTGCAGTACGAGCCGACCAGTAAACAGAATTGTGAACTTTTTTGCACGCTTGCTTTCGTCTGGGAAGAATTTGTTGCGGTCCCATCCGTTGAATATAAGTTTGTTTTTGGCGGTAGTCCCACCGAGAAAAGCATTGATGTTACTTAACATTTCGTCAGACTGCACATAGTTGCGCTTCGATTGCATGCAAATCTTGCGAATCCAATGGTAACATGCGGCGTGATACCACATCATCTGTTCGGGGAAGAACCACGGAATGTCGTGTCCGTGCGAAATTATTACATAAGGCAGGTGAAACATATCTTTCATGCTGTAGGCGACTTCCCCGCATGGCAGTGCAAAATTTGCAAAGCAGAGGTCGTATTTGCCGACTTGCAGATGTTTTTTCAGGAATCGTTTGGCGCAAATCATCCACGACAACATTTCGCGGATGTTGGATTGAAAAACATCCTTGCGCTTTGATTTCAGGCGTAGCACACGAACTCCATTTTCAATGCTATCCTCTTCTGTACCTTCGTAGTAGGTTGTGAGGACGGTCACTTCGTTGCCGAGCGCAGCAAGTCCTTCGGCAATATTCTTCGAAATTATACCGGCACCGCCACCAAGAGGAGGATATTCGTAGTTTAGCACTAGGAGTTTCATGTCGCAAAGATAATTTCTTTATGGTATCGTTTGAAAAGTTTTAACGAAATATTATGGGTGTTATTTGCAGAAGTGCGTTAAATTTGTTCTGATTTTTTATGATAAAATGACTATGAAAAAGTTGTGTATATGTTGTGTGATGATGCTGATTGCTGTCGTTTCGATGGCAGGAACAAATGTTTTTTCATCGCAAATGTTCTCGATGAGGACGGATGTTGTCGCTGTTACAGAAGGCGATGATGTGGATTTGTATTTGGATTGCTTTGAGAACGCTGTGAAGGCCAAGGATATGGAACTGTCGGCGAAAATCGCTAATGTTTTGTATGGAATGGATATGAACAGTGCCCAGCAGAAGCGTTTTTCGGCAATAGAAGATAAGATTTCGAAAAAGGATTATCGCGTGTATCGTGACAATTTGAGATATTTTGCGTCAAAATCATCAGCAGTGCAGGATGGTTATTATGATTTCCATGTAGAGCCATACGAGGATTTAAACGACTATGGTTATGATGACGGAAGTTCGTTCGTGGACGATATTGTAGATTCATTCTCTGCGTTCTTCGATGAGTTGGGAGCTGCTACCGATTCTTCGAGCTGGCATTATGAACGGCACGATACAATTGACGGTGGGGGCATGGTGGATGTGTTTGTCGATGCTTTCAACAGATTTCTGTTCGATGACGGCGGTGCAGAAGTTAACGATAAGTCTGTGTCGGTGGACGAAGCGGAAATTGATGCATTGTTAGATGAGTACGAAAAGTATGTGAATTTATCTGTCGGCGCTTTGCGAGATGTAATGTCGGGCAATAGAGATGCCTATGATGATTTCGAGAAATTCAGTCAAGAGGCTTCTAATTTGTCGGATAGAATCGGCAAGACCGGCAACGGAATGAATTCAAGGCAGTTTAAGAGGTATATGCATATCCTGGGCAATATGGTTAATGGGTTGTTCTGAATAATTTTGACGGCAAGCTTTGAATCTCCACATCCTTTTTCTTGCAAGTCCGAATGTTTTTTGTAGCTTTGCACTTTCAAATAAAAATGTTTTTATGAGTCTTTTGCGAAAAATGTTATTGGCTGTCGTTGCGCTGTTTTCATTCTCCGTGATGTTCGCGCAGATGGCAGAGCCTGTTAAATGGAAATTCTCTACAGAAAAAATTTCCGACAAGGAATATAATCTTGTAATGACAGCAACCATCGAGGACAAGTGGCACCTCTATTCTCAGCATTTCGATGCGGGAGGACCAATGCCTCTTGTGATTACTTACACAAAGTCGGACAAGTACAAAACCGTAGGACAAACAACTGAATCGCCAACCCCGACATCGGAATACGATGATGTTTTCATGGTGAATGTCAAGTATTTCACCAAGAAGGCAACTTTCAAGCAGAAGATTGAGGTTTTGACAGATGCATCATTTTCAGTTAAGGCTGAACTTAGTGGTCAGGCTTGCTTCGAGGATGGTCAGTGTCTTCCTGTAAATGCCGATGCAAATTTTAAAATAGACTTGCCAAAGAAAGAAACTGCCGAACCAGAAAAAACATCAGCAGAACCAGCAACTACGGATGAAAAAACAGTTGAAGTTGCCGAGGAACAACAAGTAGAGGAGACCGCAACTGATTCCGCACAAGCTGAAGTTGTAGAACAAAAATCCGATAAGGGCGGAACTCCGCGCATCATTTCTCAAAATGAGTTTGTTGAGGAAGCTGGCGAAGACAGTTCCATGTGGGCATTCTTCTTCCTTTCCCTGCTTTTCGGTATCCTTGGAATTCTTACACCTTGCGTATTCCCGATGATTCCAATGACAATCAGCTTCTTCATGCAGGGAAATTCCAATAAGTTCAATTCAATTCTCAAGGCTTTGATTTTCGGAATCTCAATAACGGTACTATATACTATTATAGGTGTGATTGTTTCGCTGACAAATGCTGGTGCAGGTCTTACAACCGTACTTAGCACGCACTGGATTCCAAACTTGATTTTCTTCTTGCTGTTTGTTGTGTTTGCGGCATCGCTTTTCGGTTTGTTCGAAATTATACTGCCGACTTCGCTTGCAAACAAGAGCGACAAGCAGGTTGACAAGGGCGGAATTTTTGCATCATTCTTCCTCGCACTTACGACAGTAATTGTAAGTTTCAGTTGTACTGGACCAATTGTCGGTGCCTTGTTGGTAAAGGCTGCAAGCGGTAATGTGCTCGAACCTACAATTGGTATGCTTGGCTTCGGTCTTGGCTTTGCTCTGCCATTCACAATCTTGGCAATCGCTCCGAACTGGCTCAAGAAGTTGCCGAAGTCAGGAGGATGGATGAACTCGGTGAAGGTTGTCATTGGCTTCTGCCTGTTGGCATTCTCGCTCAAGTATTTTTCCAACATTGACCAGAACTATCACCTTGACCTGATGAGCCGCGAACTTTACATTGCAATATGGGTAGTAATCAGCGTTTTGTGCGGACTTTACCTCTTGGGCAAGATTCGTTTCAAAATGGATAGCGAGGTTAAGACTGTCGGATTCTTCCGCATGATTTTGGCTTCTATATTCTTTGTTTTCGCACTTTATTTGTTCCCTGGAATGTTTGGTGCTAACTTGTCGTCGGTATCTGGACTTCTTCCGCCAATGACAACGCAGAACTTCAACCTTGCCGACAATGGCGGTACGACTTTCGAAGGCGCTTTGTGCGGAACTCCAAAATATTCAGAATCAATGCATACGGCATACGGCGTGAACGCTTATTTCGATTACAAGCAGGCATTCGATTGCGCCAAGTCGCAGGGCAAGCCGGTAATCCTCTACTTCACAGGTCATTCGTGCGCAAACTGCAAGAAGATGCAGGCAGAAATATGGGCAAACAAGTCGATTGCCGAAAAATTCAATAACGAGTTTGTAATGACAGCCTTGTATGTTGATGAGAAATCGGTTGAAGTGCCTGTTGAAGAACAGTTTACATCTTCAAACGACGGCAAGTTGAAAAAGACATTGGGCGAAGTAAATGCCGACATTCAGATTGTTAATTTCCAGTGCAACACACAGCCGTATTATGTTGTTGTAAGTCCTGAAGGACAAGTTCTTACCAAACCTATGTCGTATAATACCAATGTGGAGGAATTTACAGAATTCTTGAACGAAGGATTGGAGAAATACAAGAAGTGTACCTGTAATTCTGCAAAGTAGTAATATGTTGAAATTCAATTGTCAAACTAAAAAATAACTATATGAGAAAAATTACAGCGATTTTATTTGTGTTTGTTCTTGTTTTCGGAATGACGGCAAGGGCTGACGAAGGTATGTGGCTTTTGTCGATGATTGGCAAGAACTACGATGATATGAAAAAGCAGGGTTTCAAACTGACTCCCGAGGATATATATAGTGTAAACCAAGGCTGTCTGAAGGATGCAGTTGTTGGGTTGGGCAAGGAAGGTTCTCCGTTCTGGCATTTCTGCACTGGCGAAATCGTTTCTGACGAAGGCCTTATGTTTACCAACCACCACTGCGGATATTCAATGATTCAGACCCATTCTACAGTTGAGCATGATTACTTGAAGGATGGTTTCTGGGCTTACTCGAAATCGGAAGAACTTTCGAATCCAGGCATCACTGCGTCAATACTTGTTAAGATAGAGGATGTTACATCTGAAATTGAAAAATCTTTCACCAAGGACATGACTGAGCGTGACCGTACCCTTGCTCTAAAAAAGGCTTCGAAGACCATAATTGACAATGCCGTTGCTGGCACCAACTACAAGGCACAGGTAAAGGATATGTTTGGCGGAAACCAGTATTTCTTGTTGGTATATGTTATTTATCAAGATGTTCGCCTTGTTGGTGCACCTCCGTCATCAATGGGTAAGTTTGGTGGCGATACCGACAACTGGATGTGGCCGCGTCACACAGCCGATTTCTCAATGTTCAGAATTTATACTGCTCCCGACGGTTCTCCGGCTCAGTATTCCAAGAAAAATGTTCCGTTGAAGCCAAAGCACTTCCTGCCTGTTAGTGCAAAAGGTATCGAAGATGGTGACTTCGCAATGGTTATGGGTTTCCCTGGAACAACCAACCGCTATGTCACATCATACGGACTTGAGGAAGTTATGCAGGTTACAAACAAGTTGCGTTACGAAATCAGGGATGTGAAAGTCAATGTTTTGCGCAAAAAAATGAATGCTGATCCAAAGGTGAAGATTCAGTATGCTTCGAAATATGCATCATGTTCAAATTATTGGAAATACTCTAACGAGCAGAACAAGGCGCTTGCACATCTTAACACTATGGGAATCAAGAAGGACATTGAATCAGAATTGTGCAAATGGGCAGATTCTAAGGGAGAATCCAAGTACCGCGACGCATTGAATGCTTTGCAGAAGATTTACCAGTCGAGAAGAAAACAGGCAGAGGCGAAAATGTACATTACCGAGGGGCTTCTTGGTAGTGAGCTTCCTTATTTTGCATATGGTTGCAGAACGCTTTTGATGCCATTGGCTTCAAAGGATATTGCCGAAATTAACTCTGCTGTAAGTGACATGAGAGATCCGGCAGCTGCATTCTACAAAGACTATAATCCCGAAACAGAGCGCGATCTGATGAAGGCTTTGTTCCGCAAGGCATACGACGAAATGGAAGCCAAGTATTATCCGGAGTTTTTCAAGACTATACAGACCAAGTACAAGGGTGATGTGGAAAAGTATGTTGACGATGCTTTCTCAAAGTCTGTTTTCTCGACAGAGGCAAAATTCAATGCATTCCTCAACAAGCCGTCGGGGTCGGTGTTTTCTAAAGATCCTGTTTTGCAGATGGGTAACGACATTATTGATGTTTACAGAAAAGTTTATAACGAGTACAACGACCTTTCTGTCGATCTTGAGCGAAACAATCGCGTTTTCATCGAAGGTGTGTTGGCTATGAATCCAAGCAAGAATTTTGCTCCCGATGCAAATTCGACAATCAGGCTTACTTATGGTAATGTAAAGAGCTACAATCCTCGCGATGGCGTTTTCTATGATTACTACACAACTTTGAAGGGCGTAATGGAAAAGGAGAATCCTGATAGTTATGAATTTATCGTTCCCGAAAAGTTGAAACAGCTTTATAAGGACAAGAATTTTGGCAATTATGTCAACAAGAATGGTGATGTTCCAACTTGTTTCATTACCAACAACGATATTACCGGCGGTAATTCGGGTAGCCCTGTCATCAACGGAAACGGCGAACTCATCGGTCTTGCATTCGACGGCAACAGCGAGGCAATGTCGGGTGACATCGACTTCGAGGAGAACCTGCAGAGATGCATCTGTCTTGATGTAAGATATGCATTGTTCATCATTGACAAGTATGCTAATGCTCAGAACCTGATAAAGGAAATGGACATAAGAAGATAATATTTAATGGACAATTGATAATTAATAATGTATAATATGTAGCCGCGCAATGCTTTGCGCGGCTTTAAATTTGAATAATATGAGAAAATTTTTCATTCTTTTTGCCGTAGTTTCCGTAGTGGGAATGATGGCGTTTAGTGGATGTGATTTTGAAACGAGAACTTATACCGTGTCTTTCGATGCTAATGGTGGGGAAGGACAAATGAGTTCGCAAATATTCGACGAAGGTGTCGAAGAGGCTTTGTCTGCAAATACGTTTACGCGTGACGGATATGGTTTTACGGGATGGAATACCATGCAGGACAGCACAGGCACGGCATATACCGACAAGCAGAGGATAAAGGTAACTTCCGACATGACACTTTATGCACAGTGGATAGCCGATAGCATTTTGCATCCAAGTGATACAACAGGAATTACTTTTACTGTTACTTTTGATGCTAATGGAGGAACCGGAACAATGCAGCCACAAACATTCACAAAAGATGTTGTGCAGGCTCTTACAATGAATGCTTTCACTCGTGAAAACTATAGTTTTTATTGTTGGGATACAGTTCCAGATGGTGAGGGCTTGTATATTGATGGACAAGAAATAACGGTTAACTCGGATATGACTTTGTACGCAAAGTGGACGGAAGACACGCCAGATCCTGTAAATGTTATTGTTACATTTAATGCAAATGGTGGAACTGGCACTATGCAGCCGCAGACATTCCAAAGCGGAGTAAGACAGGAGTTAACCGCTAATGCTTTCACTCGCAATGGCTATTCTTTCGTAAAATGGACTACTGCAGCTGATGGTTCTGGTTTGTTTTATTATGATGAGCAGGATATAGTAATTTACGAAAGTATTACTTTGTATGCTCAGTGGAGATCAAATGGCGGTACGCAAGACGAAGGTGAGTTGAACGGGCATGCCTATGTTGACCTTGGTTTGCCAAGTGGTTTAAAGTGGGCTACCTGCAATGTAGGAGCTACGGTGCCGGAAGGTTACGGCGAACCAGTTGCTTGGGGCGAAACAGCTTCAAAGTATAGCTATTTTTGGGATAATTATCAATATTCCAACTATTCTTATGATCAATTGACCAAGTATTGCAACGTGTCGTATTATGGTAACAACGGTTATGTCGACAATTTGACCACACTCGAATCTGTTGACGATGCTGCCACATCAAGATGGGGCGCAGGATGGCGTACACCAACGCGCAATGAGATGGATGAACTTTTTGACAATTGCACCCATGTAGCTGTAACGCAGGGCGGAGTAGCAGGATACAAGTTTACAGGACCTAATGGAAACAGCATTTTCCTGCCGGCAAACGGTTATCGTCATTTGGAAACTGTGGTTGAGTCCAATGCATGTTATTATTGGACAAGTTCGCTGAATACAGCCAACGAGCCTTATATGGCGTATTGCCTTGTTGTCGGTTCTGAAAATTCATACGCGAATGTTAGCTATCGTTATAGAGGTCTCCTTGTGCGGGCTGTATGCAATCCCACTAAGTAATTAAGTATATTTTTCTTAATACTTTTCTAAAAAATAGAAAGCCAATAGATTTTTTTCTATCGGCTTTCTTTTTTTTACTATTTTTGCTTGATTTGAATTTGAAATGGAAACAGGATATAACATATTGATTTCCAAACTTGATAAGTTTATCAGGAAATACTATCTGAACAAGATGGTAAAAGGTGTTATACTTGCACTCGCCATTTCGGGATTGTGGTATCTGATTGTCATTATTGCTGAATATTACGGCAGGTTTTCATCATCATTCCGTACTGCGCTGTTTGTCAGTTCGATAACTTTGTATGCCATTGTATTCTTTACAATGATTCTTTGGCCTTTGCTAAAACTGATGAAAATTGGCAAGCGCATTTCGTACGCCGAGGCAAGCCGTATTTTGGGAAAGCATTTCCCAGAAGTGTCGGACAAGTTGCAGAATACATTGGAACTCAATTCTTTGCTAAACGAAAATCCTGAGACTCGTGACCTTATTTATGCAAGTATTTCACAGAGAATTGAGAAACTCTCGCCGATTCCTTTCCTTTCGGCAATCAAGATAAAGAAGAATGTCAAGTACCTTGTGTATTTGGCTCCGGTTGTGCTTGTGTTTGTTCTTATAATTTCGTTCAAACCTGCGATTGTCACCGAAGGGACGGAGCGAATAGTGAAGTACGACGAGCATTTCGAGATGCCCGCACCGTTCTCGTTTATACTTGAGAACGACACCTTGCAGGTCCGTCAGGGAGATGATTTCACCGTGAATTTGCGTGTGGAAGGACAGTATGTGCCGGAGCATGTGATGATAAATTTCGGCGGCAATTCGTTCTACATGGAAAAGCAATCGGCATCAACCTTCAAGTACGATTTCAAGACATTGAACAATTCCTTTAAGTTCTATTTCACGGCTCAGGATGTGGAGTCAAAGGACTACGAGGTAAGCGTTATGCCTGCACCGCTGATTCTTGATTTCAAGATAAATATTAAGCCAATGGCTTACACTGGATTGGAAGATGTTGAAGTGAAAAATTCAGGAGACATTGAGGTGCCTGTCGGTTCGAATGTTGTGTGGACTTTTGGTACGGCTAATCTTGATTCGCTTGCAATTGTTTTCGACAGTATAGTTTTGCCGACAGTGAAAGAAAGAAACGAATACACAGTGTCGAAGCGTATTACTTCGGGTGGCGACTATATGCTTTTTGTCTCCAACGAGTATTTCAGCGAAATGGTTGACATAAAATATCATGTTCGCGTGGTTCCCGACCTTTATCCGACTATTGTCGTAAATGAAGCCAACGACAGCACAAATCCTGCAATAATTTATTTCAAGGGAGCAATTGATGACGACTACGGTTTTACTCGTCTTACATTCCGCTGCTTTGATGGCGAAACGGAAATACAGAAGTCGCAGGTGCAGTTCTCGCAGAGGCTAAATTCGCAGGATTTCTACTATGCGGTTGATTTTTCTACTCTTGAACATACAGGCAACAGGCTTACATATTACTTTGAGGTTGCCGACAACGATGGTTACAGTGGTCCAAAAACGGCGAAGTCGAAGGTTATGGAATATAACATTCCATCGGCTCAGGACTTGCAGGACATGAGTGACGAGACCAACAGCGAGACCGAAAACAAGATTGATGAAGCTAAGAAAATAAGCGAGGACATCAAGAAAAGCATCGATGAACTGAAGCGTAAACTTGTAAACGAGAACCTTTCGCCATACGATCGTTCGCAAATCATGCAGGACATTCTTGACAAGGAAGACCAGCTCGAAAGTTTGATGGAGCAGATAAAGGACGAGCAGAACCAGCTTCAGCAGTACAAGGAGCAGTTCTCCAAGAGCGAGGATTTGTTGAAGAAACAGGCAGAAATCAACAGTCTCATGGAAAACCTCATGACCGATGAGATGCGTCAGATGATTGAGGAGATGAAGAAGCTCATGGAGAATTTCAACAAGGACGAGTTTTTCAAGAAGTCGGAGGAATTCAAGATGTCGGTTGAGGAGATGGAGCAGAACATGGACAACACTCTCGAATTGCTTAAACGCTCGGAAGTGGAGGAGCGCGTGAAGAGCATTGCCGACCAAATGGAAAATCTAGCAGAAAAGGAAAAGAAACTTGCTGAGGAAACCAAGGATAAGAGCAAATCGCAGGAGGAACTGAAGAAGGAGCAAAGTGAATTGAATGAGCAATTCGACAAACTGAAGGAGGAATACGAAAAGACTTTGGAAAAGAATTCCGACCTGAAGGAACCGATGCCTTTGCAGGATTTCAAGAACGACATGAATGACATCTCAAACGAAATGCAGCAGGCTGGCGAAGACTTGCAGGACAACAAGAACAACAAGGCATCGGACAAGCAGAAGAACAGTTCGCAGAAGATGCAGGAACTTTCGCAGAAGATGAATTCTATGATGGCGCAGATGGAGATGGAGGAAAACGGTGAGAACATGGACGATATAAAGCAGTTGCTTGAAAATGTGCTTACATTCTCGTTCGATCAGGAGGATATTATGTCGGGAATGAAACCATTGTCGTACAAGTCTCCGCAATACAAGGAATATGTTGTGCGCCAGAAGAACCTTACCGACAATTTCTCGGTAATCAGGGATTCGCTGAATGCGTTGTCGGCGCGAGTGCCTGGACTTTCGTCAATGGTTTCACCAGAAGTGATGAACATCCGAAAGGAGTTGGCCGCAATTATGGATCATCTGGGTAATTCGCAGAAGTATCAGGCGCAGACATCTCAGCAGAAAGTACTTACATCGGCTAATAATCTTGCTTTGCTTCTTTCAGAAGCCCTTGATCAGATGCAACAGCAGCAGATGCAGATGCAAAGCAATTCGAGTTCAAGTTGCAACAAGTGCAAGAACAAAGGACAGGGACAGCCCCAGCAGAAGCAGATGGGGCAGATGCGCGATATGCAGCAGCAGATGAAACAGCAGATGCAGCAGATGCTCGACCAGATGAAGAAGGGCGGTCAGCAGGGACAATATGGCGAGCAGTTGGCAAAGATGCTCATGCAACAGGAGATGATGCAGAAGATGATGAACGACATGATGAACGGAGAACTTAGTCCCGATGCAGCCAAGTACTTGAAGGAAGCAAACAAGATGATTGAACAGAATATAAAGGATTTGGTAAACCGCAATATTACCCAGCAGACCGTCAATCGTCAGGAACAGATAATTACGCGTTTGCTTCAGGCCGAAAACAGTCAGAACGAGCGTGAAACCGAGCAAAAACGCAAGTCGAACGAGGCGAAGGAGTACAAGCTCAGTAATCCCGACAAGGCGTTTGAGGAAAAGGAAAGTGAGATTAGGTTCAACGAACTGCTTCAGGTTTCGAACTTGAAGTTAAAGGACTATTATAAGAACAAATACAAGGAATATTTAAAGAATTTAAAGGATAACTGATTATGGCAATTGAATTTTTCTGTGAAGATGTTGAAAAGCCGAGAGTAAAGTACATTGCTCTCAAGAAGTGGATTAAGGATGTTGTAGAGTCTCACAAAAAATCCGTGGGTAAGATAGCGTATGTTTTTTGTTCCGACGAATATTTGTTGAAGATGAACAACGAATTTCTGAAGCACGACTACTATACGGATGTAATAACTTTCGACAACAGCGAAGGCAACAAGGTGTCGGCTGAGGTGTACATCAGTGTTGACAGGGTGGCGGAAAATGCCAAGACATACGGAACGGAAGATACGGAAATATTCAGGGTTATAATTCATGCAATATTGCATCTGCTTGGCTACGACGACAAGACACCTGATGGGCAGAAGGAGATGCGGGCTGCCGAGGACAGGTGTCTGGCGATGTCCGGATTCAGTAGCTGCAAGTGGCTGAAAGACATGAAGCAGCAATAAGTCTCATTGTCGCATGGTTGTTTGTCTCTTTTTGCTGTTGTTATTTGTGTCTCCCGATGCTTCGGCGCATCAGCGGGCAAAGTATAATGTGGTAATTGACACCGACTGTGGCATGGACGATTTTCGTGCGCTCACTTATTTCATGGCATCTCGCGACTTCAACATTAATGCAGTGCAGTCGTCTGGCGGTGTACTTGATGCCGAAAATTCAGCAAAATGCCTTTCGTCGTTGTTGGCAGAGTTCCATCACGAGGGCATAATGCTCGGTAAAGGTCTGAATCCCAAGTCGTACAAGAAGGATTGTAACGATGCTATAGACTTTTGGAAAAAACATCTTATACAAGGTCCCGAAGTTCGGGCTAATGCTTTGTATGATGCAATAGTTAATAGTCGCAAGCCTGTGATATATGTGGCAATGGGGCCTTTGACAAACCTCGCCGATCTTGTTGAGAAACATCCCGAGGTCATGACAAAAATTACATACGTTGTGTGGACATCGCGCACTAACGACAAGCATTTGCCTTGCGGGTACAATTACAATCTGGATAAGTGGGCTTTCAACAAACTTGCTACATCTGGATTGAAAATCAAGGTGCTTGATGCTGGCAATGTGCTGTATCCCGATGATTTTTTGTCTCTCTTGCCCGAAATAGCAACTCCCTATGCGCGGACTTTTGCAAGTTTTTATGAAGGGCAAAAGTTTTCCTCGGTTAGGTTTTGTGACGATTTGCTACCTTTCTACATACTTTATCCCGAATTGTTTGAGGAGTCGGCTGGAGGACAGGGCTTTTCGGTTTTGCGACCAAAGCAGGATGCATATTTTGATGTTATTGCCACACGGGTTTTGAATGCTGTGGAGACTGAAAAAGGTGTGATTATAACTGAAATGCCACGAAGTGGTTCTATGCTTTCGGCAGATGTGGTGCCATTGGCAGAACAAATCTTGGCAAAATATGGTTACACCGAGTACAAATTGGTGTTGCTGACATCCGAAATGCACTCGCACTTGGGCATTTATTCCATAATTGGCGCAAAGATGGGATTGCGGATTTTGGAATATCTGCATGTAGGTTTAGACGAGGTGAGTATTGTTTCAAATGCAGGTTCCGAACCGCCTATTAGTTGTCTCAACGATGGTTTGCAGATAGGGGCGGGGACAACCTTGGGCTATGGCGCGATAACGATTTCCTCTGATGGTGAAGTTAGCCCTTCTGCAGTAGCGACATATAATGGTCGCAAGTTGCTTTTCAATGTGAAGGATGATGTAAAGCGCGAAATAGCCTCGGATGTGATGGCTTTGATACAGAAGCACGGTTTGGAATCGGATGTCTATTGGAGTGAGATTCGTCGCATTGCGATAGAAAAATACTGGAAGGAAAAGAGCCGATTCGAAATATTTGAGGTGGAGGAGAAGACATTTGAATGATGGATTGTAAAGTTACAATAATACACAAAATATTTATCTAAATATTAGAAATTTTGTAGATTTGCGATGTTGCTTTTGGGGATTTTGAGGAAGGTTGAGATGACAGTAATTATAGTTGGAAATACGTTAAATTTATAATAGATGAGAAAATTTTTATTTACAGTAATTGCAGTATTTGCAATGACAATTTGCGGATTCGCACAGATGCCGGTTTGCGAAATCGCTTGCGCTCCGCATGAAAACGATGCCGATTATTCTACAGGCGTAATACCTATTTATCCAGTAGAGTTCCCTGTTCTTCATGTCGGAGAACCTGTTGACCTGTGCATGAGCATGAAAATTCCAACAACAATTGATTTTGGTAGTATTTCTTCATTTGGTTCTGGTATTATTATCACAATTAATAATATTACATTGAACGAACTTGTAAATCTTCCTGATGGGCTTGAAGCATGTGCAAGTGCAAATCCGATGGCTGCCAATGGTACTTATACAGTACGTATTACAGGAACACCAACTATTGCAGGTGAATTTCCCCTTAATATTAGAATTGAGATTGATGAAGAAACAAATTCTTCCATGTTTTCTATTTCATTAATTAATAACTATATTAATGGACAAAATGGGCTTTCAACAGGCATTACCATTACTGTAGAAGGAGACGGACCAGTA
>JAFZLK010000078.1 GCA_017551515.1 Bacteroidales bacterium | reverse complement strand
TTCCCAGGTATAAAATATGTACTGTATGAATTTGATACATTAGTCCCAGGCTTTTGGGCTGTAGCTGTTACACCTGACACACCATTAGTGCCGTTACCTCCAGGATTCTTTTTTGTGTCGCTTACAGCTTGTCCTCCAGAACCACCAATACCATTTGTAGAATTTGCGCCATTACCATCATAGCCCTTTTGTCCGCCACCTTTCCCTGATGTTCCATATCCTCCACTTACGCCATTAGTTCCTGCTGCGCCTCCAGAACCTCCTGCTTTACCCAGCATTGCACCAGACCCCTTTGCTGCTCCTGCTGTTCTATAACTTCCACCATTATTTCCTGTCGCAGCTCTACCATCTTGACCTTTTTGCACCGCTGCACCTCCATTGCCAACCTTTATCTTAACCCTTATTAGTTCATCACCATCGCTTGTGTTTGTCATATACAAACCATATACTGAACTGCCCTTATAGGAAGATGAATGATAATCAGTTCCGCTTGTTCCTCCGCTACTTTTAAAACCAGTAACATCAATAGACAAGTCCTGTAATTTCCAGTTTTGCTTGTCATCCGACTTTATGGCTACTCTATGATAAGCAGAGTTTGATGTGGACGTTCCAAAAGTGCCTGTCAGTTTTGTTGTGTCAATGCCTTTTGTCCACACTCCTGCGGAAGTCACATCCCAACCGCCGTCAATTATCAGATTGTCAACAAGATTAAGCGTAGTACCATCTACTGTATATTTACCAGCAGCCATCCTAATTATAATTGTGTCATCAGAAGCCCTGTTTGCAGCAGTATCCAATGCTGTTACAATATCCATCGGACTGGTTGTACTGCCTGTGCCAGAAGATGTGCCTGTGGGGGTACAATATAGCACGAGACCATTTCCGCATGTTTCGCCAGTTCCGCCCGAAGGACTTACAATTATAAGTTTGAACGAGCCGGAAGCTGGTTCGTAAGTACTGCTGTTGCAGTTGTTTGTTGCTTTTCGCGTAAAAACATATTCGCCTACTGCCAAACCAGCAACCGTGGCACTTGGAATAGTATAATTTTCGTCAGTAGCACCAGTAATTTCACTGTCATCCATATACCATTTGTAGGCAATATCGGGTTTGCCAGAAGCAGAAGTTGTGGCGGTTATTGCAACATCTCCAGTCGTGCCTTGGAATCTCGTTGCCGAACCAGACACTGTACCTCCATTGAAATGCCAAGCAGTAGCCACGGCTGCCACGCGATGTTCCGACACGCATCCTGCACTTTTGTAACTTTCGGCATAATATGTTCCGCTTGCTGTTGCCGTATAGGTATTTGAACCTTGAACAAGCCTATTTCCACCGCTTGCTGCATCGTACCAGTCGATTACACAACCTTCTGGAGCAACGGCAGAAACCATAGCCGAACCACAACCAGACGCATCGGTAACACTGGTTGGGTCGTCAACGTATGAATGTAATGTAATGCTTCCTGCCGCTCCTGTTGGATAGTATGTTGTTGTGATACGCGCATAGCCGTTGCCAGAATGACCTGTTTCGTTGCCACCACCTGTTGCTGGGAATGATGTATTGCCAGCAATTGTTTGTGCGCTTGTAAGGTACAACGAAGAATTCAAACGACAGCCACCTGGATAATCACTAGCCGATGATGATGTATATACATATCCAGAACCACCTGCGCCACCACCGGCGTCAGAAGAATCATCAGATGTTGGCAATTCTAGTTGGCCTTTGTTAGTACCACCGCCATACCAGCCGCCACCACCGCCACCGCCGTCGCAACGAGTATTTGCTCCAAGTCCGAAAGCACCGCCTTTCCCTGCTTCTGTCTGTGTTCCACCGTGTTCGGGGTTAGCACTATTGTGTCCACTAGCTTCGTGTCCGCCTTGCAAACCTCCACCATAACCTACACCATCACCAGAATCTTCACCGCCACCACCGCCACCACCAGCGACAATGATTCGATTGTATAAAGTGTTGCCATTCACACGAATATCAGTACCTCCACCGCCACCTGCCGCAGCATTGGCACCTCGCCACGATGATCCACCGCCATTCCATCCACCATGAGCAATACCGCCACTGCTAGGACCACAACTACCCATTCCGCCAACATAGACATAAATGCTCAAAATGCCAGATGTCGCATTCAATGTTCCAACCGAATATCCGCCCTTGCCACCAGTTCCTCCTTGTCCACAATCCTGACGACCGCCACCTTGTGCGCCCCAAACTTGGAATGTAAACGATTTGTAACCAAGTGGAACGAAATAAACCTGTTCGTTGCCACTAAATGAAAAATTTGTGGTAACAGTTTTTGTATCATCTTTGCGCAGGCGACAATATACGGTCAAACCATCTGTAATAGTTATTGCAAGGTTTTCTCTATATGTACCAGAAATACCAGTATTTATCTCATCTGTACAGTCAGCATCCCTAAACCAGTGGCATTTATACCCAGCAAATGAAACTCCACCAGCAACCAAATGTACAGATTCACCGCATACAGGATTGGCTGTTGTATTTGTAACGGTTGGAACGGGAACATCTGCGTCTTGCGCTTGAGTATTTGCACTGAAAAATATGCAAATCAGGAATGCAATAAGGTTTGCACACGACATTGACGATTTCCTCAATCCAATGGCACGGCAAGTTCCGAACAAATCTGCCGACTGCAACTTGGTTTTCATTTTGGGACAAATATTATTAAACATAATTGTGATTCTTTTAATATAGTACAGTAACAGTTCCTTCATATTTTTCTTCAACAGACTCAAGACTAACAAGATACATATATACTCCTGACGGCACAAAATGTCCGCGATAACTACCATCCCAACGCTCGCTGTCGCCCCGTCCGTGATACAGAAGTTGTCCCCAACGGTTGTAAACATAAATATGCGCTTCGGGGAACAATTCAATATTCTCAATTATCCACTCGTCGTTCACACCATCGCCGTTGGGAGTAAACACATTGGGAATACGGATGCAGTCCAATTTGCTTTCGGGAACAATAATGTCGGATATTCCACTGCTACAACCGTTTGCATCGGTTACAAACACACTATACACGCTGGGGCGCAGATTTGCAAAAACCGCCGAATCGGAACTATAAGTCTCCAAAGCGTATGAATACGGAGCAGTTCCACCAACCACAGTTATCTCCACCGAAGCATCGTTCAAATCCTTGCAGGTGGGTGCGGTGACCGTAGCACTCAGTTCAATCTTTTCATGCTCCATAACATTTGCACTCTGCTTTGCATCGCATCCATTATCGTCCACAGCAACTACCGCGTAGCTGCCAGCCGACAGATTTTCAATAACTCCCGAACGCGCTTCACGTCCGTTTATGTAATAACTGTAAGGCTCTGCACCACCTTGTGCCGAAACTTCTATGCGACCGTTTCTGTCACCATTGCAAACAACATCCTGCACAGCGACATCCACCGTAATGGCCTCCGGTGCATCAAGGCTTATGTTCCGAACAACCGAACAACCTACAGCATCCGACACGGTGAGCGAATACGTACCTGCGCCCAAATTTGCAAGTTCGCTTCCCGAAGTCGAGAGATTCCACTGATAGCCATACGGAGCCATTCCACCAAACACCGTGACCGTAATCCTGCCATCTGCCGTATTGTGGCATTTCGGGGAAACGGCAACCGTCTGCACATCTATTTCGGATGGCGAAACAAGGTTTACGCCCGCCTGTCCAGTACAGCCCCAAGCATCGGTAACCGTAACTATATATGCACCTTCCAACAAATTGTATATTTCGGAGGACAAATTGCCCGTATTCCACGAGTAGGACATCGGTTCGGCACCGTTTTGGCATTGCGCTGCAACTATGCCGTCGTTGTAGCCGTGGCAAGTGATTGCTTGTGAAACCGTTGCTTCTACAGACAACATTCCTTGCCTTGAAATTTGAGCCGTTGAAGTTGCAGTACATCCATTTGCATCAACAACCGTAACTCCGTATGAACCAGCAGCCACACTGAGATTTTCGGCAGTAGTTATGCCATTCGACCACATATAGTTATAAGGTTGTGTTCCGCCCAAGACAGTCGCATTAAGCGAACCCTGCGAAATGCCGCACTGCACATCGTGAGCAACGATTGACGCATTTAGTTCCATCGGTTGCGTTATATCAACAGGCAAAACAGCCGTGCATCCGCCAGAATCGCCAACCGTAACCGTATATGAACCTGCGGCAAGTCCGTTTGCGGTCTGCGTATTATGACCATTGCTCCAAGAATAATGATACATTGGCGTTCCCCCACTAACCATTACAGAAGCAGACGTTGTTCCTCCATAACACGATATTATTCCAACCGATGAAATGGACGCAGAAAATTCCTCGGCTTGGGTTATGGATATGGATGATGTTGCACTACAACCGTTTATGTCAGTCACTGTCACATAATAAGTTCCAGCAGTTGCAAATAAGTTATTAGCTGTCGATACCGAATTCGACCAATGATACAAAGTGCCACCATTGGCGGTAACGGAAATTGCACTAACGGAGCAGTTGAGTTCAGTTGCTCCGCTGTTGTTTGTGATTGTTGGCAACGGCAAAGCATTGACAGTAAGCATGGCACTATCTGAAACTACAAATGGCTGTCCGTTACCACAAGAGTATGATGTTAGCGTTGCCTTGTACTTGTAAGTTCCTATTGCCGTTGGTGTCAGCGAGATATTTTCGCCAGATGTTGACGTAAGTCCAGAACCAGTCAAAGGTGTCGCCGACCATTGCACCGAATATCCCGCGCCAGCATTGCTAACCGAAACTTGCAATGATGCGCTTTCGCCAAGACAAATCTGGTTTTCCATTGCCGACAAAGATATTTCAGGCGTGTCGCCAATTGTGACATTAACAGATGCCGTTGTCGAACAATTGTTTCCATCAGTAACAATAACCGAATATTGAGCGGATTCTGTCAAATTGGGCGTTACAAAATTTTGTTCGGTAGAATTGTCAGACCATACATAGTTATATGGTGCCAATCCGCCCGAAACATCGGCGCTGAGTGTTGTGTTTGTTCCATAACAAACTGTATTAGAACCAGATATTGTCACAATTGGATTTGCGGAATTGTCGGCAATCGTTACAGTTTCCTCGTAATAGCAGTTTGCCGAAGTCGATTCGTTTGTAATGCGAACAGTATATGAACCAGCTTCAAGTGCATTGAATGTCAAAGCATTGCCAGTGGTTGTTTGTGTTGTTTGACCGCTAACACTAACTGTATATGTTGAATTTGCAAGTCCGCCTGAGAAATTTGCTATGGTTATAGACCCATTGAACGGTGCTATACAATGCGAATTGGCAGTTGGTGTAATTACCGCCGTCGGTGTTTGCGACACGGAAATTGTCTGAGTGGCACTTGCATTACAATTATTTGCATCGGTAACAACCAGATTATAAACGACATCGCCATTTCCTTGCGAAACAGACGGGTTAACAGTCAATGATGCGCCATTTGTTACCGATGGCATTCCTGCTGTTCCATTGCTTGCACTTGCACAAGTCCACGAATATGAATTGAAATTGCTTGGATTTGAATTCATTACAACATTAGAACCATTGCAAATTGCCGTTGATTCTGCATTTATTGAAACAGAAGGATTTGCGTTTATTGAGATTGAAAGATTGTGAGTTTCGTTGGCACACAAAGAAGATGCACTTGTTGTGCTTACAGAAAATGTGAAAGTGCCTGTTTCTGTGGGTGTTCCGCTGATTGTCAAGGTTTGCCCTTCCATATTATAAGCAACACCTGCGGGCAAATCTCCGTTCACGACCAAACCGGTTGCACCGCCATCGTATGAAAAAACAATGTCCTCGATTCTTTGCAAACCGCAAAAACTTTGGTTTTCCGCTCCTGACACATGATTTAAAATCGGAGCAATAACATTGCTGCACGAAATTTCTATGCTTCCGGCCGTTCCTATCGGATAATAGACGGTTGTGATACGCGCATAGCCGTTGCCTTCGTGACCAGTTTCGTTGCCACCATTGACAGCGAGGAAAGAATTTTTCCCAGCAATTGTCTGTGCATTAGTAAGGTACAAAGAACTATTCAATCGACATCCGCTTGGGTAATTGCCTGCTGTAGATGATGTATATACATAACCCGAACCGCCTCCGCCGCGACCTGAGTCATCGGAATCATTTGATGTCGGCATAGTTTGGGTTCCTTTATAGGTTCCACCACCATACCAGCCACCGCCACCGCCGCCACCATCGCAACGGGTATTTGCTCCAAGTCCGAAAGCACCGCCAAGTCCTGCTTCTGTCTGCGAACCGCCGTGCTCTGGGTTTGTATTATTATTGTATCCGCCTCTTTGCTCGCCGCCTTCCAATCCTCCACCGTAGCCGTGAACACCGCCAAATATGTCAGTACCATCGCCGATGTCTTCACCACCACCGCCGCCACCACCAGCGACAATAATACGATTATAGAAGGTGTTGCCGTTTATGCGGATGTCCGTTCCGCCACCACCTCCTGCTGCAGGACTGTTCAAACCTATAATAGTACGCGGTGATGCCCAAGATGTTCCGCCACCATTCCAACCGCCGTAAGCAATACCACCATCTTCTGGACTACAACTGCCCATTCCACCTACATACACATAAATGCTTGTAATGCCGGAACTGGAATTCAATGTGCCAATCGAATATCCGCCTTTTCCGCCATCGCCGCCACGACCGTTAATTTGGCGACCGCCACCTTGTGCGTCCCAAACTTCCATGGTAAACGACTGATAGCCTGCGGGAAAGTTATAAACTTGTTCGGAACCTGTGTAGGGGAAATTTGTAACAAGAGTTGCTGTTGTGGTTGCTCGCAGACGACAATATACTGTCAAGCCGTTGTCCGATGTTATTTCAAGGTGTTCTCTGCTAGTCCCTGAATATCCGCTTGTGATTTCGTTAGTACATTCTGCATCTGTAAACCATTGGCAGATATATCCGTTAGGAATTTGGGCATTATTTGAAAGACTTGCCGTCAATATTGCAGTTTCGCCACACGCAGGAGTGTTTTCCAATGTGACAACAGGAACAGGAACGGTTACTTGCGAATTGGCGTTCTGGCAGAAAAATATGAAAAGTGTAAGCAAGACAAAAGTAGCATGGATTTTCTCCGATGTCTGTGCGTTGAATTTCAATTTGTTGCAAACAGCATTAATCATGTTATTAAATTTTCAATGGCACAGTTTTACAAAACTGGCAAACAATACATAATTCGGAAATACCCCACATACTTCAGCAAATATGCCGAAGCCATATACAGGGGTTTATTTAAAGATTGGTTTTAGAACCGAGTATTTGCGCTAAAAAATATGCAAATTAGAAACGCAATAAGATTTGCAATTGGTTTCGATGATTTCCATAGTCCAAGGGCATGGCTTACACCGAGCGATGCCACTACTTGTTGTTGTGATTTCATTTTCCTGCAAACATCCTTGACCATAACATATACATTAACAATCAACAATACATAAGGTTTATGCAACTGCATAACAAATGAATGCGTCTTCGGAAAAATCGAATCATCAAGGCTCTAACTCCCGAAAGCCATTCACTTGTATGCACAAGGCAGGTCTTCTGACTTGTTCCAATTTGCGAGCCTTCCCATAACCGTGAGGATTACAGTGGCATAATTTCGCAAATCCATAAAAGAACTTACAGCAGCGGGTACTGTGCGTGAATCTCACACGCTTCCCTTAACCTTTTGCGGTGGCAAAGGTAGTAAAAATATTTTAGTCCGCACATCATTTTAACAGAAAGATTAAATGTCATTTTGATAGTGTTTGGAATCCTATTTTTCGTATTTTTGCAACACCAAATAAGTACACAATGGACAACAAGAACACAAAGAATTCCAAATACAAGTTCGACTACGATGAGGTAGCAGGCATTATCCACGTCACAAATCTTGAAACCGGCGAAGAGTACGACCTACTGAAAGAAGACACTGGCTGGTACGACCCCGACTACGAATTTAGCGTGTAAATAAATCCGTGGTGCGATTGTGACTCAATTATAACAAGATTGTGAAGAAACAAAAAAGCAAATGTCTAATTTTTAGACATTTGCTTTTTATCATAGTAGCCCGACCGGGAATACTTAATTGTTATACAAACCAAACCGCATTTTACATAACTATTTGATTTGCAACACTTTTACTCTCTATATCATTGCAAAATATTATACCAATTTTCGATTATTTTCAATTCGGTGGTGCGATGGTGGTGCGATATTTCAATATATTTTATTATATTTGCACTGATATTAACTCATTGATTATGGCAAAAATAACTCTTTATGTTAGATCCAGTCAGAATACTGGTGTTATCAATCTAAGGTTTAGATTGAGGGATGGTCGCGCCACCCAATTTTTTCATCCTTCGAATATCGAAGCGGATGTTAATGACTTAAAAAAGTTGACACCGGAAGGCAAACCCAAGCCTGGTGTCAGAGTTTACAACAAAGAATTAGTCAGCAAGATAGAAGCCGAGTCGAAGTTGCTGCTTGACGCATACAATGGAATTTTGGAGGACAATCTTGTTCCAAACATCGACCTCATCGAAGAAAGGATTATCGCTATAAAGAATCCTGTCAAGAAGGTTCGTCAAAAAGAACTAACATTGTTGGAACGCTTCAACAAGTACATCAATGAAGCTGTTGCCCTCAATATTATTCAAGAATCAAGGCATAAAAGGTATAAAGCACTTTATGGATCTCTCGAACGGTTTCTTAAGATTTATGGAAAGATCGAGTATGTAGCAACAGAGTTCACCCCAGATGATGTACTGGCGTTCAAGTCGTTTATTACCGATGAATATTTGCTTGTGCCTAAGCACAAGAGGATTTATGCAGGGTTGCCGTCAAATGTTGTGCCTAAGCAAAAGCGCAGTCAAAATACCGTAGTGACTATGCTCAAGGCATTCAAGGCCGCATATTCTGGTTTTGGAATAGATTACAACCCTTTCGACAAGATGCCTAAAAAGTACAGGGCTGCGTTGTTAAGGGAACAATACGAAGAACCGATTTGTCTAATGCGTGAAGAATTTTTCAAAGTCCTTAATACCGAAGTTTCCGAAGCTTTGCAAGAAACTAAAGATGCGTTTGTTCTGCAATGTGCTTTCGGCGCTCGTGTTGGTGATTTTTCCAACCTCTCGATGGCCAATGTTGCTGTTGATGATAGTGGCATTCCATACATTCACTATCTACCGCAAAAGACAGAAAGGACCAATACGCGTCGCATTGAAACAGTTACGCCCATTATGAAATATGCTTTGGAAATAATCAAGCGCAAGCATTTTGACTTTCACATTCTCAACTATGTATCCGGGAAAGATGGGTACAATATCAAGATTCGCAGATTGCTTGAATTTTGTGGTCTTGATCGTCCTGTGAAAGTTCTTGATGATGCATCTGGCGACATTATCAATGTTCCGCTATACAAAGCAGGAAGTTCTAAACTATGTCGCAAAACCCATGTAAACATTATGAATGAAATTCAAATTGACAGGTACGCTGCAGGGCTACATGCAGCAGGAAGCCAAGCTGTTGAAAGGTATATCAGCAACACCCTCACTCAGCATTTCATTTTGATGTGTGCAGCCTTCAATCAGCCACTTTACAAGGTCGATAAAGATTTGAATATTGTTGAATAGAAAAAGGTGGATTTTTCCACCTTTTTATATTTATTTTTGTTCATACTTTTTTTGCGGTTTACCAATTTTTGCATTATTAGCTAGTTCTGCAACTTTCATTACGGCTATCTGATTATCACACTCATCCCTCAACAATTTGCATTCACTTAATAAAGGTTCTTTATTTTCACCTATTTTTTTATTGAAATTATATATCTTATATTTAATGAATATAGCATACATTATAAAATTCAGCCATCCAATGATGATAAGAATCACTGAAAAACATTTCCATTTATCTTCTATGAATTCTTTTATGTTAATTGGCAGGTCTTTACAAAACAGTGACAATACGAATGAAATAATTAATATCGCAATGAAACAAACAATTGGATGGCATTCAATGGTTTTTTACAGTCTTTTTCACCAAAAATCCATCCCAAAAACATATATATACCACAAAAAAGAGAAAATATTGTTAAGAAATCGATAAGGTATTCATATGTTAGTCCTGGTATAATTAGAAGGATAGTTGTATACATAAAGACAAAAAGACTCATTGGAGCAAGACTATTCAAAATACAAATTTTATTTAAGTATTCTTCAGACTCTTTATTGAAAGATGGTATCTTATTGGTTTTCATCTCATCACATTTCCTTTTCAGTTCTTTTATTTGTTCCTCTGTGTTACCATCTCCAACATTAGTTATTTCTAACCCATTAAGAGTATCATTATCTGGGATGATTTTCATACATTCATTTTCTATTTCTAATATAATGTCATTTGCTCGAAAGAAATTCTTCTTTAAAGTTTCTATAAAGAAGTCTGAATATCCGAGTATAACAAATCCAATAGCTAGAGTGGCGAGCAATTGGATAACAGAATAATATTCACTCATTGTAACCCAACAATTCTATAATGTTAATTTCCGTTGATTGTTTGTCTGTGAAAAGTGTGTCATAAAAATCTGCAATTGGACATGCCACACTAGGACGATTCATGCTACACTGCGCTGTGCGCTGGTTAATGTCTGTTTCAATGCGATATGCCCTTTTATCCCCAATCGTAAAGTGAACTTCTCTTTTTTGGGAATCTGATTCTCGATACGGTCTTGCAGTAGTTCTTTTCACTATTATGTCCTTTCCCATGCGTTTGAAGTAAGACAATCGCTTGTATAAGTTTGATTTCTTAGCAAGATTTTCATCAAAGTCATTTAACAAAATTCTGACCTTACCATTCTTGTCAATGAAATTACTCAAAGCGGAGATATATTCTGCATCATTACCAACTGTACGACACAAATTACCTGCGAATATCCTCACATTTTCTGTGGATTGCCTAAATATGCTTTCAAGGACAATAAGTGCGTGTTTTTCTCCTTTATTCAAGAAAATACGATCGTCCGAAGTGTCACTTAACATTTTGACAAACTCTTTGTACTTCAATAATTCTTCCTCTTCTTTTGTTTGTTTCATTGTATATTGTATCGTTGTTGTTTAATTACATCATCAAAATTTAAGCAACAAATATAGTTGCTACATTTCAAACGACAATATTTTTTTTATTTTTTTTAATAATTTTTATGAAACATTTTTTAAAGGAACAATCGTATCTTATTGTGCCATATAAACTTATCCTCTAAATATTCATCACGTCTCGATTTATGATTTTATCATCTGTTAAAAAGCATGTAGCAAAGCCATACACTATATCACTCTTATCCCGCTATCCCGAATACCATCCTTCTGCCCCTACAGGCACTACAGCCGCTATTGCCCCTAATCCTTTCGCCCCTACTGCCCCTATTGGCACTACAGCCGTTATTGCCTCTACTGCCCCTAATCCCCATCCATCCCCATACCATTTCTCTACAAAATATTACATTTTCATCACTAAAAAAAGCCCATTCAATCGTTATTTTCTTATTGTCTTCAGTATTTTTGTTTTTAACTCAATTTAATAATATATAATTTGTTATATAACATACCTATTGAATTACTACTAATGTAATATAATTTATAATAATTGACAAATTTCCGCAAACAACAGCCTATCTGTCTGACACATAGTATATTGTGCTTTTTATAAAAAATCAGCATGAAATATATTGCAATATTAAAATTAATATTATTTTTGTGCGGTTGACGATGAAACTGGTAATTTTGTCGTTTAACAGCGGGCGATTGACGAAAGGGATTATTATTAACTTAACTACTAGAAAGGAATTTTTGTACAGCGTTTTGTACATTGTAGGTGATGGGATTATGCAATGTGCGAAATTAAAACAGGTAACAATCCCTAAAACGATAAAAGAATAGACAATGAATAAAATTAAAATGCTACTGAAAGCACAAATACCCTTCGTAATGGTTATGGTAGCGGCCATTGGAGCAATGCTCGGCATGGGGTGTGAAAAACAAAAAATTGAGAATCCGCAGGAGGCATCACAAGTTGCACAGCAAAATCCACAGCAACAGCAGCAATCGGACACAAGATTATTGTCGCTTGAGAATACATCGTGGAAACTGGCCGCTTTTGTTGAAGATGATGTGTCGAGAACGCCAGAATTTTGGCCACAAGTCAATCCAACACCTTTTTTGCTTGACCTTTATCAAGATAGTATATCTGGATTTGCATGCACTAATAGGATTAATGGTTCTTTCTCGTATGATTCTGAAAATTGTGCGATTAGGATTTATGTTGGGCCCATGACATTTATGAATGAATGCGATGATGGACTCTCATATATTGACAGACTTAATGGCTCATCGGCATTTGCTATAGAAGGTGACACTTTAAAAGTATATGAGAACGAAAAGAATTATTTAGTATTTGAAAGGAGGGCATTATGAAAAAAATAGTTTTATTATTGTGTACATATGCAATATTTGTACATCATGTCTCTTTGGGGCAAATTAGTACAAATGAAAGTCCGATAAGTTTTTCTTATAAGAATCTGTCTGACAATATACAGACAAAGGTATTGCCCCCAATAGATATGGAGGAAATTCAAGTGGAGGATTCTATTGACAATCTAAATGGAGTACCGCCAAGATTTGGCTATCCAATTGAAGCAGACTACACATTGGAGAATTCTGGTACTTGGACTACTCTTGCAAACGGTGATAGGATATGGAGATTGTCAATTTATTGTCCCGATGCCTTGTCAATAAACTTGCTATACGATGATTTCTGGATTCCAGAAGGGGCAAAACTATTTATCTATAGTGCTGATAAACGGCATGTATTAGGGGCATTTACATCTGCAAATAACACAGGTACTCTTGCAAATAACAAAGGCTTTGCAACAGGGTTGGTATATGGAGAAGAGTGCATATTAGAATACTATGTGCCAAGTCATTTGTCTCAGATAGGAAAAATCTCCATAGCATATGTAATTCATGGATACAGGTTTATGAAAGTTTATAGGAATCGGGATTTTGACGATTCTAGTTATTGTATGATCAATATTAATTGTCCAGAAGGAAATAATTGGCAGCAAGAAAAGAATGCCATAGCTTTGATACTAATAAATGGAATTCGTGCATGCACAGGTTCTTTAGTAAACAATACAAGCGGAAACAAAACGCCATTTCTTCTTACTGCAAATCATTGTTTGGGAGGGAAAGATGCAATTAATTCTCCCGATTTAGATCTTTGGTCCTTTTATTGGAATTATGAAGCCCCATCTTGTAGTAATCCAGCGATTGAACCTATTCCATATTCAACAGTGGGAGCTACTGTTATTGCAAACAATTCTATTTCAGATTCTGATTTTGCATTATTATTACTGACAGAAGATCCAATAAATATTAATGGTTATGTTCCATATTATCTTGGATGGAATAAAACTGATAATGTAGGTGTTGGCGGTGTTGGGATTCATCACCCTTTAGGTGATGTAAAAAAAATATCAACATACAATATTCAACCGACCAATTCATATTGTGCTAGTTCAAATAATTTTTGGGATGTACAATGGCAATCTACGGTATCTGGACATTCTGTAATGCAACAAGGGTCATCAGGCTCTCCTTTAATTACAAACGACAAAAAAGTTATTGGACAATTGGCAGGACCATATGATCTTGATTTATGTCCTATATATATATGTGATAATCCCGGATTACAGCGTGTAGCCTTTGGTAAATTTAGCGTGTCATGGACTGGAAATGGAGCAACTGATAATCGAAGGAAACTACAACCTTGGTTGGATCCATTGAATCTAAATCCTAATACATTGGACGGAATATCAGCAAGCGATCAATGTGACCTATATGTCCGCGACTATGCAACTGACGACGGTACGGAACCAAGCGTTACGGACAATATGTGGAACAGCCCCGATATATGGTTGGAAAACCCGTATGGCAATGTAATACAGAATCCTACAGGCGGTACACCCTGCTATGTTTGTGTAGAGGTACACAACAGGACCAACATTGCTTCGTCGGGAACAGAAACATTGTTGCTTAACTGGGCAAAGGCAGGGGTTGACTTGCAATGGAATCACAACTGGACTGGAAATACATATTTCAATTGTGGCGGAACATACGTGGCAAAGGGAGGTGTAATAACCTCTGGCGAAACGATTCCTGCAATCCCTGCAAACGGTAGTACAGTAGTAAGGGTATTGTGGACACCGCCAATGCCGTCGAATTATTCAAACTGTACTGAATTTAACACAGACCCATGGCATTTCTGCCTTGCAGCGCGTGTTCACGACGGCAACACAATTCCAAACGAAAACTCGACAAACTACGGAATGGGCGCTTTCACCCTTAACAGCAACAATGTGGCTTGGAAGAACATTTCAATTATGAACAGTTCTGTAAACACTGCGGTCGTATCGGTATCAAAACCAGCCAACATGACAAGTTCGTTGAGTTTAGAATATGTTGAACATCCAAACTCTTATGGCGAAACCTTGTCGCAGTTTGCAAGGGTAAATATGTATTTCGACTTTAACCTTACAAGTGCATGGAATCTTGGCGGTAGCCATTTCAGCGGTGTTAAGGTAAACGGCATCGGCGAATTTATGGTTATAAACGATACTGCAATATTAAGCGACATAATGCTTGACACCGGAGTTGTCTGCACAATGCTTACCGAAGTTAATTTCTTCTCAAACATGACACCTAAAGACAATGTTTTCGAATTTGACATTATGCTTTATTCGGGAACGACATTTATCGGAGCAGAGCACTATGTTGCCATAAAGGACAAGAAGGGCGGAATAAAGGCGATTGCCCGCGACGATACCAAGTCGTTTGCTGGTGACGAAGTGACATTCTATGCCGAAACAAACAACAGTAATGTGTCGTACAAGTGGTACAGCCAGAACGGTGAAACGCTTGGAACGGGAACGGATTTGTCCGTTTATCCGCGCCAGAGCCAGTCGTACATACTTGAAGTAAAGTCGGACGACGAAGGTTTCATTGATATGGATACCGTATGCGTACAGATATGTCGGGGTGCAATTGTAGGTTTGTCGCCAAATCCGA
Organism: Bacteroidales bacterium; assembly: GCA_017551515.1. Classification (GTDB taxonomy): domain Bacteria; phylum Bacteroidota; class Bacteroidia; order Bacteroidales; family ML635J-15; genus Bact-19. The sequence goes on along the minus strand of JAFZLK010000078.1, from coordinate 12,910 downwards.
CATCCGATGTCCTTAATATAGAATACCGTCTTGAAGAAAGTGTAAACAATGCTATTGTTAGTATTTCAAACGGATTGGGTATAGTAATGCGTACAATACCAGTTTCAAATACTCTGAACAGGAACACTATCCAAACCAACATCCAAGGTTTGACAAGCGGTCGCTATAGTGTAGAACTCAAATTGCCTAATGGCGAAATTTTAGATGCCAAATCTTTGATTGTACAATAGTAACTTCGTTTTTTCTAAAATCAATAAAAAGGCGGATTTATCTGCCTTTTTTTGCTTTTTTCATTCACCTGCTTTCCCGAACATCCTTCGCCCTTGCTGGCGTTATTGGCGTTACAGCCCTTTCCGCCCCTAATCCTCATCCCACCATCCCATTCGTTAAACCGTTAATCCGAAAATCCGTTAACCCGTTAACTATAGTTGCTATTTGTGCCATAGGTGCTATCCCCACTATCATTCCGCCCTTACACCCCTAATCCTCATCCCACCATCCCATTCGTTAATCCGAAAATCCGTTAACCCGTTAACTATAGGTGCTATTTGTGCTATAGGTGCTACCACTATCATCCCGTCTATCGCCCTTCGCCCTTACAGGCCTTATGGGCGTTACTGCCCCTACCGTCCCTACAGGCTTTACTGGCGTTATAGCCCTTACACCCCCTAAAAACCACTTCAATTCCTCCTTTTTCAAATTCCATTAACACTTTCCCTTCTCTTAGGCACGGGTGCACACTTTCCTTAGTCATTGCCTGTGTTAGTATAAAGCAATTACGCTTTTATTACTTAAAATTATGGTTTAATGAATACTATCTTACACAAAAAGAAATGCAAAATTTACACCATTTATCGTATTTATTTCATATTATTACATAATATTTAAGCACATTAGTATAATATAAGATATTATAATTATTTCAATATCATTATATCCATTATCTTTGTACAGAGTTTTGAGTTGAATCTGAAAATAAATATTAACAACCTAAATTTTACTATTATGAAAAAATTTATTATGATGTTCGCACAGTGGTTGATACCCTGTCTGTTGGTCGCTCAGAGCGGCGATTTCTGCAATTTTTACATCAGGAGCGGTTTCGACTCCGAATGTATTATCACTAGTTACAAACCAGGCGACACCGATCCTCTCTACGATGAGCACAAGTGTATGGTCGCCTGTCGAGGGTCACAAGTCATCTACAGCATTGTCGGACTGCCGTCGGGCGCAAGCTACGACTGGGCAGTCTCGGGTGCTGATTCCTACACCACAAACACCGGCAACAACACAATTACCGTCAACTGGTCGGAAAATGCTGGAATAGGAACGCTCATCCTTTCGGTTTACGGTCAGAACGACGAGTTCTGCGAAAAGCAGCTCTGTGTTGACCTCATCGAAAGGCCTGTCGCCGGAATCATCTCTAATCCTACCGAAACTGGCTACACTCCATCTGGCGTAAAGTACATCGATGTCTGCGACGGTCAGGAAATCCAGTTCTACGACAACTCTACTTCCGTACCCGAATCGCCTGTTGTCGGTTACTACTGGCGCGTCGGCAACCAGACATCCGCAATGCAGAACTTCTCATTTACTGCCGACTACACCCTGTACGGTGGCACAACAACCGTAGTGCATCGCGTGGTGAACGAATGCGGATGCGAGGATTCCGTAATGTACATCGTTAACATTTCAAGTTACCCCACACTCGAAGTCGATTGCTTTGGCACGGCCTGCGAGAACACTACGGCGACTTACCACGCCGTCAATTCCTGCTCCGACTACCTATGGTATGTCGAAGGCGGGCACATACAGGGCGGACAGGGTACAAGTTCGCTCACCGTTATGTGGGACGACATCGACGACGGCTACGGTTACATCGCCCTCAACGGCGTGTCCTGCGGTCAGACCTGCCCGAGCCTTACCTACCTGCCCATACCTGTTATCTCCGACAACGCCGAGATACAGGGTCCAGATGTGGTTTGCGTGGACGACATCGTGTACTTTGAACTTCCGCTGTGGGCTTCCACCGAATACAACTGGAGCATAGTATATACAAACCCAAGCGATGTGCGTGTGCTGTTTTCTGGTCATAGGCACAAGTATCTGGTTGAATTCCGCAACCCTGGCACCTATACTATTAAGTGCATCTACAACTGTGGGTTCCTCGGATGCGGAGGCGTGGCTCAGGCAAAAACGGTAGTCGTTACTAAACCTTTCAATATCATTGCCGACCGCGAGGCTTGTGCCGGCGAATCCGTTACATTCGAGACGGACTACCCGACAGAAGTGTTCGACTGGACTATCTACCACAATGGCACTTCGATTTACACGCAGACGGCAAGCACCATCAGTTACACATTCAACACCGCTGGCGGATACACCATCGAGGCTTCAAGTCCCAACTTCTGCAATACCGCATACGCATCGATTAACATAAACGCTCTCCCGCCAACTCCGCAGCCCGATGTTTCGGGATGGGCTAGTACCGCTTGTGTCGGTTTACCTCGCACATATAGTGCCACATCGCCGTCACCAGAGTACTATCTGCACTGGAGCGCAACTTGCGGAAATCCATCGGAGTATGACGGTAACGACTACAATGTTACATTCCAGAGTTTGCCCTGCACTGTCAATTTGCAGTATGTAAACAGGAATACAGGCTGCTCATCTCTGCCATACCAGTATCAGGTCACTCAGTTTGTGCCTCAGACCATCACCTGGCCGACATACGAAGTTTGCGCAAACGAAATATTTCCGATGTCGGTAAATCCCGAAAGTCTGGTACAATATCAGTGGCAAGTTGCATACGGCAATGCAGACATTGTAAGCCCTTATGATTCCTGCGCAATAGATGTTCAGGTAAATGCATTCTACGGACAGATGAGTATGGTGCTTAACAGAAATTATTGTAACCAAACAATGGTTGATTCAATTCCTGTTACAGTAAAGCCATACCTCATTCCAGAAATCGACATGCCGTCCAATATATGCCAGCACGGCACGGCGGTGATTAGTGCCGACAACCCCGAGCAGTTCAACGGCATCTGGACACTGAATGTCGAGGGTAATAACTACAACTACACCGGTCTTACATCGGGGGCTTCATGGAACTACACTTTCAACAATGTGGGTACTATACCTGTAAAGATGGGCTATCAAACTCCAGGATGTACCAATGTTTACGAAAAGGTTGAAACTATCGATGTTATTCCTGCGCCCCAGTTCAGTCTAAGTTATTATGTGCAGGGAAACAACAACTACCTGATAAACGCGACTGTTATGGATCCCAATGCTACAGGTTACACCTACGCTTGGAATCCGAATGCCGGCACAAGCCCTTCATTCGTCCACAACGGCTCATCTTTCAACTACACCTGCACGGTTACCGACATCACCACAGGCTGTACAAGTTCAAAGAGCATAAGCCAAAATTCGTCCATTGTCCCCGGCACCGACCCCGGCTGCTCGTATGTGGAAAACAACGCTTCTGTGGTGCTTACATCGCGCAACTGCAACAGCATTACATTCACGCACAACAGCGCATTGAGTGGCAACAGCGAATGGGCGTTCGGTCAGAATGTCTCAACTCCGCAGATTACCCTGTCGGGCACTAACAACAGCGTATGCACCGCTACATTTTCATCTTCGGGCTACTACAGAGTAGTGGCAGGTAGAATGTACAACGGCTGTATGTACACTGCAAGTTTGCAGTTCTATGTTCCGCTCATACCGCGATTCTATGTCGGCTATTCATGTGCTACTGGAACTGGCATAAACCTTGAACTCGAGGACATCAGCGACTACATGACAGGAACTGTTATAAACTCTACAACCTGGTATGTTGACGGCGTTCTAGTTACCAACCCGTCAAGTTATGCTGTAACTTCGGGTACTCATACCGTTATGCTTACCGTAAACTATACCTATGGTAGCATTACCGAATCCTGCTCCACAACCCAGACGGTAACATACAACAGGGGCACTGCCGCATTTACGGTATCATCTGGTCCATATTGTAGTGGAACAGGAATACAGTTTACAGACAACTCCACTAATGCAATTTCATGGGACTGGCAGTTTAATAATGGCACTCCACTTGGAGAAAACTATTCACAAAACCCAGAACAAAGTTTTGTTAATAATAATAATAGTCAGATGCCTGTTCTTATAATTCTTTCCACACAAGACAATATAGGCTGTTATTCCCAGGCATATAATACCATACAAATAAATCCTAATACTTTAGCAGGCAGTATTATATCCCAACAGTATTCCGTTTGTTATGGAAACCCTTGGACTTTAGAATACTCTTATTTGCCAGCACCGACTCCAACAACCAGTCCTATATATCGTTGGCACGAGACCAACCAGACGACTTATGTTCCTAGCAACAACTTCTACGAGTCAGGTTCATATTATGTGCGTGTAACGGATAATAACAACTGCTTCTATCAAAGCGATTGGTATAATATAGGATTCACTTCATCTCCAGTTGCCGAAATCTACGGTGATGCAGACTATTGCCCAGACGGAGAAATAGCCCTTATCGGCGAATCTGGCGACAACACATACCAGTGGACTGGTATAGGTTCTAATCCTATTACCACGCCTAACCTGTCGGCAACTATTGCGTCCTACGCTCTGTCGCCAGGCAACTACACCGTTACTCTTACCGTAACCAAGAATGGCTGTAGCAGTACCGACACAAAGACTATTACAATACATCCAACCCCTGCAACGCCGTCAATCGGTTTCGGCACCAACAGGTGTCTGCACATTCCGCCTGTAAACCTCATTAGCACGGCCAACCAGAACCTCAACTGGAGTACTGGCGACTTCGGTACTGCTACCGAAACTTACAACTCGGGGTTCCATACGGCTTACTACACAGACCCCACTACAGGATGCCGTTCAGCCGATGCGGAGATTGATGTCCCCAAACCACCCGATTTCAACGAACTCATGACGGGATGCTTCGAGTTCTGCAAGGACGATTTTTCAAGGTGGCTGCTCGGTCCTATGGGCGAATTCGACTATTGGGAATGGTATTATTACAACACTGTATTAGACAGCGACAACGGCACGATACCTCCGCTTGAAGTGCCCACCTACGGTACTTATTCCCTCGATGTCGATTACGCAACCTATTGCTCCACGACTTCTGGCAACCTCGTTGTCAGCCAAAAGGAAGTTTGCGACTCCTGCTACTTAGTGGTCAGTTTGCTGAAAGATCCATGGTGCGATGTCAAGGATTGTAAACTTAGGGTGCTTTTCTATCTTAACATATACAATCCGTCGCTTAATTCCGCAACATTGTATGGCGTTAACTCCCCAAATATCGGAACGCTTTATTCGCCAGTACTGCCTGTTACAATAAACCCGGGCACAACGGCTACATTGCTTTTCGAGATTGAACTCGCAAACTACGAGCCGCAGGATATGTACTTGCAGCTGCTGTTCTACGACGGTCATTTCCATCCTTGCGACTACGACTTCTTCGTTGACATTTCCGATGTGCTCGACAACTGCATAAGCCAGAACTGCTCGGTAAAGGTCGGTCAGTTCGAATATCTTGGAAGCATATCGTCCGCAGGTATGGCATATTTCGGATACCATTTCTATATGTCTATGGGTTTGAGCAATGTTCTGCTCTACAGCGACGATGTCACCATAATAGATGTCAACTACAACCCCGCTACTGGTGAAATAAGCGGAGTTATATCCATTACGCCTCTCGAACTCCAGCAACTTATTGCCGAAAACAAGACTATCTGCTTCAAGCTGTATGCCTGCTACAAGGACAAGATATGCAAGCTGGAGTTCTGCGTACCTGCCAGCAACCTTCAAATCATTGGCAGCAAGTCTGTCGATGCCGAGGATGACAGCGATGCAGAAACTGGAGAAGTCCCGAATATGGACGAACCATTATCTCCATTAACGCCTGACTTCTGCCTGTATCCTAATCCTGCCACCTCATCGGTCAGCATATCCGGCGACAACTTCAGCCGTGCCACTGTAATCGATATGGGAGGCAAGGTTGTGATGGAAGTTTACGATACCACATTCAACATCGGAACGCTCCGCAATGGCGAATACATTGTTAAGGTAGTCAGTCTCGACGGCGACATCCAGTACCTGAAACTTATAAAACGATGATTTACAAACAACAAAGACAACTTTTGACGATGCTTAAGGAGCGGATTTTTCCGCCCCTTGGGCTTCGTTCCCTTCCTGTGCTGAGCGAAGTCGAAGCATCGAAGCATCTCAACATCATTATGTCGAAATGTCATTATGTCATTGTGTCAAATCCTCAAATCTTCAAACCATCTCAAACAACATCAAACTTAGAAACAATTAGAAACGGCGTTAGCCATAGAACGGCGAAGCCCTCAACGAAGTTAAACTTAGAAACGCCGCAGGCACAGAAACTTAGAAACTTTTAAATATTTGTATTATGAAAAAAATATTTTTATCCTTAATTTTATCAATCGCTTCCATCTCCTTCGCTTCCGCTCAGTCTATGGACTGGCAATACGCAACTAGGTTTGGAGGAAGCAATAAGTTTGTAAATCAAATTTTAACGCCACTTAACTATCCTCATCACCTTGAACTTGATGCCGAGGGAAACGCATATATATTCGGAACATACGGGGACAATGCTTCTTTCTACGGTTATCCAGACGATGAATTACAGTTTAACACACCTATCTATGGTGACCATTGTGCCGGCACTTTTGTTGCCAAGTTCGACTGCAATGGTAATGTGGTATGGCACAAAGCAATTGCACGGGAAACAAACAGAAGCCATAGTGCTCAATATATGGTATTAAAAAATAACCGCTTGTACCTACAAGGTACTGTCCATATGCCTACATACGAATGTTCTTTATGGTTTCTTGACACTCTTGTTTATGGCAGCAATTTAGTTTATTACGCGACTTCCGAGCCCGACAGACTTACTTTTCCGTGGTTTCCAAACAACTTCTATACATATATTATGGAACTTGACTTGGACGGCAATATAGTTGATTACAATTTGTTTTCATTATACAGAGAAGATATTGTTGGAAACCACAAATTATTATCATATATATTTCCTTCTGGCGTGGACGATTACGTTCCGTTCGCAATTGATAATCAGCACAACTATTATATGTTGTCTAATATGAGAAGTGAAGGTATGACCGATAGTCTTGGCAACCGGACACTACAAAAGATGTTGATTAAACTCAATGGCGAGGACATTACCGACACCATAATGCCAGAAGATAACCAGTATGTTTACCACATGCTAAAGTTTGACCAAGATTTCAACTTACAATACGACAAGTCAATTATCGAATGTATTCACGCTCCATACTATTCCATTGATATGCATTTTTACGATATTAAATGTGATTCTAATGACAACATATACCTTTGCGGTTCTGCTTTTGTAAGAGATACTGCCAGTATTTCTCATTATCCTTACGATGTGGAACTTGCCGATGGCAAACATATTTATGTATATACGCCACAAGGGCCTGAAGGATTTATTATAAAGATGAATAGTGACGGAGAAATATTGTGGGTAAGCCAAACAAGAAATCACGGAGATGATTATGCAGAATCACGTTTCGAGTCAATGTACCTAGATGAAGACTTAGGCAACATATATATTAGCGACTATTCTTTCCCCAAGTCATCCACTTTTCCAAACAATTATACTATTTTCGGGGAAAATGATACTCTTGTAAACAATTGTGATGGAATATTTATGAGTTACACAAATGTCATTGTTTGTTATGATACTGCAGGAAACTACAAGTGGTACAATTGCCCAATAACTACAAAATGCGAAATTGGAAGTATTGCAAAACATAATGATAAGTTATATGCAGGAGTTTGCTGGTCTGCTTACGGCCTTGTATGCGGAGAAAATACATATCTACCGAGCGAGCAACTGCAAGGTTCTGGCACTCCATACAAAGGATATTCCCTTTGCGAATGGGATATACATGGCAATATGACTGGTGTAAATCAAATATATAGTAAAGCACAATTACAAACAGAACCATATGACACACGCATAAATGCTTTAGGTGAAATATATACAGCAGGTAGATTTGACAACAGAATGGCTTTCAGCGAAGATACTATAATAGACAATTGGGATAGCGATATGTTCATTGCCAAGTTTGGTTATTCCTGCCCAACCTACATTTACGATACCGCCACATATTGCTATGGTGAGGTAGTGCAGGGCGTAACCCTTACCGCTTCTGGCGATTACACATTTACATATCCTGAGGGCGGTCAGGAGTTCGACAGCATTGTGCTTGTTCACGCCACAGTGCTGCCGCCGCTCAATATCGGGCTAAATGATACAACCGTCTGCACTGCCCGGCAGTTCTACTTGGATGCCTGCGGCGAGTTCGATTCCTACCAGTGGAGCACAGGCGGTACAGGTTGCACCGAAATGCTTCAGTTCGACAATGCCTGCACGCAGAGCGTCACGCTCACCGTCACCCGTGGCGAATGTTCCGCCACCCGTACCATCAGCATCACCGCACAGGTCTGCGATGGCATAACCGAACCTACCACCACGGCAATGTCGCTCTATCCGAATCCCGCCAGCGATATGGTGTCCATCTTCGGCGATGGCTTCCTTAGTGCCACAGTAATTGATCTTACAGGTCGCATCGTCCTCCAGTCCACCTCAATGCAGCTCGACCTTTCCGCCCTCCGCCCCGGCGAATACATCGTAAAGGTCTCAAGAATAACCGGCGAAGTGGAGGATTTGAAATTGGTTAAGGAATAATAAAAAAGATTGTTCATTATCAAATAGGCACACGTTTGAATATTAATTATGTGTTGTATCATAAAACTTTTTTAATATGGAAGAAGAAATCAAAATGGAAATGGAAAAGGAAATGAAACATCTCGAATTTGTTCAAAATGTAATTACGCGTATGAATACCAATTCTTTTCAAGTTAAAGGTTGGGCAATAACTATTGTGTCCGCATTGTTGGCATTATTCGCCAATAGTTCAAATAGCATATACATTTTTGTTGCCATTGTACCAACACTAGTTTTTTGGTTTTTAGATGCATATTATCTGCTGCAGGAACGAAAATTTAGAGGTCTTTATAATGATATTATAGACAAAAAAGTAGATTCATTTTACATGCCGATATGCAATTACAAATACGACAAAAAAGACAGCAATAGTAAAAAATATTGTTATTGGAATGTGTTCAAATCTACGACTATAGCTCCTTTATATGGTGTCCTTATTTTAGGATTAATCACAGGCGGCATTTTATTAGAAGTGTTTAACTAGATTAAAATTATCAATATGACTAAAAGAAGAGTTTTTTACAGTTTCCATTACAAAGATGTAATGAGAGTTGCTCAGATAAGAAATATCGGAGCTATTGAAGACAATAAACCTGTCTCTGAAAATGAATGGGAAGAAGTTAAGAATAAAGGTAAGGCTGCCATTGAAGAATGGATTGATGCAAATATGAATTATCGATCTTGTGTTATTGTCCTTGTTGGCGAAGAAACAGCGCAACGAGAATGGGTAAAATATGAAATAAAAAAGGCATGGGAAGATGGCAAAGGACTTTTAGGAATATATATCCATAATATTAAAGATCCGTCGCAATGCAGACTTGGACGTAGTGGTAAATGCAATAAAGGAGACAATCCTTTTGAGCAATTCTATTTAGATAAAATAAAACTATCCAATATTGTAAAATGTTATAATCCCGATTGTAGAGATGCATATAATGATATAAAAGATAATCTTGAAAATTGGATTGAAGAAGCAATAGAAATAAGAAATCAATACCCCAAATAGGTATCCGCAACATTAAAATCGGTAATCTCAGTGAAGCCTTTAATTTTGCACTGACTTCTAAGACTTACCCATAGGACGGCACAATGCCGTCCTTTTTCGTCACCCCATTCGTTAATCCCTCCATCTCCCTTATCTCGTCATCCCACATATCATCCCTTGCCCTTACTGGCGTTATAGGCACTACAGGCCCTACTGCCCCTAATCGTTCTGCCCATACATGCCTTACAATCCCTACCATCCAGAAAACATTCCAAAAATCTCCCCCCCCCAAAAAAAGTCGTAATATTATTTAATAACACGCAAAATTATGTTAATGAAAAAAACATTTTAATGAAAAGAAAATGTAATTTTGTGACCTTATAAGATGAATAAAAAATATATGCTTTTTTATTGTTGTTTTGCAAATATTTGATTTTGATAAGTTGAATGAATTTATTATAAATAGAAATATGCCATCGTTAAGTTCGATGGCAAATTATCGTATAGATACAAATTATTTAGAACTATAATAAATTTTAAAACATACTAATAAAAGTTTTAAAAATTAATATTGAGAATATATATACAATGACTGATTACGGAATAACTAAAATATCTTTCAACGACAACAGAATTGACAACATCTATTGTGGTGAGATGAATTCTCAAAACAATACCATTTACAATTTTGAGACTCACGACAGAAACTGGTTCAAACAAAAGCTTAGCTACGGTAAAACTTTTTCCAAGCTAACTAGGGAGAAAGATGGCAAATATATCATTTTGAATGATATAATTCAGTATAATGGCTATAGTGATATCATTTCTCTTGGTGGTAAAGGAGCAACTAGACTGCCACAAAACATTACTAAACGTAAAACCTTTTTGAGTTATTATCATAAAGATGACCAACTATACAAAAATTACTTTGAGAACTTATTCGATGATTTGATAGTTAACAAATCTGTACAAAAAGGAGACATTGATTCAGATAATAGCGATGAATACATTAAACAATTAATTCAAAAAGAGTATTTGTTCGATACTACTGTTTTAGTCGTTCTACTTGGGGCTAAAACAAAACACAGGAAACACATTGACTGGGAAATATCAGGGGCTCTCAATTATAAAGTCGGGGACCATTATGCAGGACTATTAGGGATTGTATTACCGACACATCCAGATTATAATAAACCAATTAATCAGCGTTACAAAAGTAATTATCCAAAAAGATTTATTGAAAACTATGAATCTGGTTATGCGGTAATGATTGATTGGACCGAAGATAGAGTTTTCATGCAGAATGCCATTGAAAAAGCATTTAGACAACGTGCAAATAATGACAAAAGAATAAATAGAATTCCTCAAATGCAAAGAAACACAGGAGAATAATTATGGAAAAGATAAAAATGCCTTTAGCAACATACGTGTTGTATCATTCGGATTACTCTGATGGTGAAAAAGCCTTTGATATGATCTATCAACTGCTTTGCAGGGATATTGATCGGCCATTAACGGACGGAATTGATATTCCTGTATATTTACGCACAGGCAAAGATGGATGTGATATTTTGCCCATCAAATTTGATGAAAGCGAAAGAACTGCAATTATCATTTTGATAGATGAACAAATGTTCTGTAGTAATGAATGGAGAATTTATATTGATGACATTGCCGCACATACTAGTGACAATGTTAAGATTTATGGTATAGGTCTATATCAATATGCTTTTGAAATAAGTTCTAAAACCGAAAAGATTCAAGCTATCAAATTGGACAATTATTGTTTCGAAGACAATTGGAAATTGATACAAACAAGATTGTTGGAATCGCTATATCGTCTCTTGACAAATCCTGAGCAAAGAATAAAATTGTTTATCAGTCACGCAAAAAAGGATTGTCTGTCAGGAGCAAAGGAATTACGTGATTATCTCAATTCATCTACTAAATTGAGTACTTTTTTTGATGAGAATGACATATTGGATGGAAATGATTTCGCTAAGCAGATAGAAAAGAGTGTTGCTTCATCCCTATTAGTTGTTTTAAATTCCGATGTATATGCAGATCGTGAATGGTGCAGAAATGAAGTGTTGGCAGCAAAGAGAAACGAGGTTCCAACTATAATTGTAAATTGTGTAAAGAAGAGAGTAAAGCGTACATTCCCATATATCGGGAATTGTCCAATGATACAATACAGTACTGATTGGTCGGAAATGATTATTGTATTACTAAAAACCGCCTTGAATCAAGTTTATCAATCTCATTTACTGCAAGCCATCAAAGCCGCAAATAATAATATTGACAGCTTCATTCCCCATAATCCCGAATTGTTTTCATTTATAATACTTCCCAAAGACGGGAAAAAGATTCTTTATCCTGAACCACCACTTGGCAAAGAAGAACAATCAGTTTTGACAGATTTAAATAATGCGATATCTTTTTTGACACCTACAGAAGCAATGGCAAATTCCATTGAAAATTTAAGGAACAAAAGAATTGCCTTTTCTGTCTCGGAAAGCGATGACATGCAAAAATGTGGCTGCGCTAAATCCATGTTGAAAGATGTAGTATTAGAATTGTCACGATACATTGTAAAAGCTGGTGGATATTTGGTCTATGGTGGAGATTTAAGAAAAGAAGGTTTTACAGAATCGTTTGAAAATTTCTCTTATCAATATGGTGAAAAAGAAAAAGCAGATAGGCAAGAAAAGTATTTCACAAACTATTTTGCATGGCCTATACATTTGAACATCACCAAAAGTAACGAAGCGGAGTTTATTCATCGTCGAGTAGAACCGAAGTTCGTTGATGCTCCCGATGACATTGATGCAAGCAAATTTATTTCACCTGTAGGAAATGAAAATCTTAACATTTGGGCACATTCCCTAACAAAAATGAGAAATGAAATGGAGGACAATGTTGACGCTCGTATCATTTTAGGAGGGAGATTGACTGGTTTTAAGGGTAAATATGCAGGTATTATTGAAGAGTTTTTGATTGCTTCTGAAAAAAATCATCCCATCTATTTGATTGGCGGTTTCGGAGGAGCTACCAAAGCAATTGTTGATATTCGAAAAGGCAAC
>JAFZLK010000077.1 GCA_017551515.1 Bacteroidales bacterium | reverse complement strand
TGTGTGAAATCGGTTGTCCGGAATCTGCTAACGTATTGTCGTGGAACAGATTCCGTACAGACAGGCTCACACGACACGTTCCTTAGTCGGTTCGCTTTGTCTTACGGAATGACCTAATGGGTGGTTTAGCGGACAACAATAATAAGCGATATTTATTCCTGTTTTTTCGATTTTTTCTCTAGCGGAAGTACTCCTGCCATTTCTCCGATTACATTAACTAAATCTGAATCAGATGGCACAACAATTTTCGCATTGTCCTTTAGTGATGTTTCCAATGCTTCAATCTTCCTAAGTATTTGAGCATTCCCAATGAAATATTTCTCTGCAGCTTCGTTGACCAGCCTGATAGCCTCAGCTTCACCTTCCGCATTTAAAATCTTTGCCTGACGGAAACCTTCAGCCTCCTTGATTTTTGCACGCTTGACACCATCGGCTTCTGTTTCTGCTGCTGTTGCATAGTCGATTGCAGCAATCTTCTCATTTTCAGCTTTTACGACCTTGTTCATCGTTGCCTGTACATCCTGAGGAGGGTCGATTTGTTTCAACTCTGCTCTTACAATCGAAATACCCCAGTCGTTGGTTTCCTCCGACAGAATTTGATGAAGCTCGGTGTTGATTCTTCCTCGCTCGCTATTTGCCGACTTAAGCGTAAGTGTACCGATAATGTTACGCAGGGTGGTGCGGGCCAAGTTTACAATCTGCACCTGATAGTTGTAAACATTGTAAAGCGAATTCTTCACACTTTGCTCGTCTTCGCGAACGCGAAAATAAATCTGTGCATCGACGGTTGCATTAAGGTTATCGTTGGTGATGATTTCCTGAGGGTCGGCATCAACCATTTGTTCGGTTACATTCACACGGTAAATGTGATCAATGAACGGAATAATCCAATGCAAACCTGGATTCGCAAAATGATGATATTTTCCAAGTCTTTCAACCAATGCCCTGTGTGTGGGGCGGACAACCTTGAAACCAGCTAAAAATAATATGACCACTACGGCCACAGCAATTACAATACCTATTATTTCCATAATCTTAAAATTAATAAATTTATGACAAAGTTAAGAAATGTTTTTGATTAACGATAAATTGAGTATATTAAATTTTCAAAACATCATAAAACCTTTCAAACCAATATACAATCATAAACCATTTTCTTCAATCCCATGCAAAAAAGTTTTGCTATTTCAGAAAAATGCTGTACTTTTGTGCGGTTTTAGAACGGACAGGGGGGATGGATTTCCTCCCGTTTTATTTTCTGACGTTGATAAGGAAGGAAGATATAGAAGTTTTAAGCAAACGGTTTCTCTCTGAAACACAGTTTGTTGTGGATATTGCTGTTAGTGTATCCAACGATATTGCTGTATATGTTGACGACATGAACGGAATCACAATAGACGAGTGCCGTCGCATTAGTCAGGCAATCGAGGAATGCCTTGACCGTGAAAAAGAAGACTTTTCGCTTGAGGTAAGTTCACCCGGATTGACAAATCCTTTCCGTGTAAAGGAGCAGTACCTGAAAAACATCGGCAAACTGGTGGAAATCGTTTATGTTGGCGGTGAAAAAATCATTGCAACGCTTAAAGCTGTGTCCGACAATACCATAACCGTCGAGACTGCCATTCCTAAAAAAGAAGGAAACAAAAAGGTGGTTGTAACGGAAGTTTTTGATATAGAAAGAATTAATATAAAAACAGTTAAAAGCGTAATTGACTTTAAATAACAAAAGCCATGGGAGTACAGGAAAACTTAATTGACACCTTTGCCGAATTTAAGGAACTGAAGAACATCGACAGATCGACTTTGATTGGCGTAATGAAGGAAGTTTTTTCTTCGACACTTGTAAAATTGTACGGAGAAGACAGCAAGTTCAATGTGATTGTCAACGACAAGACCGGCGACCTTGAAATATGGCGTACAAGAACCGTAGTTGAAGATGATGACTACGATGAGATTGAGGACAAGTACACGAAGATTCCATTGTCGGAAGCTCAGAAAATCGATGAGGACTACGAAGTCGGCGAGGAATATTCAGACGAAATCCGTCTGCAGGATTTCGGTCGCCGTGCCATACTTGCATTGAAGCAGAACCTTCAGGCAAAGATTATGGAGCGTGAAAAAGATAACATCTACCTGAAATACAAGGACAGAATAGGCGAACTTATCACTGCTGAAGTTTATCAGGTTTGGAAGCGCGAAATCCTTGTACGCGATGAAGAGGGAACAGAACTTCTCCTCTCGAAGCAAGACCAGATTCCAAGCGACAAGTACCGAAAGGGAGATACACTCAAGGCTGTGATTTCAAGTGTAGAGCTTAAAAACGGAAGCCCGATAATCAAGATTTCAAGAACTTCAGAAAAATTCCTCGAAAGATTGTTTGAGCAGGAAATTCCCGAAATTGGCGATTCAGGACTTATCACAATCAAGAAAATTGTCCGCATTCCGGGCGAAAGAGCTAAGGTTGCAGTTGAATCTTACGATGAACGCGTTGACCCGGTTGGAGCTTGCGTAGGTATGAAAGGAAGCCGTATTCACGGTATTGTCCGCGAACTTCACAACGAAAACATTGATATTGTAAACTACACCACAAATTTGCCGCTCTACATTCAGCGCATACTTAATCCGGCAAAAATTTCTTCGCTGAAGATAATAAACGAGGAAAAGCGCGTGGAGGTTTACTTGAATCCCGACCAGGTTTCGCTTGCAATTGGTAAGGGTGGACTTAACATCAAGCTCGCATGCCAGCTTTTAGGATACACAATTGATGTATTCAGAGTTTCGCAGGAAGAGGATATCGACCTCGATGAATTCAACGATGAAATCGAACAGTGGGTAATCGACCAGCTTAAGGCTGTAGGTTGCGACACCGCACTTAGCGTACTAGAGCTCAGCAAGGAAGAGCTTGCACGTCGTACCGACCTTGAGGACGAGACTATTGATGATGTAATTAGGATTCTGAAAGCTGAATTTAACAAGTAGAACGCGCAAAAAGAAAGAAACAGGTAATTATAGGAGAAAAATATGACTTCGGAAACGAAACCAAAAAGATTAAGCGCCGTAGTTGCCATTTACAATGTGGCGACTTCAACCATTGTGGACTACCTCGCAAGCAAGGGTATTGAAATCGAGAGCAACCCGAATGCCAAGGTACAGCCCGAATGGTTGGCTTTGCTCGATGAAAAGTTCAAGGACTCGAAAGTCATGAACGAAACAGCCATCAAGGATACCGAGAAGGCAAAGGAGAACAAGGAGCTTAACATTTCAATCGAAAAGCAGCAGAACCTTGAGAAGCAGAAACAGGAAGCAGACAAGGTTAAGGAAGCAAAGGAAAAAGAGCGTCTCCAGAAGGAGGCTGAGATTGCCAAGGCTCAGGATAAATCCGCCGATGCAACACAGGAAAAAGTCGAAGCCGAAGTCGCCCAAAAACCTAAGCCACACGAGATTCAGCCTTTGAAAGAAGGCGTAAAAACCGAAGAAAACGGTCCGAAAGTCCTTGGCACAATAAATCTTGACCAGATAAACCAGAAGACCCGTCCGAAGCCCAAGACTCCTGCTGAGAGAGAAGAGGAAAGAAAGCAGAAAAAAGAAGCTGCCAAAGAAGCCCAGAAGCAAGCTAAAAAGGCAGCAAAGCAGGATACAAAAAAGCCTCAACCCGCTCCAGCCGCAAAACCAGTTGTTGCAGAACCTGTACAGGAGAAGGTTGAAAAAATAGAAAAGCCGGTAATTCCAGAACCTGAATTCATTAAAACACGAGTAGAAAAATTGCAGGGTCCTAACATTATCGGTAAGATTGATATTAGCGAGTATGAGCGCAAACAGGAAGCTGCCGAAAGAGCTCGCAAGGAAGCTAAGGAAGAACGCCAGAAGAATCGCGAAAAGGAAAAGGCAGAGCGCAAGGAAAAGCGCAAACGCATCAAACGCGACAATGTAAAGGTCGACATAAACAAAGTTAGCGGTTCGAACGACTTCTCGAAGAAGGGAGAAAAGAGTGGTGAATTCGGCGGCAAGAAGAAGAAAGGCAAAATGCCAAAGAAGCCTGAAATCAACGAGGAGGATATACAGGAAAAAGTAAAGGAAACCCTTGCAAAGCTTACTGCAAACAAGAATAAGTCGAAAGCCGCTAAGTTCCGTAAGGAAAAACGCGATATGTTCTCAATGCGCCGTGCCGAAGAAGAAGAACGTCTCGAAGCCGAAAAGAAGATAATAAAAGTTACCGAATTCGTTTCGGCAAACGAACTTGCAACCATGATGGGTGTTCCTGTGACCAAAATCATCGCAACTTGCATGAGTTTGGGCTTGTTCGTTTCTATCAACCAGCGCCTCGATGCCGAAACAATGTCGATTGTGGCAGAGGAATTCGGTTTCCAAGTTGAGTTTGTCAGTGCAGAAATCCTCGACGAAATCAAAGAAAGCGAAGACAAGGAAGAAGACCTTGTTCCGCGTCCGCCAATCGTTACTGTTATGGGTCACGTTGACCATGGTAAGACTAAGTTGCTTGACTATATCCGTCATACCAATGTTGTTGCAGGTGAAGCTGGCGGTATTACACAGCACATAGGTGCATACAGCGTACAGCTTAACGACAAGAGAATAACCTTCCTTGATACTCCTGGTCACGAAGCATTTACCGCAATGCGTGCCCGTGGTGCACAGATTACCGATGTTGCAATTATCGTAATCGCTGCCGATGATGACATTATGCCACAGACCAAGGAAGCTATCAACCATGCTTCTGCTGCAAATGTTCCTATCGTATTTGCAATCAACAAGATAGATAAGCCAACTGCAAATCCCGACAAAATCAAGGAATCGTTGGCAAATATGAACTACCTTGTTGAAGAATGGGGCGGTAAATACCAGTCGCAGGACATTTCGGCAAAGGCAGGTCTCAACATCGAGGAATTGCTCGAAAAGGTTCTTCTCGAAGCCGAAATGCTTGATTTGAAGGCAAATCCGAATAAGAATGCAAATGGTACAGTAATCGAGTCTTCACTTGACAAGGGTCGTGGTTATGTTGCTACGCTAATCGTTCAGTCGGGTACTTTGCATGTTGGTGACATTCTGCTTGCAGGATGCGCAACTGGTCGTGTAAAGGCTATGTACAACGAGCGTAATCAGAAAGTTACAGAGGCTGGACCTTCGACTCCAGTGCTTGTTCTTGGTCTTAACGGTGCTCCGCAGGCAGGCGACAAGTTCAATGTACTTGATTCGGAACAGGAAGCACGTAGTCTTGCTAACAAGCGTTTGCAATTGCAGCGTGAGTTGAGCATCAGGACGCAGAAGCATATTACTCTTGGCGAAATAGGTCGTCGTATGGCACTCGGCGATTTCCACCAGATAAACATCATCGTAAAGGGCGATGTGGACGGTTCAATCGAAGCATTGTCGGACGAATTGATAAAACTCTCAACCGAATCTTTCGAAGTAAATATCATACACAAGGCAGTAGGTCAGATTTCCGAATCGGATGTCATGCTGGCTGCTGCATCAAATGCAATCATCGTCGGTTTCCAGGTTCGTCCTTCAACCTACGCTCGCAAGACCGCAGAGAAGGAAGGTATCGAAATCCGTCTCTACTCCATCATCTACGATGCTATCAACGAAATCAAGGACGCTATGGAAGGTATGTTGAAGCCGGTAGTAAAGGAAACAATCACTGGTTCGGCAGAAATCCGCGAAGTCTTCAAGATTTCGAAGGTTGGTTCGGTTGCCGGATGTCTCGTTACCGATGGCAAGATTTCACGCAAGTCGAAAGTTCGTATTATCCGCGACGGTATCGTCATCTACACTGGCGAACTCGGCAGCTTGAAGCGTTTCAAGGACGATGCCAAGGAAGTTATTGCCGGTCAGGAATGCGGTCTCAACATCGACAAGTTCAACGACATTAAGGTCGGCGATATTGTTGAGGCATTCGACGAAACCGAAGTAAAGGCAACTTTAGGATAAAATGTTCAAAATCGGTAAGACCGAATTTAACGACAGGCCTGTATTCCTCGCACCAATGGAGGATGTTACAGACCCGTCGTTTCGCTACATGTGCAAGAAGTTCGGTGCCGACCTTATGTTTACCGAGTTCATTTCTGCAGACGGACTTATCCGCGAAGCACAAAAGACTGTCAAAAAACTCGACATCTACGACTACGAGCGCCCTGTCGGCACGCAAATCTACGGTCATATTCCCGATGCTATGGAAGAGGCTGCCCGCTTCATCAACAATGCCGACCCCGACATATTGGACATCAACTACGGCTGTCCTGTGAAGAAGATTGCAGGACGCGGAGCAGGTTCGGGAATGATGCGTAACTTGCCGTTGATGAAGGAGATAACCGAAAGGGTTGTAAAAGTGTCGCGGTTTCCGGTTACAGCAAAAACCCGTCTCGGATGGGACAGTGAATCGCTCAATGTCGAGGAAGTTGCGCTGATGCTTCAAGATTGTGGAATACAAGCACTTACCATTCATGGTCGCACTCGCGCACAAATGTACAAGGGCGAAGCCGACTGGACTTTAATCGGCAAGGTCAAGAACAATTCTGCAATTCACATTCCAATCATTGGCAACGGAGACATTACAAGCGGAAAAATTGCAGCAGAACGCTTTAATACATACGGAGTTGATGCGATAATGATAGGTCGTGCGGCTATTGGTCGTCCGTGGATTTTCCGCGAAGTGAAGCACTATCTTGAAACAGGAGAAGAACTCCCCACACCCACCGTCCTCGAGCGCGTTGACTATGCCCGTGAGCATCTGCACAAATCGGTGGACTACAAAGAGGGAATGCGTGGAATTTACGAAATGCGCCGTCACTTTACCATGTATTTCAAAGCTATACCGAATTTCAAGGAAACAAGGCTTAAGCTTCTCACCGCCAATACCGTGGAAGAAATTGAATCCCTTCTCGACCTCATTGCCGACAAGTTTGGCAATGTGGAAATAAACAAGGATGTGGCGAATGTGGGAATTTATGAAGGCTAAAAGCGAAGTAGCGAGACTGTTAAACAACCAGCAGATCTAATAGTCTTCAAACACAAAACAATTAAGAACAAAGCATTTTAATCTTTGTGCTACAAATGTTGAAATATTGAATTCTTAAACTTTTCCAATCACTTCTTTCAAGTTTTCCAGCGACCAGTCGGGTACGTATTCATCGGAATTGCTGCTTAGTTCCTGAAAATATCCGTTATGCAGTCCACATTGTTTAAAATAGGAACTTATTTCGTCGTACTCGTTTTGTGTGAGAGTTCGTCCTAGTAGCGGGTGTGCTTTGACATCGGTGGTTGGAAAATACTGGGCCATAAGGCTTACGTAGATGTTGCGGTCGAACGAAGCAAGGTAATCCAGCACTTTTTTGCTGTTGTCAAGGTTGCCGGGTAGCACTAAATGTCGCACAATTACGCCTCGGCGCAACATTCCGTTTACAAAAACATTCTTTGGTCGTTGACGCTTCATTTCGGCAATGGCTGTCTTTGCCGTCTCGAAATAGTGAGGTGCCGACGAATATTCCATAGCAAGTGAGTTGTCGGCATACTTGAGGTCTGGAAGATAAACATCAATAAGTCCTTCGAGTCGTTTCAACTGTTCTAGCGATTCGTAGCCGTTGCTGTTATAAACTATTGGAATTTTTATCTGTGGTTTGTATTTTTCAAGGGCTTCGGCTATTTGACCAACAAACTGCGTAGGACTTACAAGGTTTACATTCTCAGCTCCAGAATCTTGTTGGTATAGCATCAGTTTGCCAAGCGTATCTACTGAAATTACTTGTCCGTAGTCAGATCTTGAAATTGCATCGTTCTGACAGAAAATGCATCGCAAGTTGCAGCCCGAAAAGAAAATAGTACCACTTCCGCGAGTTCCCGATATGCATGGTTCTTCCCATTCGTGTTTTCCAACACGAGCAATTGTCAACCCTTTAACTCGACAAAAACCAGCATTTTCGGTTCTGTTAACCTTGCATTTTCGCGGACAAAAATTACATTCCATTTCGTTTATTATTTGCTAAATGCAAAATTACAGTTTATTTTCGGGGATAAACAATAAAAAATTTTCTCAGCCGTTTGCTATTTCTAAGAGGTAAAAATTTTCAATAAATGCGCATAATTTGCTTACAAAAAAATAAAAGTGATTATCTTTGCGCTCAAATTAAAGAAAAGTATATATGGCAACAACAGCAGACATTAGAAAAGGTTTAGCAATGGAACTTGAAGGAAAGCTATACCTAGTGGTTGATTTTCAACATGTAAAACCAGGCAAAGGCGGAGCATTCGTCCGTACCAAGCTCAAAAGTCTAGAAAACGGCAGAACCATCGACAAGACTTTCAACTCGGGAGCATCAATAACCCCAGTAAGAATAGAACGTCGTCCGTATCAGTTTGTATATAAGGACGATATGGGCTACAACTTCATGCACATGGAGACTTTCGAGCAGATAGCTATTCCCGAAGATGTTATCGACGGTGTAGAATTTTTGAAAGAAGGTCAGGATGTGGAAGTCGTTGTACATGCAGAAACCGAAACCCCGCTTTCATGCGAACTTCCGCCATTCATCGAGGCAACCGTAACATATACAGAGCCGGGTTTGAAAGGTGATACCACAACAAATGCACTTAAGCCTGCAACAATCGATACTGGTGCTCAGGTTATGGTACCGTTGTTCATTGAAATAGGTGAAAAAATTAAGGTTGATACTCGAACCAAGGAATATTCAGAAAGAGCAAAATAATTTTTTAGTTTGAAAATGTACGAATCAGACGAAAAAAAAGAATTCAATGCATCAGATGTTCTGCTTCTTATATTAAAGAGGTGGAAACATCTGTTGATTGTATGTAGTGTGGCACTCGTAGCCTCCGTTGTTGTAAGTTTTTGTATTCCAGAAAGATACAAGTCAACGGTTGTGTTGTATCCTGCCAATTCAACTTCTGTTTCGCAGACTCTTGCCACCGACATGAATACGGAAAGAGGTTTGTTGCAATTGGGAGAAAACGAAGAGGTTGAACAGATGATGCAAATGCTCCAGTCAAATGATATCAGAAACCGAATCGTAGAAAAATACAATCTTATCGAGCATTATCGAATTGATCCTGATACAAAGTACTTGTACACAAAGTTATACAAAAAGTATGATGACAATGTGAAATTCTCCCGTACCGAATACACCTCGGTGAAAATTGAGGTGCTAGACGAAAGTCCGGATACAGCGGCATTGATAGCAAATGATATTTCGTATTTGCTCGACACAGTTTATTCGCGTATGCAGCGCGAAAGGGCATACAAAGCTCTTAAAATAGTTGAGAATGAGATGCTTGAGCAGGAAGCTCTTGTTAAGAACATAAGCGACTCCATTGAAAAACTAGGCGCACTCGGGGTGATAGAGGTTAAATCGCAGACCGAAATGTACAGCGAGCAGTATGCAATTGCGCTTGCAAGCGGGAACACAAACAAGACAAACGAGCTGAAGTCGAAACTCGACACTCTTGCAAAATATGGCGGTGCGCACACAATGCTAACTACCCAGTTGAAAGAGGAAGTTCAGATTCTGACATTGCGTAAAAATAAATATAGAGAAGCAAAAATAGAATTAGATCAGGATTTGCCCAATGCTTTTATTGTCAATAAGGCGGAAAAGGCAGAAAAGAAATCGTATCCTATACGCTGGCTAATTGTACTGACTAGTGTGCTTGCGACATTTTTGCTGGCTTTAATTGTATTTGCTGCAATTGAAACTTTCAAAAAAAAAGATATAAATAATTTGTCAACGAACAAAGATAGTTGAAAAGAGGTTTTCCTTTTTAACATTATATTGCCAAATTACGAAACAATGGAAGGATATTTCAAGACAAGAAACATTCTCGATGTGATATCGAAATGGAAATGGTACATATTATCAATAATGGTTGTTTCTGCGGTTCTTGCAATTGTTTTTTCATCACCTTTTTTTATTCCACCCAAATTTAAATCGTATGCAATAATATATCCTGCAAACGTAATTTGTCTATCTAACGAATCTGAATCGGAACAGGCAATGGAAATCCTTAATTCCGATGATATAATGTTCCAGATAATAGAGAAGTATGACCTTTATTCTCATTATGATTTAGACTCAACAGGAAGTGGGGCATTGGCAAAAATGATAGAATACTATTCCGACAATGTGAGAATAGAGAGAACGCAGAATGATGCAATAAGGATAATTGTATGTGACGAAGACCCTCAGACGGCAGCTGATATGGTGAATTCGATAATCGAATGCTACGATAATTTATCGCAAAAAATGGTTTCGTTGCAATCTGCCGAGTTGTTGGAGATATATACGGAATCGGCAAAGGAAAAAGAGCATGTGATTGACAGTCTTTCTTCCATATTGAAAAAATTTGGAACAGAGTATGGTCTTATTGACATTACATCTCAGACAAGGGCTTACAGTGAAGCTTTGGCTCAAGGCAAAAATGCTGGCGAAGCAAGCACCATTATCAAGAACTGGCAGGAGTATGGAGCAGAATTCAGAAAAACAGATTCGCTTTTGTTGAGTACGATACATAGATATAACAAAGATCTGGAAGTGTGCGAAGAAGCTCGTCGAGACATGAATAAAAAACAGACTTTTTCTAATGTTGTGTCAAGACCACATCCAGCAGACAAGAAATTTTATCCTATACGTTGGTTGATGGCATTGCTTTCGGCACTTGGGAGCGGTTTGATAGGAATAATAATAGCTTCAATAATTGAAGGTTGTAGAAAACCAAAGGAAGAATAAGTTGACACGCAAGGCAAAAATAATAGCGTTTTATGCGATTGCAGCCGTATTTATCATTGCCGACTGTTTTATGATTGCAAAGTACCAGACTGTAGCATTCAACTTGCTTCCTGTTGCTCTACTTATCATTGCTGCAATGTTTTTTGCTCTCGACAAAATATTACTGTTTTCGGTAATGTGCATACCTTTCTCTATTCCGCTAAAGGAGTTCTATCCCGACCTCGGATTCAACATTGACATACCTACCGAGCCGTTATTTGTGGGAGTAATGTTCATTTTTATACTCAAACTGCTAATTGAGCACAAGTACGACCGTAAAATACTAAAACATCCGTTGTCGGTAATGATAATAATATACATTCTTTGGCATCTTGTCACTGTATGTACAAGCACAATGCCGCTTGTGTCGCTCAAGAGCTGGCTGGCTTCGCTGTGGTTCATTCTGCCGTTCTTTTTTCTCGGAATACTTTTGTTCAAAAACGAAAAGAATATATACAGATTCTTTTTCCTGTATATGATTCCTTTTGCCGTACTTATAATACTTACACTTGTAAAACATTCGGCATACAATTTCGACCAGCATGTGGGCAACGGAATAATGAATCCATTCTTCAACGACCATACATCGTACGGGGCGGCAATTGCAATGTTCCTGCCATTCCTATTGGGTTTCACCTTGAATAGGGAAATAAATTGGAAGTGGAGAATAGTTTCTGCAATTCTGCTGGGCATTTTCGTTACGGGACTGATATTCTCATACACAAGAGCAGCATGGATAAGTCTTGTAGGAGCGGTGGCTATGTTCCTGATTTTGAAATTAAGAATAAGCAATAAGTTAATTTTTGCGTTAATAATTATAGGCATAGGTGGATTTGTTTTTTTGCAAGACAAGATTTTGATTGAAATGGAAGGCAACAAGGTTGAATCCTCAACCGACTTTTCCAAGCATATAAAGTCAATAAGTAACATAACGTCGGATGCTTCGAACCTTGAAAGAATAAACCGGTGGAACTGTGCCATAAGAATGTTCAAGGAAAAGCCTGTATTTGGCTGGGGACCGGGAACCTATCAGTTCAAGTATGCGCCATACCAGCGTTCCGACGAAAAAACTATCATCAGTACCAATGCCGGTGACGGAGGCAACGCGCACAGCGACTACCTTGGCTCGTTGGCGGAATCGGGACTGCTCGGAATGCTGAACTACATGTTGGTGTGCATCATAATATACATTACGGGAACACGCACCTACCATCGCTTGAAGGACAAAAAACTGAAGTTAATAGTGGCATCGGCGTTATGCGGACTTGTCACATATTTCATACATGGCACGCTCAATAACTTCCTCGACATAGATAAGATCGCGGTACCGTTCTGGGGATTTGCTGCAATGATAGTGTCGATTGATCTCTATTATATAAAAGAAGATAAGAAAGAGTTGGAAGACAAAGCAAAAGAATAAAGCAATGGCTGCTCACAACGAACTCGGAAAACTTGGCGAAAACATAGCCGCAAAGCGACTAGTTTCGGAAGGCTACAAAATTTTGGAACGCCAGTGGAGGTTCAAACATAAAGAGATAGATATAATTGCGAAAAAAGATGACATATTGGCGATAGTCGAAGTGAAAACCCGCAGTTCGGAGCAATTCGGCGGAGTGTCCGATTTCATTACTCCAAACAAGACAAAATTCCTTGTCGAAGCTGCAGATGCGTACGCACGGCAATCTAACACAAAATGTGAGATTCGTTTCGATGCAATAGTTATTTTTGTCATAGGCGACGAGTACAAGGTTGAACATATAGAGAATGTTTTCTTTTCATAATAAATACAAAAACAGATGCATACTACAATTAAGACATTAGTACTGAGTTTTTTTGCAATAGTTGCAACATTATGCTCAAATGCACAGATAAAACCTACGGCAACCTACGAATTTGCAAAGCGCGACAGTTCGCTTTACTTAGATTTCTACAAATCTGCCAACTCGGCTGAAAATTACACCGTTGTATTTGTGTTTGGTGGCGGATTTATCAGTGGAGCGCGTAACGAAGGGTATTACCTGCCATATTACGAGAGGTTGGTCGACAGTAGTTTCAATGTAGTGGCAATCGATTATAGGTTAGGCCTGAAAGGTGCGAAAAATATTAGTCCGGTAAACCGCAAGCCGTTGGAAGATGCAATATCTATGGCAGCAGAGGACCTTCTTACAGCAACAAAATACTTGATTGAACACGAGAAGGAATTGCAGATTGATAGTCGTAAGATTATACTTGCAGGTTCGAGTGCGGGTGCGATAACTGTTTTGCAGGCCGACTACGAGCTTTGCAACCGTACCAAGTTAGGACAAATCTTGCCCGAAGGTTTCCGCTATGCAGGTGTGATGTCGTTTGCTGGTGCAATATATTCCAAAAAGGGAAAAGTGAAGTATCGCTATCAGCCACCAGCACCGACAATGTTCCTTCACGGAACAGCCGATAGGCTAGTGACATACAAGCAGATAAAGCTGTTCAATATAGGATTCATCGGCAGTAGCAAGATTGTTCCACAGTTCAAGAAAAAGGATTATCCGTATTATTTTGTGCGCTACGAAGACCTTGGTCACGAGGTTGCTGTCCGTATCCTTTACGATTTCGACAAATCGATGTGGTTCATTGATAACTACATAGTTCGTGGAGTAAAAATCAAGCGCGACGATCTTATCAACGACCCTACCATCGAACGCCTCAAGTTCGGCAGTGCAAAACCATCGGACTTGTACTAGAATTGAAAGATCGGTTTCTAATTTCTGGTTTTTAAGTTTCTGGTTGTGTATCTTGTCCTTCGGGATTTGTACTCCCGAAGGCAAGAATATAAGGATATTTTCTATATACATTTCGTGTCTGCCGTTTTTCAAGCAACTAGAAACTGGTGAAGCCACAGAAACTCAGAAACAGCGTAGCGAGAAACGGCTTTAGCCATAGAAACGCCGAAGGCATAAAAACTTTTTTTCACTCTCCTGATACATAAATCAGAAATTTTATGTAGGTTTGCAAATCAAAAATAATAAAACAAAATTATTAATTATGAATAACGCATTATTTTCATTCAGAGAGCCGAAGAACGAACCGGGATTCTCTTACGCACCCGGAACACCAGAAAGACAATTATTGAAAGAAGAACTTGAACGTCAGTTCAACCAGTGCATCGAAATTCCTTGCATCATTGGTGGTAAGGAAGTTAAGACCGGTGACATGGGTAAGGTTGTAATGCCTACCAATCACAAGCATGTTTTGGCAAAGTACCACAAGGTTGGCAAGAAGGAAGTACAGATGGCTATCGATGCTGCATTGGCAGCAAAGAAGCAGTGGGAAGACACCCCATGGATTGAACGCGCTTCCATCATGATGCGTATCGGCGAACTTCTTTCAAAGAAGTACAGATATGTCATCAACGCAGCTACAATGCTCGGTCAGGGCAAGAACCCGATGCAGGCAGAAATCGACAGCGCACAGGAAACTATCGACTTCCTCCGCTTCAACTCATACTTCGCATCGAAAATTTACGCTCAGCAGCCAATCTCCGACAATTCGGTGCTCAACCGCAACGAATACCGCGCAATGGAAGGATTTGTTTACGCAATCACTCCATTCAACTTCACATCAATCGCTTGCAACCTCAACATTTCGCCAGTATTGATGGGTAATGTAACTATTTGGAAGCCGGCTACCACCGCTATCCTTTCCAACTACTACCTTATGAAGATTTTCCAGGAAGCAGGTTTGCCAGACGGCGTTATCAACTTCCTCCCAGGCAAGGGTTCGGTTATCAGCAGTGTAGCTTTCACTTCACCGCACCTTGCAGGTATTCACTTCACAGGAAGCACATCTACTTTCAAGGCATTCTGGAAGCAGATTGGTGACAACATTGACAAGTACAACACATATCCAAAGATTGTCGGCGAAACTGGCGGTAAGGACTTCATCTTTGCTCACAAGTCGGCTGACCCAAGAGAACTCGCAGTTGCAATCGTACGCGGTGCATTCGAATTCCAGGGACAGAAGTGCTCGGCAGCTTCACGTGCATACATTCCAAAGTCGTTGTGGGATGAAACCTTGAAGAATGTAAAGGAAATGATGAAGACCGTGAAGGTTGGTGATGTATTCGACTTCACAAACTTCGTAAACGCAGTTATCGACGAAGAATCGTTCGACAAGATTGCTGGTTACATCGATAGGGCTAAGAAGTCGCGCAAAGCAAAAATCGTTCTCGGTGGAACATACGACAAGAAGGTTGGTTACTTCATCGATCCGACCATCATCGTTACAACCGACCCGCATTACGAAGCAATTCAGGAAGAAATGTTCGGTCCGGTTATTACCGTTTTCGTTTACGATGACGACAAATATACCGAAACTCTTCACCTCTGCGACGAAACATCGCCATACGCACTTACAGGTTCAATCTTTGCAAAGTGCCGTTACGCAATCATCGAAGCAGAAAATGTACTTCGCCATGCAGCAGGTAACTTCTACATCAACGACAAGCCGACAGGAGCAGTTGTTGGCAATCAGCCATTCGGTGGAGCAAGGGCATCAGGTACCAACGACAAGGCAGGTAGCGAACTCAACCTCTACAGATGGATTAGCACTCGCTCGATAAAGGAAACTTTCTGCCCTCCGACAGAATATGGTTATCCTTTCCTCGGTGCTGACAAGAAGAAATAAGATTTATTTTTTCAATATGAGCGGAGATTTATTCTCCGCTTTTTTTTTGCAGTCCGCCAAAAGTTTTTTCCAAACCTACACAAATCCTGATGTGTCAAACTGATATTGCAACGGCATTATATTTATGATAACCTCGGAGAGGTTACATAGATGTAGATATAATACATTAATAATGAGGCATTGGCGCATGTTTTTGCTTAAAATTTGCAAAAACTGTGACAATGCAAATTTATCGGACGCCAATAGCTTTTTTATGTCTATTGGTATCTTGCAATAGCAGATGCAATCCGCCTAACGATTTCGTCCTTATCGACATTTGTGCAGTCGATTGTGATTTTTGCCATGGAATAGAATGATTCGCGATTGCAGAGCGTTTTTTCAACATATTCGGCAAGTTCCTCTTGCGATTTTTCTGCTGTTAGCGGACGGGTTTTAACCGAATTGTAAATCCTTGTCGCAAGTACATCGGGCGGAAGTTTCAAATACACTGTGATTCCAAGCGAGTTAATCAATTCCATATTCCCATTGAAGCATGGGGTTCCGCCACCACACGACATTACAAAATCATCATTGTCAGCAAACGATTGCAATACATTTGTTTCCAATTTTCTGAAGCATGCTTCATCGTATTTTGCAAAGATTGATGAAACCGATGTTCGGTATTTTGTTTCTATTTCGGAATCAAGGTCGTAGAAAGAAATGTCGAGTGATTTGGACAGAAGCCGACCTATTACGGACTTGCCTGCCCCCATAAATCCTACAAGAAATATTCTCATTTGTTAGAAAAGCGGTATCTGCAGCTGTGCTTCGGCTTTCAACTGAGCTTCTTCCTCTTGTTTGCGTTGGCGTGGTTTGCGTACAACCTGCTGAATGTTGAAGCCCAATTCGTTCATGAGTTTCAATCTTTCCTCGAATTCAAGGTCGGCATAGCGCTCCGATGCAGCCTCAAAGATTTCGAGAATGAGCTTGTCGGTAGTATCGCGGATGTAGTCTATGTTTTCGACTTCGGCCTTATTAAGATTCTGGCGATAAATGCGTTCCTTGTGAATATCTTCGAATTTCTCAATCCAAATCTTCACAGATGATATATTTGGGTTTGTTAGCAGTCTGCCACCGTTTGCAACACGATTTGAGTCGCATTCGAAAAGATGGGCGGCAGCTTCAAGAAGTTCCTCGCCGTTGCGCGGATTTGGAATTACAAACGGATACTGGAGACCATACCAGGATGTGATGTCAACGGGAAGTTCACCACGCTCGATAGCCATGTGCATCGACATGTAGTAGTGAACCAAGAAAGTTTTCGCCTTTCCGAAAAGATTGTTGTAGTTGTTGTTGAAAGCTTCTTCCTGCTGTCTCAGGCATTCCTTGTAAGTTCTGAATTTTTCAAATACAGAAAGATTTTCCACCGTTATATTATACTGATATTCAGCAAATAAACAATCTTCTCCCAGCGGATTCTCGCGCAAATACCCATCGAAAGACCTTAAGATTTCAAGTCTTTCCACATCGGTATGTCTATAAATCAGTTTCTCCATCCGTAGTTAATCTATAAAATCGCGTACAAAAATATAATGCAGGAAATAACAAAATTCACCCGAAACATAAAGTAATCAACACATTAGTGTTTATTACCATTTATAACACTCGGATTTTCAAGCTAAAGCACTTTTGGTGAATATTTGCAAGCATATAAATTGTTTATATTCAGTAGTTTAATGTTTGGTAACGAAACGCTAGATGTTATATGTAATATTGTCAATATTTGAATCTTTAATTTTTTGAATTATTTGAATCCTTAAATCATTGCATTATCAAAATTTGATTACTTTTGTCCGTTCAAAAAATAATACTGATGAGATTCAAACGAATATTGTTAAAGCTCAGCGGCGAATCGCTTGCAGGAGCATCGAAGCAGGGAATCAGCGAAACCCACCTTATGGAATATGCAAACCAGATTAAGGCAGTACATGATAAGGATGTACAGATTGGCATTGTAATAGGCGGAGGAAACATTTTCCGCGGAATATCGGGCGAAAGCAAGGGTTTCGACCGTGTAAAGGGCGACCAGATGGGAATGCTGGCAACAATAATCAACTCGTTGGCTTTGCAGAACGGATTGGAGTCGGTAGGTGTTAAGACAAGACTTTTCACTTCAATCGGAATTGAATCGATAGGCGAACGCATATCGAAGCCAAAGGTTGTTGAAGCATTGGAAAACTCGTATGTTTGCATACTTGCTGGTGGTACGGGAAATCCTTATTTCTCAACCGACAGTGCATCGGCATTGCGAGCAATCGAAATCGAAGCAGATGTTTTCCTTAAAGGTACGCGCGTAAACGGTGTCTATACAGCTGACCCTGAAAAGGACCCGACTGCAACAAAGTTCGACACCATAACCTTCGATGAGGTATACAAGCGCGGACTTAAGATTATGGATCTTACAGCATTTACATTGTGCAAGGAAAACAATATGCCGGTAATCGTGTTCGACATGGACACTTACGGAAATCTCGAAAAAGTAATAAATAACGAAAATATAGGAACATACATTACAAAGTAATTATGGAAGAATTGGAATTGTATATAGAGGACGCAAAGGACGGAATGAAGTCCGCACTCGAACACCTTGAGAAGGAACTTGCAAAGATTCGCGCAGGAAAGGCAAATCCAGCAATGCTTGAATCGGTAAAGGTAGAATGCTACGGTATGACATCTCCGATTACGCAGGTTGCAAACCTTTCGGCTCCAGACCCGAAGACCATCTTCATTCAGCCGTGGGACAAATCGACAATCCCTGCAATCGAAAAGGCAATTATGGCAGCAAATCTTGGCTTCAACCCAGCAAATAACGGAGAAGTTATTCGTATAATCGTTCCACCTCTGACTGAGGAACGCCGTAAACAGCTTGTTAAACAGGTTAAGGGACTTGGTGAAGAAGCAAAGGTTGTCATTAGGAATGCACGTCGTAATGCAATAGATGAATTCAAGAAATTGAAGAAGGATGGCGTTTCGGAAGATGCAGCAAAAGATGCAGAACAAACTGTACACAAGGCACACGAAGACTTTATCAAGAAGGTTGACACTGTAATAGATGCCAAGGAAAAGGAACTGATGACGGTGTAGTCCATAGGAAAACTTTAGCAGTAAATTCATCAAAACATAATGGCGGAAAATCTCTTTGCATACGCATTGGGATTTTCCGCTTTTTATGTTAATGCGCTGTTATGTAGATGTTTATAATATCGTTTTCTCAAAATTTACTATCAACCTTTTTTGTGAGAAAATAATGAACATTATTCTTCTTTAGTCCGATTTTTTGAAGTAAATTTACGACCTCAAAAAATGTACGCATGAATAGAAAGGTTATACTTTTTTCATTGGCGATTATGTTTACTGCAACGGTATTTTCGCAGCAGACCAAATCGTTGGAACTAATTTGGAAAGGCAAGTACGACAATGCTCAAAAGGCAATTGAGAAAGGTTTGTCAAAAAATTTGGACGATGTAGAGTTCAATTTTTACAAGGCATACCTGTTGTTTCAGAGAGAATATGTAGGCTACGACCCTGTTGAGGCGTACAAGTGTCTTCAGACCTGCGAGGCGTATTATCCGCAACTTGACGAAAAAACAAAGGAAAAGTTGAGCGCAGTGCCGATTAGCATGGAAATCTTCAAAAACTATACGGATACGATTTGCCGTTTTGCATTGAAGGATGCAATTAAGGCAAACACCTACGAAGCTTATCAAAATTACCTTTTCTTCTACCGCAAGGCATCCGAGGAATACAAGTCAGAAGCAAAAATGTACCGCAATATTGAGGCTTATAAACTGACAATCGCTAAAAATACCGAGGAGGATTACGATGCCTTCATTCGCACCTATCCCGATGCACAGCAAATACCAGATGCTACTAGGCGTCGCGACGAAAAAGGTTTTGAAAAGGCACAAAATGAAAATACCGCCGAAGCATATGAGGCGTTTTTGAAAAAGTATCCCAATTCGGCATTAGCTGCCGATGCTCAAGAAAAGGTTTATCTTATCGCACTTGCAGATGCTGAAAAAGAAAACACGGCCACTGCTTTGAAAGAGTACATGAAAAAATATCCGAAGAGTTCGCAGTATTACAAGGCAGAAATGATGTACGAGGAAAAACTTTTCAACGAGGAAACAGCTGATGGCAATTGCAGTTCGTACATTCGTTTTGTCAAGAGATACCCTGAAAGCAAGTGGAAAAGCATGGCAATATCTTCTGCTTTGCAGTGCGCTGGCGACAATCCGGAAATCATAAAGTACTGTTACAAGAATTTGGATGGCGAAAAGAAGAATCAGGCAATAAAGTTGTATTACAACCTTGTAGCATCTGATGGCGAATTGCTTTCGCTGAAAAATTTCTATAGCGAACTTTCCGAGAATCAGCGTAGCCTTATCCGCGACAAATATGTTGTAGATTCCGCAATAGCTGTCAAAGGCGACAAACTGAAAATACATAATGGTTACAATCCCAAGAAATCAGCTGCAGCCTACGATGAGTACATAAAGGAAGCTGCACCAAAGGAAAAGGCTTTCGTCGCATTGCAGAAAATGATAGAAGCCGATATTGTTGCTGGAAATTGGTCGAATGCAACGGTAACAGTCCTCAAGTACAAGGACTATTGGAAGGATAAACCGCAGAAAATAAATGCATTGCTCAACATTCTTGAGCAAAAAAATCCTGCAATTGTTGCAGAAGCTTTGGCCGAAACTGTGAATACCAACGGAAACGAGTACAATCCGATTTTGTCTGCTGATGGCAACTCATTGTACTTCTGCGGAGAAGGTCGTGGCGATAACAAGGGCGGTGAAGATATTTTCGTTACCCAAAGGTCGGCAGAAGGTTGGACGGAGGCTGAGCTGATAAGCGAAGTTTCGTCAAAAGGAAACGATTATCCGCAGTCGGTAAACGCGGCTGGAAATGTAATGTACATTTTCAGGAACGGAAGACTTTACTTCTCGAAGAAGGCTGGTGCTACTTGGGGCAAGCCTCAGAAGATGTCGAACAATGTAAACTCCAGCAACTGGCAGGGTGATGCATTCCTCAGTCGCGATGGAAAGGCATTGTTCTTCGCCGCAAAGCGTAGCGATATGCTCAATTTCTTCAACGATGCCGATTTCGATGGACTAGAATATCACGGAAAAGTTGACGAACACCAGACAGATATTTATGTTTGCACTGTGGATGAAAACGGCGAATGGGGCAAACCTATAAACCTCGGTTCGTCAATCAATACATTATACACCGAGCGCACGCCATTCTTGCATTCCGATAACAAACACTTGTACTTCGCATCTGATGGTCATGGCGGTCTTGGCGGTCTCGATATGTATGTTTCAACCCGTACTGGTACCGATTGCTGGGACTGCTGGAGCGAACCTATAAACCTCGGCAAGGAAATCAATACCGCATCGGATGATTATGGATACAAGATTTCAACGGATGGCACTAAGGCTTATTTCTCGAAGTCAAATGCTCCTAAAGGCAAGAAGGGCAATCAAGATATTTATGTAATAAGCTTGCCAGAAAACTTGCAACCCAAGAACATAAAGTAACATCGGCATAAGGTAGGCAGAAAAAGAAATTTTCACATGAATCCTTACATAATTGCCTCAATAGTAGTCGGTTATTTTGCGCTTCTTATTCTTATTTCGCACCTCACATCGAAGAAGGCTACCAACGATACATTTTTCACAGGAAACCGCAGGTCGCCGTGGTTTGTGGTGGCATACGGAATGATTGGAGCATCTTTGTCGGGTGTGACATTCATGTCGGTACCTGGATATGTGCAAAGCAGCCAGTTTACTTATTTTGGTGTAGTAATTGGATATACAATAGGTTATATCGTAATTGCATACATACTATTGCCGCTTTATTACAAGTTGAACCTCACATCAATATACACTTATCTTGACAAGCGTTTCGGTAGCAATTCGCAGAGGACAGGATCGTTTTTCTTCATCGTATCGCGAATTATGGGTTCTGCTTTGCGCATGTACTTGGTAGTGTTCGTTTTGCACGAATTTGTATTCAAGGCAATTGGAGTCCCCTTCTGGGCATTGGCGCTGTTCTTCATTGTGCTGATACTGATTTATACCTTCAAGGGTGGCATTAAGACAATCATTTGGACTGATACGCTTCAAACTACTTTCATGTTGCTTTCAACGGTGATAACCATTGTGTTCCTTATAAAGGACATGGACATTTCATTCTTCGACATGATGGCTCAGGCTACAGATGATGGTTATACAAGAATGTTCGATACCGACTGGCGGTCGAACAACTTTTTCTTGAAACAAATTTTCAGTGGTGCGTTCATTACAATTGCCATGACTGGTCTCGACCAAGATATGATGCAGAAGAACTTAACCTGCAAGTCGCTTAAGGAAGCACAGAAGAATATGCTTTCGTTTAGCGTTTGTATAGTGATTGTCAACTTTTTGTTCTTGATTCTAGGCGTTGCACTGATGACTTATTCATCTCAGACAGGCTTTGCATTGCCCGAAAAGTCCGACAGCATTTTTGCTGCGGTTGCCCAGAATCTTGGTTCGGTGACATGGATTATATTTATCATAGGTCTTGTTGCAGCTGGCTATTCGAGTGCCGATGGTACGCTCACCTCGCTCACGACCACTTTCTGCTTCGACATTTTGCAGTTCGACAAGAAGCCCAACTATGATGAGCAGAAAAAGACAAAAATCCGCAAGACAACACATGTCGTCTTTGCTGTGATATACTTCCTAATCATAATAGTTTTCAAGCCGTTCCATACCGATTCGCTTATAAAGACTTTGTTTGATATAGCGGGATATACCTACGGACCATTGCTTGGCTTGTTCTGTTTCGGGCTTTTTGTAAAGAAGCGCAATCCCAGCGACAAGGCAGTTCCTTTTATCGCAATCCTTTCACCAATAATAAGTTACCTGCTGAACATATATTCAGAGCAACTATTCTTCGGATACAAGTTTGGCTTCGAGATTCTTATTGTGAACGGTCTGTTGACTTTTGTAGGGTTGCTGATATTCAGTAGGAAAGCGGAAACAGCAAAGGCTTGTTAGCACTTGTAGTTCTTCCCAGTAAAACCATTACTACATTCGTTTTCTTGGCATTCGTTACCATGAAACTGTTGTCTCTGTAGTGCATCAATGTCGTACTCGTCATACTTGCGTGATTTGCTTTCTCCTAGGTTCATGTAAACTTCAAGAAGTTCCGTATATTTAATAGGTATAAGCACGACCTCATCAATGCAAGCAGGGATTAGGATTGATTCGCCTTCGTTAAGGATTTCTTCGCTGTCGGCAGTCTTTATGGTGACTTGTCCGTGTACGCAGTGGTAGATTACAAACGAATCAAGATTGCTGTAGTCCTTCAGCAACGAGTTCATTACAGGTAGATAGTTGGCTGTAAAGTATTTGCAGTCAACTATTTGATTGGAGTGGTCGGGTATACGCGAAAATTGTACCGACTGCTTGTCGTTTTTCTTGTAGTCGATTACATCAACTGCATATTGGGTATGCAATTCGCGGTTGCCACGGTTGTAGTCGTATATGCGGTAGGTGATGTCGGATGTTTCCTGAATTTCAACTACGGCAGTGCCTGCACACATTCCATGTACGCGACCAGCAGGGATAAAGTAAAATTCTCCCGACTTGACATTGTGGTACTTAAGCAGCTTTTCAAGATTACCGTCCTGTATTGACTGCAAAAGTTCGCTTTCGGTTGTGTCGCGGTTGAAACCATCGATAATCTTTGCATCTTTATCAGCATCAAGGATATACCATGCCTCAGTCTTGCCTCGGGCATTATGCAGTTCGGCGGCTGTTTCGTCATCTGGATGCACTTGAACCGATAGATTATCCTTGGCGTCAATTATTTTCAGCAGGATAGGAAATTCGTAGCCGTATTCGTCCAGCACTTTTTCTCCGACAATTTCATCTAGGTAAACCTCAATGATTTCCTGTAGCGTATTCCCTGCCAGAAAGCCGTTTGACACTACCGAAACATCGCCTTGTACGCCTGATATTTCCCAGCTTTCGCCACAGTCGGCAGGAACATTATTGTCATTCTTTATTTTCGCTATCTTGTCGCCACCCCAGACCTTAGTCTTGTATATTGGCTTGAATTTCAAAGGATAAAGCATATTGAAAGTATTTTATATTATGGAACAAAGTTAATTATTTATTCAATTGCAGACACTTTTTTTATTGACAGCAATAATTATTGCTTATTATGATTCATTTTTTGCTTTTTTGATTTTCCCGGACTGTGAATTTAGAAACATTAATAAAATATTCAAGTTGTATTTGGTTAATAATTAGACGATTATGTAAATTAATTTAAAATATGTAAAAAATACGCAAAAAATTTGGTAGTGTCAAAAATTAGCCGTACCTTTGCGTAGATTTTACACAATAAACGATGACACAAGGTTACACATATAAATATCCGCATCCAGCACTTACAGCCGACTGCGTGATTTTCGGATTCGACGGCAAAGAGTTGAAAATTTTGCTAATTGAACGTGGAAATGAACCCTGCAAAGGTTGCTGGGCTTTTCCGGGGGGATTTATGAACATTGACGAAACCATTGAACAATGTGCCAGACGCGAGCTGAAAGAGGAAACCGGGCTTGAACCTGCGAATATTGAGCAGTTTCATACCTTCAGCGATGTAAACCGCGATCCGCGAGAAAGGGTGGTCACGGTTGCATTCATTGGACTTGTAAAGCAGTCGGAGGTGGTTGGTGGTGACGATGCCGCACGTGCACAGTGGTTTGCCATAAAGGACATTCCGCGCCTTGCCTTCGATCACGACTACATTTTACGTGTGGCACAGCGTTCACTCAAGGAAAGGATTCATTTCGAGCCGATAGGCTTTGAACTTATGGAAGATGAATTTTCAATGCCCGACTTGCAAAGGCTCTACGAGGCAATATTGGAAGTAAAGTTCGACCGTCGAAATTTTGAGAAGAAAATGCTCCAACTTGGTATCCTCGACCAGATTGGAAAAGAGGGGGTCGAACATGTTAACCGACGAACAGAAATAAGTGATTTCGACTCCAAATTTGGTGGTACTGGGGGAAGTAATAATTTTATGTGTGACTTTTTGTCAACATCTGGCTCCCCCAAAAAATCGACAATACATGAAGCTACAAAGTCAAGGGGAAAAAACAGAAAATTCAGATTTAACAGGAAAAAGTACGACGAAATGAAAGAAAAGGGAATTTTTAAGATAGAATTCTAGGCGAATTGATAATGGATAATTTATAATGAATAATTGACAATGAACAATGGATAATTTTTGAACCAAAAAATTGAAAAAAATGAAGATTTTAGATATATTAAACACAATAAAAAGAATTACGAAACAATATCAAACCATTTGAAACCATTTCAAACAACCTTAAACTTAGAAATGCCGCAGGCATAGAAACTAGAAATTAGAAACCATAACTAGAATAAATTAAGAATTATGTTAGGAGCAATAATTGGAGACATCGTTGGCTCATCACATGAGTTCAACAGCATAAAAACAACAAAGTTCAATTTGTTTGACAAAAGGAGTAGATACACCGACGATTCGGTAATGACAATGGCTGTAGTTGAATGGCTGCTGGATGATGCAGAACATTCCCACAAGGTATTGGAAGACAAAATGGTAAAGTTTGGTTCGCTGAATCCAAGAGCAGGTTATGGTGGCATGTTTTCATCCTGGCTATTTTTCCCTTCAGGTATTTTTAAAGATGGAAAACGTCGTCCATACAATAGTTTTGGCAATGGTTCGGCAATGCGCGTAAGTGCAGTCGGCTGGATGTTTGATACATTGGAAGAAACCGAAAGAGTAGCCGAAATTTCCGCCAGCATAACGCACAACGATCCAGAAGGCATTAAGGGTGCACAAGCAACAGCGGCAGCAATTTGGATGGCAAGAAACGGCAAAAACAAACAGGAGATAAGGGATTATATATCAACAAAATATGGATATAATCTTGACCGAACATGCGACCAAATCAGACCTAGTTATGATTTTGATGTAACTTGTCAAGGCTCAGTTCCGGAAGCCATCATCGCTTTCCTTGATAGTACCGACTATGAAAGCACAGTGCGCCTTGCTGTTTCGCTCGGTGGCGACAGCGATACGCAGGCATGCATCGCGGGGGGAATAGCCGAAGCATTCTACAAGGACATTCCTGCAGAAATCGTCAGTCGTGCAATGCGTCTTGTCCCGAGATATTTTATCGCTAACATGAAAAGATTCTATGATGCAGTAAATTATCATCCAAAATATATTGATATGGAACAAAAAGAAAAACAATCGGAGCGTTGTACCCCAGATTTTATACGCTCACTTGCCCCAAATGAAATTTTTGTTTTCGGGAGCAATCTTGCTGGAATGCATGGTGGCGGTGCTGCAAGAATAGCTGTGGACAAGTTTGGCGCTGTGTGGGGACAAGGCGTTGGTCTTCAGGGACAAAGTTATGCAATTCCAACTATGCAGGGCGGAGTGGAAACGATAAGACCGTATGTTGATGAGTTTATTGAGTTTGCAAAGAAGCATCCTGAATACAAATTCCTCGTAACTCGCATTGGTTGTGGAATCGCAGGTTTTACCGATGATGAGATTGCACCGCTTTTCAAAGAAGCGCAGTCACTTGAAAATGTATGGCTACCAAAAAGTTTTCGGTAGAACACAATACAAAAATTTTCTAAAACTTTGATTTTTTAATTCATTTTATTCTTAATATTTTCTTACTTTTGCCTCTCTTATGCTTTAAAATCTTATTAAAGATGAAAAACTCACATATGGGAGGTTCCCACAACGCTGGGAATGACGCATCTCACAAATTATTTTCCACTGTAGCACTTAGTGCTATATTGTTGTTTTTTATTGTTTTTACCGCTACTGGTCAGACGATTATTTACCAATGCGATTTCGAGAATGATGCCGAAAACAACAACTGGGTTCTTGAAAATGGCGACCAGAGAAACCAATGGTACATAGGCTCTACGACAAACAATGGAGGAAGCAATGGTCTCTATATCTCCAACGATTCAGGAACAACCAACGCATATTCACAAACCAGAGCTTCATATGTTTATGCATACCGAGACATAGAAATTGTCGATAATTGGTTATATCTGATTGATTTTGATTGGATTGCGAAAGGTGAAAACGATTTTGACCTTTTACGTGCTTTTATTATTCCTACCTCGCTTAATCCTACTCTCTTTGCTGGTAATGCAAATGGTATGACTAGTAACACAAATACAATTCCTTCAGGCTGGATAGACATTGCCAATCCAGAAAGCAAACTCAATCTTGTTTCTTCATGGCAACATAGTGAAAAGGAATTAACAATTGAAGCAGGAACGTATAAACTTGTATTTTTCTGGAAAAACGACAATGTAGGAGGGAGCAATCCTCCTGCCGCAATCGACAATATCAGCATACGCAAGCTTACATGTCCGTATGTAACCAACCTTACTGTTGAAAATATATATGCACAATCGGCAAAAATAAGTTGGACGGAACGGGGGGCTGCCGAAAATTGGGAAGTGATAGTTTCGGAAACGGAGCTTGGAGAAATAGAACTTGAAAATTATACAGAAGCAGCAACCGTATCTGGTATGTCAACTTACACTGCAACAGGTCTGAGTCCATTAACGACATATTACGTGTATGTTCGCCCGGCCTGCTCGGCAGACGATAAAGGCGACTGGGTTAGTTATTCTTTCACAACATTAATACAAGATCCAGTAGCTTTGCCATACATTTGCGACTTCGAAGATGATACCGAAAACGCCAACTGGGTTCTTGAAAATGGCGACCAGCCTAACCAATGGTCCATTGGTACGGCTGCCAACAATGGCGGAAGCAATGGACTGTATATCTCTAATGATGGTGGCGAAAGCAACGAATACACAGCTACTGCTACTTCATACGTTTATGCATGTCGCTCCTTAGAGGTGACAGAAGCTGCTTTATACGAAGTAAGTTTTGACTGGCTTGGCTATGGCGAAAACACTTACGACCTTCTTCATGCTTTTATTATTCCTACTTCGCTTAAACCTACACTCTCGGCTGGTAATGCAAACGGTATGACTGGCAGTACAAACACAATTCCTTCCGGCTGGATAGACATTGCCAATATAAATGAAGAACTCAATTATGCTACTACATGGCAACACAGTGAAAAGAAAATGACAATGGAAGCAGGAACATACTACCTCGTATTTTTCTGGAAAAACAATAGTAGTACTGGAAACAATCCGCCTGCAGTAGTTGACAACATCAGTATTGTAAAGGATGTTCCCGCCACATTGCCATATACCTGCGACTTCGAGGATGAGGACGAAAATGCTAGTTGGACATTTTCCAACTTGAGAAACAAGTGGTACATAGGCACTGCGGCAAACAATGGCGGAAGCAATGGTTTGTACATATCCAATGATTCGGGCACGACCAATGCATACACGAATACTTCAACTTCATACGTTTACGCCTACCGCGCCATGGAGTTGACAGAAAACGCCATATATGGGGTGAGTTTTGATTGGATTGCAAACGGAGAATCCAATTACGACCTTCTACGTGCCTTTATGGTTCCAGTCTCGCTTAATCCAACTCTCGTGGCTGGTAATGCAAACAATATGACAAGCAGCACAAACACAACTCCTTCCAGCTGGATAGACGTTGCAGATCCTGCAGGTAAACTCAATCTTGCTTCTTCATGGCAACACAGTGAAAAAGATGTTCCAATTGAAGCAGGAACGTATTATCTTGTATTTTTCTGGAAAAACAACAACAGCAGTGGAGATCAGCCTCCTGCCGCACTTGACAATATAAGCATACAAAAGTCTTCGTGTATGCCTGTAACCAACATAACAGTTGGAAACATAACCAGCGAATCAGTAACAATAAGCTGGACAGAACCGGGTACTGCTGACAGCTGGGAAGTAATAGTTTCGGAAACGGAACTCGATGAAACTGAACTGGCGAATTACACAGAAGTAGTAACAGTATCGGATACGCCAACTTATACAGCGACAGACCTAAATCTATCGACGACGTATTATATGTATGTACGTCCCGTCTGTGATATTGATGACGAAAACGAATGGACCAGTTATACATACACAACCTTACAACATGTTCCAGCAACTTTGCCATACACCTGCGACTTCGAGGATGATACAGAAAATGCCAACTGGATACTTGTCAACGACCAGATAAATACATGGTACATCGGCACGGCTGCAAACAATGGTGGAAGCAACGGTCTGTATATCTCCGACGATGGCGGCGCAAACAATGAATACGACAACGGAGAGTGGTCGGATTCATACGCATACCGCGCAATTGCCATAAACCAAGTTGGAAAATATCTGTTCGGTTTCGACTGGAAGGCAAAAGGGAAAAGTACTTACGACTTTTTAAAGGCGTTCTTGATACCTGCCAATATATTTCCTAACTTGACGAGTGAAAATAGTATATACTATGATGATATACCAGAAGGCTGGATAGAAATTAGCAGTATCGGAACTATGTCCAACAGCATGGTATGGCAATATAATTCAAAATTAATAGATATTGATGCTATAGGAACATACTATCTCGTTTTCTACTGGAGAAACGAAACAGAAAATGGTAATAATCCGCCAGCAGCCATTGATAACATTGAAGCGAGGCTGGCAACAGCTCCAGTTGTTGTAACCAATACTGCTATGCCTGTAGATGCCAGTTCTGTAAGATTGAAAGGTAGCATAACGTACGGTGGTATAGCCGAAGTTACAGAGCGGGGATTCCTGTTTGGCTCCAGTGCCGACAATCTTGACCAAACCTTGCAAAGTACAGACTTAACCGATGACTTTACATATATAGTTACAGGACTTACCACTGGTGAAACCTACTATATTAAAGCATTTGCAACAAACAATGAGGGTACATCATACGGAAATGTAAAGTCGTTCACGGCAATAGACCCAGATTCGTATAACATAATTTATTCCTGCGATTTTGAAGACGATGCCGAAAATCAAAACTGGATTTTAAATAGGCCTGATGAAGAATATCCTACATATTGGATGATAGGAAATGAAGTGAATAATGGAGGAGAAAAATCCATGTACGTTG
The DNA here is from genome assembly GCA_017551515.1 of Bacteroidales bacterium. Taxonomy (GTDB): domain Bacteria; phylum Bacteroidota; class Bacteroidia; order Bacteroidales; family ML635J-15; genus Bact-19. The sequence continues at coordinate 18,893 of JAFZLK010000077.1, read as the reverse complement.
TTTGGGAATATGAATATAACGATGGGAATGGAATAGAAATTCAATATAATACTAATTCAAGCGCAATAGCATATGGTTATCGTGAAGTAGATATACCATTTTCTGGAGAATATTGGTTTAAATTTGACTGGAAGGCAAGAGGAGAATCTGATTGTGACTTTGTACGGGCATTTATCGTACCTGTCGAACTTAATGCTAGCCTTATAACAGGAAGTAATTATGATTATTATGATGAAAACCAAATAGGCAGTTCAAATGTTCCTAGCGGATGGATTGACATCAGCGAGGACATAGAAATGTCGGGGACAGTGACATGGCGCAAAAGTCGCAAGAAAACCGAATTGGAAGCAGGATCTTACTATATTGTATTCTACTGGATAGCAGATGAAACGGAAACCTATTCCGAACCAGGGGCTGTCGATAATATTCTGGTAAAGACATCCATATTGCCTTTTGTTGAAACTAACGCAGTTAACAATAATGGTGTTGGATCGGTTATTCTGAGCGGTACATTATTGGATGGGGGTGTTACCGAAGTTACCGAACGAGGATTTGTATATGGCAACGACATAAACAATCTTAATGAAACCATACAGGTTTCAGGCTCAAACGAAAATATGACCTACGAGCTTTCTGGTCTTGCCCCTGGCAGACTATATTATTACAAGGCGTATGCAATCAACAGCAAAGGAACCGAATACGGCGATATAAAGGCATTTTTTGCACCGAGCGGACTGTTAGACGGTCATGCTTATGTTGATTTAGGTTTGCCAAGTAGTACAATGTGGGCAATTGAGAACCTTGAAGCTGATAGCCCTGAAAAAATTGGTAGTTACTTCGCTTGGGGCGAAACAGATGCAAGAATAAATCATTTTTCTGATTTTTTTGGTGACTATTCATATTACGACAATCCGGATGTGCTTCCTGCAAACGCCGATGCCGCCACTTCCAATTGGGGGCACATTTGGCGTATGCCTACAGGCGAAGAAATGCAGGAACTGCTGGAAAATTGTACTTGGACATGGACAAAAATAAACGGTACGAGCGGCTATATAGTCAGTGCAAACGACAATAGTATTTTCCTGCCTGCTGCAGGTCAAGGTTCAGTTGAAGTTACCAATGGAGGATATGATGTCAATACTAATGGTTATTATTGGACAAGCTCAATTAGTGCCGACGATACAAACAATGCAGCGGCATTATATTTTAGTGCTGACGAGCATAATATGGATAACGGTAACCGCCATTCTGGTTTCTCCGTCCGTGCCGTTTTCAAGGCAGTTGCTACTGTTACGACCAATTCTGTAACCAATCTAACTCCCACTTCGGCAACCTTGAACGGCAACATATCCAATAGTGAATTTGTGGAAATTACCGAACGTGGATTTATGTTCGGCACCGACAGCACAAATCTTGCGCAAAACCGTATAAGCACCGATGAAACTGACAATTTCACATACTTGCTTACAGAATTGAACATAAATGCAACTTATTATTATAAGGCGTATATAATTGCCAACGGGGATACAAGCTACGGAGAAGTAAAATCGTTTATAACACCGAGCGGACGGCAGGGGGATTATTGCTATGTTGACCTTGGTCTGCCAAGCGGTACGCTTTGGGCAACTTGCAATGTTGGCGCAACCGACCCCGAAGGTTACGGCGGCTATTACGCTTGGGGTGAAACAACAACAAAGGAAACATATACTTGGGAAACATATATTTATGCTGAAGGTACAACAAATGAAGATCCTAGATTTACAAAATATTGCTTTAATGAAGATTTGGGTAATAATGGTTTTACTGATGAACTTACCGTTTTGGAAGATTTGGATGATGCCGCTGTTGCCAATTGGGGCGAGGGATGGCGTATGCCAACTCAAGAACAATTTGACGAACTGCTCAATTATTGTACATGGATATGGACAGAACAGAACGGCGTGAACGGCTATCTTGTCAAAGCAAATAATAATAACAATAGTATTTTCTTGCCTGCCAGTGGTAATCGTAACAATGGAGATATAAGCAAATTAAATACATACGGATACTACTGGATGAGTTCGTTTAGTTCATCACTATCTATCCGTGCCCGGGCTGTTTATTTCTATTCCGACCATTATCAAACATACAACGACAACCGATATTATGGTTACTCAGTCCGTCCCGTTTATGCACCGCAGACCGCATCTACTACCCTTGACCCCACTGCTATTCACAACGACCATGGATATGTTGACCTTGGTCTTTCGGTGAAGTGGGCAACCACCAACATTGGTGCAACCAACATCGAAGAAGCAGGCAACTACTACGCTTGGGGCGAAACACAGTCAAAGACTGATTACGACTGGTATCATTACGCGCATTGTTATGGAGATGAGACTGAGCTTGCAAAATACTGCACCGATTATGGACTTACGCCGGATGAACCCGATTTCATTACCACCTTGGAATTGGTAGACGATGCCGCCACGGCCAACTGGGGTAATGGATGGCGTATGCCGACGTATACGGAAATGAAGAAACTCGTTGACAGCTGTACTTGGGAATGGACCGAACGCGATGGAACTTACGGCTACCTTGTCACCGGCACCGGCACTGGCAACAGCATTTTCTTGCCAGCCACAGGGCATTACGAGGGCGGCACTTTGGAGAGTGCAAGCAGCATGTACTGGACAAGTTCGCTCGGTGAGACAAATTCGCAACTAGCTATGATGCTGTCGATTTCGGATGGGTACAAAATTGATAGCATATATCGTCCCTACGGTCTTCCCGTCCGCGGTGTTTACGACGCCACATTGGCAATGCCTACGGTGTCGACAGATTCTGTTTTCAATATTGCTACAACTTCGGCATATTTATACGGTACGCTAATAAATGAAGATGGCATTCCAGAGACTACCGAATTCGGATTTGAGTACGGCACCGACAGCCAAAGCCTCACCGAAACCATACAAGGCTCACTGGGAACAAACGAATTTACCGTTTCGCTTACAGGACTTGCACCAAACACAACCTATTACTACCGTGCATACGCAACCAACGTAAACGGCACAGGCTACGGCGAAATAAAATCCTTTACCACGCCAAGCGGTACGTATGGCGGACACAATTACGTTGACCTTGGATTGCCGAGCGGAACATTGTGGGCAACCACCAATGTCGGTGCAAATAGCCCCGAGGACTACGGTGGATACTATGCTTGGGGCGAAACGGAAACAAAGGATGAATACACTTGGAGTAATTACCGCTATTGCAATGGTAGCGAAAGCACTCTCACCAAGTACTGCAACAATGCCAGCTATGGTGACGGTGGCTTTACCGATACGCATACAGTTCTTGACGCAAGCGACGATGCCGCCACTGCCAGTTGGGGGTCTGACTGGCGTATGCCGACAAATGACGAGTTTGAAGAACTTATTAGCAATTGCACAATAACTTGGACAACTCAGAACAGCGTTAACGGCCGTCTCTTTACTGGACCTAACGGTAACAGCATTTTCCTGCCCGCTGCAGGTATCTACAGCGATAGTGAACTCGATTACGTCGGTTCCAACGGTCTCTACTGGTCGAGTTCGCTCAACACGAACTATGCGAACTACGCGTGGCAGCTCAGTTCCAGTTCTAACAGTTATTCCATGGTGTATGGAAACCGCTACTATGGACAGTCTGTCCGTCCTGTTTACAAAGAAGGCAATACCGCTTCCAATGATGATGACATTATTTTCCAATGCGACTTTGAGGATGCCGACGAAAACTCCAACTGGACACTTGTAAACGGTGAACAGGCAAACCAGTGGTACATTGGCTCGGCAGCATACAATAGTGGCAGCAATGGACTATACATTTCCAACGATGGAGGGACAAGCAATGTCTATACTAATAATATTACCTCGTATGTATATGCATACCGTGACATAGAATTTGAAGAAACTGGAATATATCGGTTCGTCTTTGACTGGAGGGCAGACGGGGAAGATAAAGATGACCTTCTCCGTGCTTTTGTTGTACCTTTCACAGATAATACTACTCTATTGGCTGGAGATGCAAATGGTATGACTGGTGCCACAAATACTACGCCATCTGGTTGGATAGATATTTCCAATGGTGTACTTAATCAAGCAAGTACATGGCAACACAGCGAAAATGAAATTACCATTGAGGCAGGAACATACACTTTAGTGTTCTTCTGGAAGAATGATAATTCTGTTTTTGGTAATCCACCAGCTGCTGTTGACGACATCAGTATACGCAAGATTTCGTGTCCGGCAGTAGCAAATGTGACAATTGGGTATATAACAACAGAATCGGCAACAATAACATGGGCGGAACGCGGAACGGCAACAAACTGGGAAGTGATAGTTTCGGAAACAGAACTTGATGAAACTGCACTTGAAAATTACACAGGTGCAGCAACCGTGTCGGGTACGCCATCATATACTGCAACAGGATTAAGTCCGTTAACAGCATATTATGTGTATGTGCATGCCGTATGTGGTGCAGATGACAAAAGTGACTGGGAAAGCAAAACTTTCATATCAGGACAGGAACCAGTTTCCCTGCCATACACATGCAATTTCGAGGATGATGCCGAAAATAATAACTGGACACTCGAAAATGGATACCAGACAAACCAGTGGCACATAGGCTCGGCAGCAAAAAATGGTGGCGAAAATGGACTGTACATATCCAATGATGATGGTGCGACCAATACATATAATGGTAATTCTACTTCATACGTTTACGCATATCGCACCTTTGAGGTAACAGAAGATGCTTTGTACCAAGCAAGTTTCGACTGGAAGGCAACTGGTGAAGACAGATACGATTTATTGAGGGCGTTTATTGTACCGACATCGCTTAACCCAGACTTGTTGTCGGGAACAGACAATGGTATGTCGAGATACACCAACAATATTCCTGCCGGATGGATAGACGGTGGACTTGGAATATTGGAACTACAAGAAAGATGGCAAAAATCTGTCTTTGAAACGACACTCGAAGCTGGTACATACAACCTTGTTTTCTTCTGGAAAAACGACGATCAACGTGGATACAATCCTCCAGCTGCTATTGACAACATCAAGATAAAAAAACTTACATGCCGTAACATAACTAACATAACAGTATCGGATATTACTTTGGAGTCGGCAACAATATCATGGACTGAACTCGGAACAGCGGAAAGCTGGAATATTATAGTTTCGGTCGAACAACTCGATGATGAACAACTTGAGGACGCATCCATGGAGACAGTTGCAAGCACATCTTATTTTGCAACAGGATTGAACATGTCAACCACATATTATGTATATGTTCGCCCTGTATGTTCGGTTGACGATAAAGGCGACTGGGAAAGCTATACTTTCAACACCTCGCACGTTGCAGCAACGATGCCATACACCTGCGACTTTGAGATTGCTACCGAAAACGCAAGCTGGACGCTCTCCAACGGAAGCCAGACAAACAAGTGGTACATAGGCACGGCAGCAAATAACGGAGGTGACAAAGGGCTGTACATCTCCAATGACGAAGGTTTAAGCAATGCATATACTTATAATAGTAAATCGTATGTATATGCCTACCGCGATATAGAATTTGCCGAAACTGGATTTTATAAGATTGCCTTCGACTGGAAATCTGAAGGTCTAGTAATTTGGGATGTAATGAGAGCATTCATTGTTCCTGTTTCACTTAATCCTAATCTTTCGGGAGGAGCACACAATGGAATAGTAGTTGTCAATCTAACTACGCCTACAGGTTGGATAGACATTGCCAATCCTACAGGTGGACTAATGGGTATAAACGAATGGCAGCATAGCGAAAAAACTGTAAAAATTGAAGGGGGTACATATTATTTAGTATTCTTCTGGGAAAATGATATTTCTTCTGGGAGTAATCCACCTGCTGCTGTCGATAATATAGAGATAGATTTATTACCACCAGTTGCAACTATTTCTACAACCAATATAACTACAACTTCGGCAACCCTGCACGGTAGCATTGTCAATAGCGAAAATGCAGAAATCACTGCCCGTGGATTCCTATTTGGCACCGACAGTGAAAATCTTACGGAGGATTTGCAAAGTACCGATGAAACAGATGATTTTACTTATAATAATACTGGGTTGACTGCTAATACAATCTATTATTATAAGGCATACGCAACCATTAATGGAGAAACAATATATGGTGCGGTAAAATCCTTAGTCACACATAGTGGTCAATATGCGGGATATTATTATGTTGACCTTGGTTTACCATCGGGACTAAAGTGGGCGACATGCAATGTTGGAGCAAACAGTCTGGAAGATTATGGCGACCTATTTGCTTGGGGAGAAACAGAACCCAAGGACTCATTCATGTTGTCTAATTATCGCTATTGCGTTGATAGCAGAGAAACACTTACAAAGTATTGTACGAACTCCCAATATGGTTACAATGGATTTACAGATGGTTTGACTACACTTGAAGCTTCGGATGACGCAGCTACTGTTAACTGGGGTTCTGGATGGCGTATGCCTACAAGAACAGAAGCGGTGGAATTAATAAATAATTGTACTGCAACTTGGTTTACCATAAATGGTGTATCTGGAATGCTTTACGTCGGTCCTAACGGCAACAATATTTTTATGCCCGCATCTGGAGTCAGTGGCTCTGATATTGGGTTTCAAAGTGAATATTGGTCAAGTTCGCTCTCCACAAGTACGCAGTTTGCTGCTTACAATATTTATTCCCATATAGGTGAATGTAGCATGGGTAGCACCTTGTACCGTATGCATGGACTACCCGTGCGTGCAATTTACGATGCTGCACTGGCAACTCCTACCGTAACAACCTCAAATGCATCTGATATACATGCCCATACTGTGGTTTTGAATGGTACTGTAACCGAGGAAGATGAAGTTCCCGAGACTACTGCATACGGATTCGAGTACGGCACCGATAGTGAAAATCTTACCGAAACAGCGCAGGGCGAACCTGGTACGGTTGGGTTTACAGCTACATTAACAGACCTTGCCGCTGGTACAACTTACTACTACCGTGCGTATGCAACCAACAGCAACGGAAATGGCTATGGCGAAATAATGTCCTTCACCACCTTGAGTGAACACAACGGACATGAATACATTGACCTTGGATTGCCAAACGGATTGATGTGGGCACCAGTAAATGTAGGTGCAAGCACTCCCGAAGAAGCAGGCGATTATTTTGCATGGGGCGAAACTACACCTAAGCAAACATACAACTGGGAAACTTATATTTACGCAGAAGGCACGACAGATTCCGATCCAAAACTTACAAAATATTGTGTCAATGCTCAGTACGGTAACGATGGTTTTACCGATGGTTTCACTAATTTGCTTCCTGAAGATGATGCAGCAACAGTCAACTGGGGCGGAGAATGGAGAATGCCTACATATCCGGAAATTCAATATTTGTACGACCATTGTACAAAAGAATGGACTACACTAAACGGAAAAAGCGGAATTCTGCTTACGGGACCTAACGGAAACTCCATCTTTTTGCCCGGCGTTGGTAGCCGTTGGAACAACACGTCCGATGATAACTTATGTGACTACTGGTCAAGTACCGGATATGGCGGCATCGAAGCTCAATATCTAATGGATAACAGCGGATCCTTAGTTGAGGGCGTAGTTGCCAAACGCTATTACGGATTCCCTGTCCGCCCTGTATATTCTTCCCCGCAAACCGCTTCCGACCCCGATGTTATCTACCATTGCGACTTTGAGGATATAGACGATAACGCCATCTGGAGTACAAATATCACAGCAGGAAACGGCAGCCAATCCAATAAATGGTACATCGGAACAATGCCAAAGCCCTATGAGTATAGTTTGTATATCTCCAGCAGTTATGATGGAAGCACATACGACTATTCGGTTTATAGCAATTCATCTGTTTATGCCTACAATTCTTTTGAAGTTCCTACGAGAACAAATTGTATGGTAAGTTTCGATTGGAAGTCAAGGGGCAATACCGAAACAGACTTCCTGCGTGCTTTCCTTGTCCCAACATCGCTTGCCCCTGACCTTACTGGAGGAACCGAAATCCAAAATGCAGCCAGCGAAACTCCTGAAGGCTGGATTGACATATCAAGCGAAGGAGGACTGATGTCTATGGCTGACAACTGGCAGGATGAATGGAGAAATGATAGCACTCAGGTACTGCTTGATGCTGGAACATACTACATTGTATTCTACTGGACAAACAAATATGATTATAGTGCAGGTCAAGGTGAACAGCCGCCCGCCGCAATCGACAACATAATAATAAGAAAGGTGCCGTGTGAATTGGTAACCGATATAACTGCTTCGGACATTACTTTCGAATCGGTAGCGATAAACTGGACAGAGCGCGGATCCGCTGAAACTTGGAATATTATTGTTTCGGACGAAGAACTTGAAGATGCTGAACTTGAAACTTATGGAAATATTGTAACAGTAACAGATTCGTCCTATTATATAGAAGGACTGCAAGCAACGACAACATATTACGTATATGTACGCGCAGTTTGTTCTGCCGAGGACTTCGGCGAGTGGGGAAGCGTAAGTTTCAGCACACGCAATACTCCTACACCAATGCCTTATTCCTGTGGTTTCGAGGATGAGGACGAGAATGCCAACTGGGTACTTGTCAATGGCGATCAGACCAACAAGTGGTACATTGGTACGGTAGCCAATAACGGTGGTGAAAATGGTATGTATGTATCCAACGATGATGGAGTAAGCAATGTATATACCAACACAACAGCAACATACATATACGCTTACCGCACCTTGGAACTGACTGAAAACGGTACGTATGAATTAAGTTTTGACTGGCAGGCATCCGGCGAATCCAGTTACGACCTTCTTCGTGCATTTATTGTGCCTATTTCGATTAATCCAGACATTTCGGCTGGTAATGCAAACGGTATGACTGGCAATACAAACACAAATCCTTCAGGCTGGATAGATGTTGCTAATCCCGAAGGCAAACTCAATCTTGCTTCTTCTTGGCAACATTCAAGTGTCGAAACTATATTAGAAGCAGGAGAATACCATCTCGTCTTCTTCTGGAAAAATGACAATTCTTCTGGAAACAATCCGCCAGCAGCTATTGACAATATCAGCATACGCAAAATTTCTTGTCCATCGGTAGCCAACATAACAACATCGGACGTTACAAACGAATCGGCTATAATAAGTTGGGCAGAACGAGGAACAGCAACAAGTTGGGAAATTGTAGTATCTGACGTACAACTCGAAGAGGAACAACTTGAATCCGCTTCCGCAGAAACAGTTGCCACTTCAACTTATTCTGCAACGGGGCTTACCATTTCAACCACATACTATGTATATGTACGTCCGGTATGTTCGGCTGACGAGAAGGGCGACTGGGTAAGTTATAATTTCAAAACATCACAGATTATTGCAACTTTGCCATACACCTGCGACTTTGAGGATGTTGACGAAAACAACAGCTGGGATCTTGAAAACGGCACACAGACCAACAAGTGGCACATTGGAACTGCTGCAAACAATGGTGGACAAAAAGGCTTGTACATATCCAACGACAATGGTGTTACCAATGCCTATACCAACAATGCAGTAACATACGCTTACGCATACCGTACATTTGAAGCTACTGAAAATGCTTTCTACGAAATAAGTTTCGACTGGAAAGCAACAGGTGAAAACAATTATGATGTATTGAGAGCGTTTATTGTTCCAACATCGCTAAATCCCGATTTGTCAGCTGGAGTAGTAAATGGGATGTCGGGAAACACTAATACTACACCTGCTGGCTGGATAGATGGCGGACTTGGTGCATTGGCGTTGCAATCGGAATGGCAGAACGCAAGCTTTGAAACGGAACTTAATGCAGGTACATACAATCTTGTCTTCTTCTGGAAAAATGATAATTCATCAGGAAGCAATCCGCCGGCAGCAATCGACAACGTCAGCATACGCAAGCTTACGTGTCTATCTATAACCGACATAAGAACGACAAATATTACAACTTCTTCGGCCGACATAAATTGGCACGAATCAGGAACAGCTTCTGTCTGGGAAATTATAGTTTCGGATACGGAACTCAGTAATACAGTGCTAGAAAACTATACAGATGCTACAACAGTATATGATTCATCCTACATGGCTATGGATTTGAATCCATCAACGACATATTATGCATATATTCGTGCCATTTGTTCCGACAGCGACAATAGTATGTGGCAAAGCAAATCTTTCAAAACCAATTGCGATGCAATAACTGTAAGTTCAGATAATCCATATTCCGATAATTTTGATTCATATACTGGTAATGTTACAGGAACAAGTGCACCAACTGGTTATCCAAACCATACAATGCCAGACTGTTGGTATTTCGTAAATATGAGCGCAAATACATCGGCTTATCCACAGATGTTCCTGTCTGCATCTTCAACATACGCAGTTAGCGGCAATTGCTTGTTCTTCAAGTCGAGTGGTTCTACACCTGCATACGCGGTTCTGCCACAGTTCAACAATAACATTGAAAATCTCATCCTTGAGTTCAAATATAAGAACGAAGGTACAACTGCCAGCAACGGTATTCTTCATGTCGGAATTGCAGATGACCTTTCCGACCTTGATGCATCGTATATTGATGTAAGGTCGCTTGAGCAGGTAACCGAGAATACATCCGCGACAGTCAATTTTGCTACCGAAACCAGTTATACAGGTCATTATTACATTGTATTCAAATACGAAGGAAGTTCAAATAATTATTATTTGTCGATTGATGATGTAAATGTTCGTTACCTTTCTTCCGAAGCCAATATTATTGAATTCTCGTTTGCAGAAGATGCCGAGGTGCCAGTTATTGACAGTTCTGCGGCAATTGTTACCAGTGTGGTTTCGTACTCCACTGCTAGTCTCAACGGACTTGTACCTACAATTACAGTTTCCGAAGGCGCAAGCATCAACCCTGAAAGCGGTGTCGCACAGGATTTTTCATCGCCTGTTACCTATATTGTTACTGCTGCCAACGGCGTTACAAGCAGGGAGTGGACTGTTAATGTAAGCAAAGCATTGGTAGCTTCATCAGCCAACAGCATACTTTCGTTCTCATTCGACGGACAGCAGGGCGAGTCAATAATAGATGTTGAAAATCATACTGTTAATGCATACGCCGCGTGGGACTATGACATAAGCAACATAATTCCAACCATTACCGTTTCGCCAATGGCTACAATAAGTCCTGCAAGTGGTACTCCACAGGATTTTACAAACCCAGTTGTATATACAGTAACAGCCGAGGATGAAAGCTCTCAGGATTGGACGGTGACAATAGCAAATGATGAAAATGCTTGCCCCAATCCGGAGAGAATTACGGTTAGCAATATTGGAGATGTATTTGCTACAATTTCGTGGGAACAGCGCTATCTTGAAACTTCTTATAATGTAAAGGTATCGTCAACGGAAATGTCAGATATGACCGCAACGGCAGACATATTCGACAATGAAATCAGTTCTACATCATTGGATTTGACAGAACTTATGCGCGAAAGAACCTATTATGTGTATGTTCAGTCGGCTTGTGGTGCGGAAGACTGGATAGATACCTCTTTCAATACGATTATCTTACCTGCGACACTCCCATACACCTGCGGTTTCGAGGAAATTACCGAAAACAATAATTGGGTACTCGCCAATGGTACACAGACCAACCAGTGGTACATAGGCACGGCGGCAAACAACGGTGGCGAAAAAGGTCTGTACATAACTAACGATAACGGCGTTACCAATGCCTATACCAACACTTCAGTGACATACGTATATGCCTACCGCGCCTTTGAAGTTACAGAAAGCGCTTCCTATAAAGTAAGTTTCGACTGGATGGCAAATGGAGAAACCAAATACGACAATTTAAGGGCTTTTATTGTCCCCGCATCGCTCAACCCCGACCTGTCGGCAGGCGCATCGAATGGTATGACTTCAGGCAATAACACTACACCAGAAGGTTGGTTCGACGGCGGACTTGGAGTTTTGAATGAAAGTTCCGAATGGCAGAGCGAAACTATAGAAACCATTTTTGAAGTTGGCACATACAATATTGTGTTCTTTTGGAAGACCGATGGTAGTGGCGGTTCACAACCTCCAGCGGCAATCGATAATGTAAGCATAACATTAGCAGATGCCAGTATAACCACCCTTTATCCAGATGTGCGTACAAATACCACAGCAACATTGATGGCAAAGAGCATAAATGCAACTAATGTTACATTCTACTATGGCACAAGTAGAACCGAAATGTCGGCAATTGCCAATGCAACCCCGACCGTTAACGGCAATATAGTAACCCTGTTGCTCGACAACCTTAGTCCCGAGACACAATACTACTATACAGTCGAAGCCGAGGATAACTCTACCATACTTCGTGGTGATACGCTGTCGTTCACTACCTGCGGAATAATGACCGACGACCGCGACAACACCAACTACTACACAATTCAAATCGGTGACCAGACTTGGATGGCGGAGAACTTGCGCTACGATGGCGACATTCCGCTTGGTACTATCACAACGACCAGTACGGAGGTTGCCTATCGCTACAATCCAAACAACGATGCATCCAATGTTGCCACCTACGGCTATCTTTACAACTGGACTGCGGCAATGAATGGAGACAGCTCCAGTGACGTAAACCCGAGTGGTGTGCAGGGAGTATGTCCAATTGGCTGGCATTTGCCGAGCGATGCAGAATGGACGCAGTTGGCAGATGCACTTGGAGGAATAGACAATGCAAGTGCACAATTGGCAGGAAAATCCAATTTGTGGTCGATAGGAATACTTACAGGTTCATTGAACTTCAATGCCAGTGGTTTCGGCGCTTTGCCCGCTGGCCACTACTTGGATACTTATTACGGGTTCGGTGAATCAGCTTATTTCTGGAGTTCTACCGAGTACAATAGCACTAGCGCGTACGACCGCAGCATATACCACAATAATGCCAGCATGGACAGAAACGGAAACAGTAAGGGTTTCGGGTACAGTATCCGCTGTGTAAAGAATATAGAGCCGACTGTTGCAACAAATTCAGCCACCAATGTAACAACCACCTCGGCAACCCTTAACGGAAGCATACAGCATAGCGGAATTTCAGAAATTACCGCACGCGGATTCAAGTTCGGCACTAATAGCAGCAGCCTTACCGATTCACTGCCGAGCGACGATTTAAGCAACAATTTCAGCTATAATCTTACTGATCTTACAGAAGGCACTAGGTATTATTACCAGGCTTTCGCTGCCAACGAAGATGCTACAGGTTATGGCAAAATTCTTAGTTTCAGAACATTGGGAGCGCCAGACATTACCTTTTACTATCCAACTTGGCGCGACACAATATCGGTAGGACTAAAGGCAAAAGTTGATTTTAACGGAGAACTTGATTCATACAAATTTTACATTGGTACTGAACTAAACAGCCTTAGCGAAATAACCGATCAGACAATTTTCAGTGACGAGGACAGCACATTTGTTGTTACTGCTCCCAACCTTGAACCACGAACTCTCTACTATGCTGTGGCAGAGGCAACAAACGCATACGGAACAGGTCGAAGCGACACCCTTTCGTTCTATACATACGGCTCGTTCGTTGATGTTCGTGACGGAACAAACTATTATACAATAAATATTGGTGAACAGATTTGGATGGCGGAAAACTTGAAATACGAAGGTGATATTCCTCTTATGGCATATGATAATAATTCCAACCAAACGACAAGCGATGAAATTGCTTACCGTTATTATCCCGGTTATCCCAATGCAAACGAGGCGAATGTTCCAATCTATGGTTATCTCTACAACTGGCCTGCTGCAATGAACGGAGCAAGCAGCAGCAACGAAAATCCAAGTGGGGTGCAGGGTATTTGCCCAAACGGATGGCATTTGCCGAGTATGGCAGAATGGTATCAATTGAGAGATTACATAGGGACTGGTAATGTGTCTAGATTGGCAGGTAATTATGACTTGTGGCAAAATGGTTCACAAATTACAAAATCACCGGACTTTGGTGAAAGCGGTTTTGCCGCTGTGCCAGCAGGGATTGAATTTATAGGACCAGGAACTTTTGCTCGTTTCCGTGCTTCTAGTAGTGAATCCGGCGGTAGTGACTGGGCAATTAACTTCACCGTCGAAAATGATAGGAATAATTTAATATACGGCACAATTGATGGATCCCAAGCCCAAAGTGTCCGCTGTGTAAAGAGTTTACCGCCAGACGTTGCTACACTTTATCCCGATACACGAACAAATACATCGGCGACACTGAGGGCAAAAGTTCTTTCGGGAAGTCCCGCAGATGTAACCAACTATACATTCTACTATGGCACAAGCCGCACCGAAATGTCGGCAATTGCCAATGCAACCCCGACTGTTAACGGCAATATAGTAACCCTGTTGCTCGACAACCTTAGCCCCGAAACACAATACTACTATACAGCCGAAATCACAAGCGAGTACGGCACTGTTCGTGGCGATACTCTGTCGTTCCTTACATACGGCTCGTTTACAGATGACCGCGACAACACCAACTATTATACAATTCAAATCGGTGAGCAGACTTGGATGGCGGAGAACTTGAAATATGCAGGGGATGAAGTTTCATTGGGAGAAGAAACGAGCGAAACAGAATCATACTATTATTATCCAAATGGCAATGAAGCAAATGTTGCTACTTATGGCTACTTGTACAACTGGCCTGCTGCAATGAACGGAGCAGGCAGCAGTACAGCAAATCCAAGTGGAGTACAGGGTATATGTCCTAACGGATGGCACTTGCCGAGTGATGCAGAATGGACGCAGTTGACAAATGCACTTGGAGGAATTGACAATGCAGGTGCACAACTGGCAGGAAATTTCAGTTCGTGGTCGGGCGGTATGCTTACAAATTCGTCTTACTTTGGTTATAGTGGTTTCGGTGCATTGCCCGCTGGCTACTATAACGGTTATTATATCTATTTCGGCGAATACGACTATTTTTGGAGTGCTAGAGAGTATAACAGCACTTCTGCATATACCCGTTTTGGTGATTACAATTCGATTAACGTGAACAGAGGTCTCCACGGAAAGTACATTGCCTTCAGTGTTCGCTGCGTAAAAGGCACGACTATTTATGCTTACGATACTGTAAACTACTGCGGTGAACAATATACATTCGGTACTCAGACATTAACCGCAACTGGCGATTACGAGGAGACATTTACCTTGGGAACCGACAAGGACAGCGTGGTATATCTGCATTTGACAATGTATCCAATACCTACGGTAAGCATAGCACCTACAAATGTTACTTGTAATGGAGAAAGCAATGGTAGTGCGGAGGTAACTGTCTCCGTTGGAACTTCACCGTATGAATACGCTTGGAGTAACAATGCAACAACCGAGGTAGTTAATGACCTTGTAGTAGGCGACTATTCCGTAACGGTCACCGATGCAAATAGTTGTACAGCAACAGCAAGTGTAACTATTTCTCAACCCGATGAACTTACTGTTTCTTTGTCGGCAGATGAAATTCTCTGTAACGGACAAACAACTAACATTGTCAGCACAATTGCAGGAGGAACAACGCCTTACGCATATTTGTGGAGTAACAGCGAAACAACAGCAAACCTAACCGATGTCGAAGCATCTGTATATGGAGTAACTGTAACCGATGCAAATGGATGTGTTGCAACAGCTACGACAAATATCACTCAACCAACAGCATTGACAGTTGAAATTTCGGGTTCGCTTTCGGTTTGCGAAGGCACAAGCACCACGCTAACTGCAAATGTCTTGGGCGGAACTGCCGACTACGAATACTTGTGGTCTAACGATGAGTCTAACGCCACATTCACAACTCAGAACATAACAGAATCAACACCGTATTCGGTAACCGTTACCGATGCAAATGGATGTACGGCAGTAGCTTCTGTGACCGTTGTCATTGGCGATACGCCAGCAATTGAAATTTCTGCCGAAACCGCTGTCTGCTTCGGCAATGATGTCGTTCTGCAAGCAAATGTTTCGAATGCAGGAACAGGCTACACTGTAACTTGGTCGGCAAGTCCGACAGAAGGAGCAGGTTTGCTTACGACTGACGGCGAGCGCATAACCGTAACGCCAACAGTTGTAAATACTTACACCTACACGGCAACCTTGAATGCAAATTCGTGTAGCAACGGTGAGCCGTTTGAGAGTACGGATGACATTGAAGTTGAGGTCAACGCATTGCCTAATGCAACAATAGCAAACAACACTGGCGAAACGGCAATCACTTGTAGCATTACTGAAATCTCACTCACGGCAACTGGCGGAACGATTTTCCTGTGGTCAAATGGAATGTCAACAGCCGAAAATATCATTGGCGATGAGGGAGTTTATACCGTTACCGTCACCGATGCTAACGGTTGTTCTTCAACTACTCAGATTGAAATCAGCAACGACACCGACGCACCCAATGTCCAGATTACATCTGACGAAACCGAAATTACCTGTGCTGTAACAGAGATACCTTTGCAAGCCAGCGGTGCAGTTTCGTACCAGTGGAGTAGTGGCGCTGTAATATCAACCTTGACTGTTTCGGCTGAAGGCACATATATGGTTACGGGAACGGCGACAAACGGCTGTACAAGTACGACAAGCATAGATATAACCGAGGATTTGACCACGCCTAATGCCAACATTGAAAATATTACTGGAACAGCAACTTTGACTTGTAGTACTCAATCTATTGAAATTACGGCTCAGGGTGGGGAGTTGTATGCGTGGAGCGATTCGCAATGGAACGAAGCCGCAAATCAGACTGTCACGCAGGCAGGTACATACATTGTAACAGTCACAGGAGCAAACGGTTGTACGGCAGTTTCTTCCATTTCAATTACTCAGGATATTTCCGCTCCTGATGTTGTCGCCTCTGCGTCTGAAGAAACCATCTGCCTGAACGCAAGCACAACACTGACAGCAACTGGTGCAGTAACATATCAGTGGACTCCCGAAACTGGACTTTTGTCAACAAACGAAAGCGAAGTAACAGCAACACCGACCGTCACCACAACCTATACGGTGGTTGGTACAGCTGACAATGGATGTACTGCAAGTGCAGAGGTTTCTGTAACTGTCAATTTGCCAGTAGCCTACGAATTTGAACGGACATCATGCATTATGTTCGAGTGGAACGACCAGACATTTACTGAATCTGGTAACTACGAGCAGACATTTACCGCTGCCAACGGATGCGACTCGGTTGTAACCCTCCACCTTACAATCAACCAGCCCACCGAAAGCAGCAATACGGTTACAGCCTGTGGCAGCTACGAGTGGAACGGTACTACCTACACAGAAAGCGGAAACTATCAGTTCACAATGCCTGAAGCCAACGCCAATGGCTGCGACTCGGTTGCAAACCTGTACCTGACTATCAACCAGCCGACCGAAAGCGACGACACCGTTACAGCCTGCAACAGCTACGAGTGGTACGGACAGACCTACACCGAAACAGGCGACTATGTACATACATTGCAAAGCGTCAACGGATGCGATTCGGTTGTAAATCTGCATCTTATTATTAACAGTAGCAGTACTGGCGAGTTTGCCGACCAGATGTGTTCGGGCGTGCCGTATGTGTACGAGGGACAAACCTATACCGAGGCAGGAACATACCATGTTACGCTTGTCAATGCCAACGGCTGCGACAGCATAGTAACCCTCATGCTTACCTACGCAAACAACTGTAGCGGAACGATTACGGGCATCATTACCGATGTAAATACCGACGATCCAATTCCAAACGCAAAGGTCAACTTTGGAAATATTGTGGTAAGGACAAACGGCAACGGCGAATATTCGCTGACAGTACCGCGCGGAAGAAAATCGCTGAGAGTTTCGGCGGTAGGTTATGTGTCATATAGTGAAATCTTTGATGTTCAATCTGATACTACGCGTAGTATTGCTCTCTACAAGCCAGAGATTTCAATGGGTGTCGATAGCATTTCGGTAACATCCTACCCGTATCTGGCTCAATACGATTCCATAACCATCACAAATACAGGCAACACGGCATTGGTATGGAGTTCTGTAAGCGAATACGACAGCCTTGCATTGCTACCATACGACGAGGAAACACACCAGCGCAGGAATTCCAGGGCACTCTGGGACAGCATACAGACCTTCAGCACCCGGTTCAACGCAGAGCAGGCAATCGCAACAGACGGCTTCTTCATCTACACGTCGTCGTGGCAAAGACCAGGCGAGTTCAACCGCTACACGCCAGACGGAGAGTATATTGAAACCTTCTACATTGAGAATGTCGGCATGATTAGGAACCTGTCATACGACGGAACCTACTTCTACGGCACGGAGGCTACCAACATCATCTTCAAGCTCGACCTGGACAACCAGACGCTTGTTGACAGCATCTCAACCGACGTCAGCAACATCCGCCACTGCTCGTTCGACAGACAGAACGGAAACCTGCTTGCAGGCGACTGGAACTCGCTCTACAGCATTGATACAGCAACTGGCGTGTCAACCCAAATCCGTAGCGACCTGATGAACGTCTATAGCTCCGCATACGACAACCTGTCGCCGGGAGGTCCGTACCTGTGGCTGTTCTCGCAGGCTTCGCAGAACAACGGTCCGTCGGCATACATAAGGCAGTTCAGCATAGGCAACGCCGACTACACCGACAAGACCCACTACCTTGACGACATAGGTCTCAGTAACTCGTCGCTGGCAGGCGGCATCTGCGCATCGGAATATGTCTGCGAAGGCAAGTTCGTGCTTCTCGCCGACATACAGAACCCGTCGGGCAGCAACATCATTGCAACCTACGAAATCGGTCGTACGAACAGCATTGTCAGCCCCGAG